>JAEWKR010000102.1 GCA_023457715.1 Verrucomicrobiota bacterium
CGCCCGCGGTCCATCAAGCCGGGTGGACCGCGGGCGGCCCGCCCGCAATCCGGGTCCGGGGACCGCGGCCCAGTGGACCGCGGGCGGCCCGCCCGCAATCCGGGCCGGGACCGCGAAGTGGACCGCGGGCGGCCCGCCCGCAATCCGGATCCTACCGCCCCTTCGCCCACGCATCCACCGCCTGGCGGATCGCGCGGGTGTGGTCCGGGTTGCTGCCGCAACAGGAGCCGACGATCGCCACGCCCGCCTCGAGCGCCTGCGGCACGTCCTTCGCCATGTCGGCCGGCAGTTGCTTGTAAACCGCCTTCAGGTTTTCGAGCACGGGCAGGCCGGCGTTCGGCTGCACCATGATCGGAAGATCGCTGTGTTCGCGGTACAACGCCGCCACCTGGGCGGCGCCGCGCATGTCCATCCCGGTACCGCAGTTGAGCGCGACGATGTGGGCCCCGCGTTCCTGGATGAACTCGGCCGCCTGTTCCGGGCCCACGCCCATCATCGTCTTGTAGAAGGTGCCGTCATTGGAAAGGTCATACGCCAGCGAGGCGATGATGCAGGGCGCCCCCGCGGCGCGGGCGGCGTCGATGGCGAGCCCGAGCTCCTCCAGCGCAGTCTGCGTCTCGATGATGATGGCATCGACCCCCGCCTGCACGAGCGCTGCCGCCTGTTCCTCGAGCGCGGCCTGGGCGTCCTCCGCCTTCAGGTCGCCGTACGGCTCCAGGATGGCGCCCAGCGGTCCGATGTCGCCGAGGACGAAACCCGGGCGCCCGCCAAAGGCCTCGCGCGTGATGCGCGCTCCGGCCGCGTTGATCTCCGCGAGCTCCGCTTCGTGGCCATGCCGGCGCAGCATCAGCCGGCTCGCACCAAAGGTGTTGGTGATGATGCAGTCGGCCCCGGCCTCCGCGTACCGCCGCTGGATCGCGAGCACGCGTTCCGGATGCGTGAGATTCCACGCTTCGCCACAGGCCCCCTGTTCAAGGCCGGCCTGCATCAACTGGGTGCCCATCGCCCCGTCGCCAACGAGGCGACGCGCGCGCGCGACTTCATGGAGGAGCATTGGATATACGATTTACGGTTTATGATTTATGATCGAAAGCCGGCGACTCGGCCCTGCCCCGCAAGGAGGGCTCTGGGACGCGCAAGTCGCAATGGGTAAATCGGAGTCGACGATCGCCGTCACAAAGCTCCCGCGTCGAACCCCTCATCCGTCGCAAACACCTGGTGATCGAACACCACGCTGCGCTCACGCCGGAGATTCCGCACCGTCTCCAGCGGGGAATGGCGCGTGAGGATGAACCGCGACCGACAGCCGGGGGCGATCCGGCCCAGGGGCTCGCGGTACTTGAAGCGAACCGCCCCGGCTCCGGTGGCGGCAACAATCACGGCCGCCGCGGGCATCCCCGCCCGCTCCATCAGTTCGAGTTCGTAGAGCAACCCCGTGCCGTGCGCGACCCCGTAGGACCCGGCGTCGCTGCCCGCCACAATCGTGACGCCGAGTGCATGGGCCTTGACCAGGGAGGCCGCGTGCGCGTCGAGGATCCGCTGCAGGTTTGCGACGATCCCCGCGTCCCAACCCATGAGGGCGGCATGGTCGATCTGGCGTTGCACGGGGGCAAACGTGGGGACCCAGGCAATGTCGCGGTCCCGCAACGCCGCCAGCTGGTCATCGCGGATGAAAAACCCGTGTTCGACCGAATCGACCCCGCCCTGGATCACCCGGTCGATGCCCCTGTCGCCCGAGGCGTGGGCGAACGTTTGACGCTGGAACTCCGCCGCGGCGGCCACCAACGCCGTCACTTCCTCGGTGGTCATCTGCGGTTCCGTCGTCACCGCGCCCTGCTTGAAATTGATGATGCCGGTGGGGATGAGCTTGATCCGGTCCGCGCCGGCCGCCACCCGCGCCGCGACGCATGCGCGGGGCGAGGCATGTTTCTCCAGCGGCTCGGCCATGAAGCTGCCATATCGTCCCTGGTGGTGGATCGCGGCGCCGGGACTTTCGATGTAGGGCGAACCGGCCCCGTCGGCCCGGCACGCCTTGCTCAATGCCAGGCCAACGCCGTCTTTGTCGCCGGCATCGCGGATCCCGGCAACGCCGTAGCGGGCCAGCTTCAGCAGCCGCGGCTGCGCGGTCGCCAGCAGCACGTCCGGCGTCTGCTGGAGGTACGCCGCTCGTTTGGTCGCGTCCAATTCGCCGCCTTCGAGAAAGAGATGGGCATGGGCTTCCAGCAGCCCGGGCAGCAGCGTGACTTCCGGCAAGTGGGCATCCGGCGCCGATTGCCCCGGCAGCAAAAGCTCACGCGGAGGCGAGGCCTGGTCCCGACCCACAAAATGAATCCGCTGCGCGTCGTACACCACGTGCACGTCACGCTGCGGCTCTGGCGCGACGCCATCCAGGAGCGTGCCCACCCGAAGCCACACCCGACGCCCCTTGGCCGCCGCCGGTACGGAAATGCTCATCGTGCCGTTCCTCCCACTTTCACTCTCACTTTCACTTTCACTTTCCCTTTCACTCACCCCTCCTCCCCCGTCGCTTCGGCGCAGATCGCCATGATCGCTTCGGCCTGCCGGAAGCCCGCCGTCTCCTGGGATTCATCCACGCCGGCGCGTCCGGCGTCGAGCGCCGCGCGCAGCTTCGCAACCATGGGATGATCGGCGGGCAGGGGACCGGGCGCCTTCTCGGGATTGGCCAGCGCGTAGTCGAGTCCCGCCTCAACCGCCAGGGTGAGGTAGGCGTTCTCCAGCTGTTCGCGAACGCCTTTCGGCGTGCCCCAGGCGAAGTTGGAAAGACCGACGATGAAGTGAACGCCCACCAGGTCCGGGTCGGCGCGGATCAGCCGGATCGCATCGAGTCCGATGTTCACCAGCCCGTAGGTATCCGCCCCCACCGGCGCCAGTCCGGGATCGATGATGATCTGGTCGGGGCGTCGGTCTGCCTTGGTGCAGAGGAGTTCGACGAAGTGTTTGGCGGCGGCGTGCGCGTCGCGCGGATTCAGGCACTGCGAGCTGCCCCCATCCGCAAAGTGCTCGGACGCCATCACGATCACGTTCGTGTCGTAGTCCTTCACCAATTCGATCATCCGCTCGAGGTTCGCGCGTGAGGCCGCCACGGAGTTCAGAATCGGCGGCCCGCTCTTGGACCGGTCATAGTGCGCCAGCGCGACCTCGTGATAGCGGTGCGACGGATTGTCGAAGCTGAGTGGCACCGACGTGACGTCCTGAAGCGCGGGGATGAGCTCGGGAAGAAAGGAGAGCATTTCCTCCATCCGCACCTGGATCCGCGCCGTCCCATCGAGGTTCAGGGTCAGGTAGGTCACGCCCAGTTCGGCCTGCGTGCGGGCGAGCGCCTGATAGTCGGGAATGCTGCGGGCGGTGAAAGCATTGCGGGCCCGACCGTACGAATTGTTCATCAACTCGCCGATCAGGTGGAGGGTGCGGTCGGGCATGGGGGGAAGGGGAGTGAGGGAGTGAGGGACTGAGGGAGTGAGGGGCGGGCGACTGGGGCTGCGAAGTGGTTTCGGGGAAGGGGAGCGTCGGGGGGGGGGCGAGACGGAGGCTGGGGGACTTGGCCCCTCATTCCCTCACTCCCTCATTCCCTTTTCCCCTTATTCCCTCATTCCCTTTCCCCCTCCCCAAATGATCCCGTCCCAGCCAGGTATTCGCCCACGACGACGTGCCGCGCAGCGCCTGGTTCTGGACCACCGGCGCGTGCGCCAGGAGCTCTGCGGGATCCGTGTCGGGCTGGAGCCGTTCATAGGCCCGCAGCCAGATGCAATCTCCGAAGCCGTCGACTTCACACCGGCCATCGCGCGTGCCGCCGCAGGGACCGTTTCGCTGGTTCTTGGCGCATTGGGATTCCGGACAAAGGAAGGCGATCTCCGGGAGCGAACAGTCCCCGCAGTCGCGGCAGCGGAACAGCGCCGCCTTGCTCAGGTGCTCGAGCACTCGCAAGGGCCTTGGTCCCTGCAGGGGATCCGTCGCGTTGGCGCAGAGGCGTGCCCCGACCTTGGCGCCGAGCGTCTCCGGCGTAAACATCGTGTCGTGCACCCACTTTGAGAACCGGTACGCCACCCGCCCGGCCGGACGGTGGCCGCCCGTGCGTCGCGGCGTGGGCTGGTGCGGGTCCGCCAGGCCCGTTGCCGGATCCTGGGCAAACGAGAAGTACTCTTCCGGTTGCGCAAACTGCAGCTCGCGCGCAAATCCTTTCCAGTCGTCAGGCGCGAAGGTCCGTTCCCGCGCGAGAATCCGGGCGACCGCATCGTAAGTGTGCACGCCCCCGAGGTACGCGCCGCGATACCCCAGCCCCCGGTAGATCGCGATCTGCTTCGCCGCGAATTCCTCGAAGAAGGCCCGGCCCTTGTCGGGGGAGGAAGCCTGCCGCACGCAAAGATCCCGCAACGCGCGGGTGACGACCACCCCGGGAATGCGTCCGCCATGGAACAGTTCGGCCACGCGCGCGCTCAGCAGGTAGACGTTGCCAATCACAGGCGTGTCGCCCACGCCCTGCACCTGCATCATGAGCCGCAGCTCGTGCTGCTTGCGCGCGTCGAAGCCGATCTGGTTGATGATGAACCCCGCGCCGTGGCGGATCTTTGCGACGAGCTTGGCGTACTGCGGCATGACCTCGCCTTCGTGCCGCTTGAAGTTGGTCGTGACGGCGCCGATCAGGAAGTTGGTCTGCTCTGCTGCCGGACGCTCGATCCGGGCGCCCGCCGCCGAACCAGGCAGGCCGGCGTTCATCTGCGCGAGGAGTGCGATGAGTCCGACCGAGTCGATGTCGAACACCGGTTTGGCGGCGCCGCCCGCGCCTGCGACGGGGTAATCGCCGGTCATCGCGAGGATGTTCTGAAAGCCCTCGCTGTGCAGCAGCCAGGCCTCGCTCTCGAGGCCGTTTCGATTGAGGTCCTTGCACGTGAGGTGGATCACGACCTCCTTGCCCGCGTACAGGATCGGCTTGCCCAGCGCGGTCGGAGCCAGCTGGGGATTCCCGCCGGCGTTGTCCGTAATGGAGATCCAGGTGATGTCGGGCGAGGCGACGAGATCGTTCGCAAAATGCCGGGCCTTGACCGCGCTCCGCTCACCCATCCCCCCGCGGACGGAGACCAGCTCCGTGCCGATCAGGAAGTCGGAGGACTGCTGGAGTCTCTCGCGGAGGGTCTGCATGGGGGCGCCGAATCTATGATCTATGATTTACGATTTATGATTTCGCAGCGCACCCGACGTCTGGCCCGCCCATCATAAATCGAAATTCCCAAATCATAAATTCCCTCCCAGTTCCTTCTTCAGCGCCTCCACCACCTGCTCGGGTGTGCCCGCGCGCTCGAGTTCCTCGCCCCAGCGCAGTTGTGCCGTGTAGTCGTCGCCCTTGGTCAGTCCGAGGCGGGTCGCTTCGGCGTCGATGCGCTCGGCGAAGACGGACGGCAGGTCGACCTTCAGCTCCGTGTGATCGTCCCACGCCTTGATTGAGGACGGCAGCGACTGCCAGTACAGGATCTGGTAACGGGATTTCGCGTCGGGGTCGGCGGGTCGTTCCGCGACGGCGGCGGGCTTCAGCGCGACGCCGCGTTTGGCGACGGCCTGCGGCGCCGGTCCCTTGCCGACGAGATAAAGGAAGAGGTCGACGGCGTTGGACGCGTCGGCTCCGTAGCCATCGGCGCCAATCTCGTCCGCGAACATCTGGCTGATCGGCGCGCCGCCGATGGCAAACTTCACCTGGGTGCGTCCCTGGGCCTGGAACCCGTCGATCACCGTTTTCATGTAGGTCATCGTCGTCGTGAGCAGCGCGCTCATGCCGATGATGTCGGGTTTGAAGTCGTCCGCCGCCGCCGCGAACTTCTCGATGCTCTGGTCGACGCCGATGTCCTTCACCTGGAAACCGGCGCCCTCCGCCATCATGCACACCAGGTTCTTGCCGATGTCGTGCAGGTCGCCGCGCACGGTGCCCATCAGCAGTCGCCCCGTGGAACCGCTGTCGGGGCCGTGGGAGGCGAGCAGGGGCTTCAGCACGCCCATCCCCGCCTTCATCGCGCGGGCGGCGATCAGGACCTCGGGCACGTAGAGGATGTTGTGCTTGAAGTCCTCGCCGACGACGCTCATCCCGGCGATGAGGCCCTCCTCCAGGACCTCCTTCACCGCCCGGCCTTCGGCCAGCGCATCGCGGGTCATCTGTTCGACCTCCTTGGCTTTGCCCTCGTAGAGGTACTGGTTCATCAACGCGTAGTCAGGCATGGGGAAAGGGAGTGAGGGAGTAGGGGCGTGAGGGGTGAAAGGGAGTCGGGAGTGGGGAGTTGGGAGTGGGGAGTGAGGGACTAGGGGAAGGAAGGCCCAGCGAGGAATCACGGCAGTCAGCCACTCATTCCCTCACTCCCTCATTCCCTTACTCCCTTACTCCCTCATTCCCTTCCCCCTTATTTCACTCCGAAGTGCGCGAGGTTGAACTCGGCAAGGGCGGCCTGCATCGCGAGGATGTTGGCCTTGGGCATGCCGGGGCTGGTGCCGCCGCCGACCGAGAGGATCATCCCCCGGTCGCCGCCTTTTTCCAGCACCTCGAGCGTCGCTTCGCGGACTTCCTCGGGCGTGCCGCGGACGCCGACCTCGAGTGGATTGACGTTCCCCATGAGGCACATCCGGTCGCCGACGCGCGCCTTCACATCGGCAATGTCCGTCTGCTTGCCCCAGTTGAGGACGTTGAAGCCCACGTCGGGCAGGTGATCGAGGCAGGCCTCCACGTCCGCATCGTTGTGGTAGATCTTCACCCAGTCCTTCGGAAACGCGTCGCAGATTCGCTTGAGGTACGGGTGACAGAACTCCTGGTAGTGCTCCTCGTTCACGAAGCCCACGATGTCATCGAGGAGGAAGATGCCCTCCACGTCGCGCCCCAGCGCGCGCTCCTGCGCCTTCAGCCAGTCGATCACCACGCGCGTGCACAGATCCAGCAGCTTGTGGGCGCCGGCCGGATTCTCGACCAGGTCGATCATGAGCTCCGTCGTGCCGCGCGCGAAGCCCGCGGTGCACATCGGGCCGCGGGACGTCACGATCGGCATGATCTCGCCCGTGTCCCACACCTGCTGTTTCTGCATGCGGATCCGGTGCAGCGTCAGCGCGGCGAAGCCATCGGCCTCGACCTCGTACTCCGGCAGCTTGTCGACGTCATCGAGGTTGAAGAGCATCGCGTACTCGCTGGGCGTGTTGTCCTGCCAGAACTTGATCTTGGCGCCCAGGATGGACGGCTCCGCGGCCATGCCGTACTCCATCCACCAGCCGGGGACGAAGGTGATGTCCGGGAACTCCTGATGGATGCGGTGGTGGGATTCGAACCAGACCTGCGGATTGAGAAAGAAGTCCAGGTGCTTCACGCCGACGTAGCCCGGGATCCACGGGCTGTCGATGATCATGGCCATCGGGATCTTTTCCAGCTTCTCCAGGCGTGCGGCCCGTTTGAATACGGCCCATTGTTCAGGTTTCATTGGTGGTGGTGGGTAAGAGGATTGAGGACTTGGCGACGGACCAGGCAGGCAGGCGGGGTCTCCGACCCCGCCGGATCGGTGGGAAGCAACCGTGGAGTTACGGCGAGAGCAGGATTTCGGTGTCGGTCACCTGCAGTTCGACCCCGGCGGCCTTGGCGGCCTCCTGGAGGGCGGCGCGAAGCATGACCGTCGGGTCGCGGCTCACGTCCAGCCGGCGCATCAGCCCCTCGCCCTTTTTGGTTCCGACGCGCAGGGTCAGCTTCAGGCCCTTGCGCTTGCAGGACACGCGGACCCCATCGGGCAGGGCGGCATTCATCGGCGCGAGGAAGGCGTCCACGTAATGCACGCCGATGCCGGATTTGTCGGGGGTGGCCGGCGGGAGCTTGTCCTTGGCGGCCGCGTTGAGGTCACAGAGTTTGACGAGGGGCACGGTGGTATAAAGACGGGTGATGGGCGGGGTTGGCTTACGCGCTGGCGCGGAGGTTCGCGGGAGCGCCCGGGGTGGGGGACGACCCGAAGACCGTGGCATGGTCCTGCGCGATTGCGAAATGAATCGTTTCCAGCGCGAGGCCCCATTTATGCAGCCGGCCCGGTGCATCGCAGTAGCAGCCGCTGGGGGAAGCGGGACGTTCCCACTCCAGGACGGCAGCCAGGGGCTGTCCGATGAGGGGCGTTTCACCGCCGATTGCCGCCATCAGCGCGTGCGGGTTGCGCCGATACTCGCACATCGCCATATGCCCTTCATCGCCCGGCGCGGGGCGGCAGGCGGCCTCCAGGATTCGCTGGCCGTCGGCGGGCGAACTCAGGGCGACCAGGTATTCGAAGGACAGCGGGCGTCCCATGTTGGAACAGGTGGTGCCGTCGTACCGGAAGCGGGCCAGCATCCCCCCACCGGGGAGCCGGGTGAGCATCACTCGTTCGGCCGCCCATTTCGCGAGGGCGCGGCGGTTGAGCGAGTACCTCGCTTCATCCGACGAATTAAGGACAGAGGCGGCGACCGCCGGGACGGACGGCGCCGGCGCCCCGCTCCGGCCCGCAAAACGGTACGGCGCGCGGCGATAATCGCAGCGGGGCAGGGCGCAGCGTTCACACGGGACGGTGCCGGCCTGGCTGGGTTGCGTCGACAAACCGACGAGGCCGAGGAGCGCTTTCTTCGGGCGCAGCATCCCGCTCGAAAGCACCGTCAGGTCCTCGGGAAAGGGAAGCGCGCGACGCGCATTCAACGTGGCGAACAACGCGCCCTGCTCGGCGACGTCCCAGCCAAAGTAACCGGGGCTGAAATGGGGGACGGCAAAAAGACCCTCGGCGCCGGCGGCATGGCAAAGCAGGTCATTCGTCCGGGTCACCAGGTGTTCGACGACGGCGGAGCCCAGCGTCTCGAAAAAGAAATACTCGTCCGGTTTTCCCTCGTCCCACAACTGCCGGGCATGGGCCTCGACGTTTGCGCCGGCGCAAACCGCAAACACGACCGCGCGCTGCGCATCGGTCCGCCGCAGGTGCCGGGGCACGGAATCACTCGGCCAGGCCGCTCCTTCCAGGCGTACGGGCGGAGGTTGGACGGGGTCTCCGAACCCCGCCGGGCCCGGGCCTGCTGCCGCCGTTTCCACCTGCACTTCCCGAAGATAAATCCACGGTTGGCCGTGGGTCGCGAACCACGCTCGCGCTTCCGCCGCCAGTTCGCGCGCGCGCGCGCCGGGTTGATGCTGTGCGGGATACCCGAGCAGGCGGTGGTACTCCGCGTCGCTCACCGCCACGTCGGGCACCCGGATGAGTTGTTCGCGAAGCGGCATTACGCGAGGGGGCGGTCGGCGGTGGCGTCCACCGGGTTGAACTGGCAGCCCTCCACAAACACGTCGAAGAACCCGGGGTGCGTCTCGAGCCGGCAGTGGGTCGCGCGGCGGACCAGCGCCTCCAGCCCCGCCCGCCGGGTCCGGGAAAGCAGCGCGATGCACGCGCCTTCCACGGACGCATTGCCGATCTGCACGATGCGCGCGTCGTCGAGATTGGGGATCAGCCCGATCCGTTTGGAGGACTCCACGTTCAGGTGCCGGCCGAACCCGCCGGCCAGGTAGAACACGTCGACGCCGGAGAACGGGATGCCGAATTCGCCCACGACGATCCGAAGCCCGGCGACGTTCGCCCCTTTCGCCTGGGCCAGCGCGTTCACATCCGCCTCGCTGAAGGTGATCGGACGCTCGCGGCCGGGGCTCACGGTAAACTCTCCGCTGCCGTCCTCGAAGCGGCCGAGGCTGTTCATGTACCCGGTGCGCCGGAGTTCGCTTAACAGGTCGACCAGCCCGGAGCCGCAAATTCCCTCCGCGGGCTGGTCGCCGATCACGGTCACGGACGGGTGCCCGTCGGTGCCGATCGTCACCTTTTCGATCGCGCCCGGCAGCGCGGGCATCCCGAAGGTAATCTGGCCACCCTCGAACGCGGGGCCGGCGGGGCAGGACGCGGCCAGGATCCGGTGCCGGTTGCCGATGATCAATTCGGTGTTCGTGCCGATGTCCATCAGCGCGACGGTCCGCTCCTCGTTGGCGAGGTCGATCGCCAGCATGCACGCCGCCGCGTCGGCGCCCACGTGGCCGCTGATGACCGGCAAGCCGTACACGCGAGCTTTGGGATGCACCGGCAACCCGAGCCGCGCTGCGCTTTCACTCAGGCTGGTGGTGGTGCGTTTGCCGTCCGCCAGATCCAGTTCCGTCTGCGACTGGTAGGGACTCTGGCCGATGGGATGGACCGAAAGCTTGAAGAACAGGTCCCGCATCGTGGAGTTGCCGGCGATGACCACCTCGTAGATGGACTGTGGATCGACCGGCAGGTCCTGGATGGCGCGGCCCATGTATCCGGCCAGCGTGCGCTGAAGAATCCGGGTCCGGTCCACGGTGTCGAATTGGATCCGCGCCATCACATCGGAGCCGCCGAACCGCTGCGGATTCTCGAACGAGGCGTCGGCGACCACCTCGCCGGTTTCCAGATTCAGCACGCGCATCACCACGGTGGTCGTCCCGATGTCGACCGCCAGGCCGTGCAAGGGGCCGGACCCGCGGGCAATCTCCTCCCCGTCGAGCAGAACCCGGTCGCCGTCGCGCGTGACCGCCGGATCGGGCTGCCAGCGGTCGGCCGCCACCGGCAGCGCGAATGCGTGCCGTTCGATCCGCATCGTCCCCCTTTTGAGGGTGTGACAGCGGATCTCCTGGTCGTCCCGCACGATCCGCGCGCAGCAGGAGAGACGAAAGTCTCCGTGGAGATGACCCTCCTCCGGCGCCGGCGAGGTCAGCGCGTCCATCCCTTCCAGGACCTGCACGACGCATTCCTTGCACCGCCCGTTCTTCCGGCAGGAGGTCGGGATGGCGACGCCCGCGGCCTCTGCCGCCTCGAAGACGGACCGGCCGACGGCGGCCTCCGTGGCCACGCCATCGATCGTCAAACGGGAACTCATGGAGTGAGAGTGAAAGGGAAAGTGAAAGGGTTCGAAAGGTCAGCCCACGCCCGCTTTCCCTCTCACTTTCCCTCTCCCGTCACCTTCAGCGCCGCCTTCATATAGCCCATCGCGTAGGCCATGCCGGCGTGCCAGGGAGCGGCACAGGTCATTGCGGGAGTGTGATCGGGAATCAGGACGCCGTCGAAGCCGTTGCGTTTGAGGATCTGGAGGACGCGGAGCATGTCGACGTCACCATCGTCGATAAACGTCTCCTTGTAGGTGGGAACTTTGCCGGTGACATTGCGGAAGTGGACATAGCCCAGCCGGTTTTGCCGGCTGTACTGGTCTACAGCCTCGTAGACGTCCCCCTCCGTCATTTCCGCTAACGAACCGATGCAAAACTCCAGCGTATTGGCACGGCTGGGGTTGAGGTCGATGAGCTTTTGGTAGTGCTGCGGCTGATAAACCAGTCGCGGCTGGCCACGGACCGTGGGCAGGGGCGGGTCGTCGGGATGAGCGGCGAGGCGCACTCCGGCCTGCTCGGCGACCGGCAGCACATCGTCCAGGAATCGGTGCAGGCGGTCCCACAGCTGCTCGTGGGTGGCCGACGGCAGGGTTCCCACGGGAGCCTTTTCGTCCACCACCATATTCCAGGCCATGCCGAGGCGCATGGGGGCGTCGTACGGCCCTTCCATCCCGACGGAGGGGGCCTCGCCGCGGGCATAGTTGCCTCGGGTGCGCCCAGCCACGCCGGCGATGCTGAAATTGTAACCCATGACCGGGATCCCCGCTTCGCCCATGCGGCGGATGATGGTCTTGACGTTCTCCGTGTGGAGGGCGCGTTTTGGCCCGTCCAGCAGGATGTCGTGCCAGTGGGCCGGGTCGAAGTTTTCAATCGCTTCCAGCTTCAGGCCTGCCGCTTCGACCTCCTTCCGCAGCGCGACGAGCTCCTCGAGCGTCCAAAGCTGGTTGGGGTCTCCGGCCAGTCCCCAGCCGAAGTCCGTGCCGGTCGGCTGATCGTCCCGAGTGGCGTGGGAGCCCCCGCGGAAGTAATCGACCAGGTGGGCCACGACATGCGTGGCGCCGGCTTGGCGCGCGAACTGGAAGTTCTCGCGCGTGAGCATGTGACGGTAAAGGCCAAGGCCGAGTTTCATGGGCAGTAAAAAAAGGCTGAAACGTGAGACGGACGAACCGGGCGGGTCGGCGACGGAATCACCAAAGTCCCCGCCCATCGAGCACAATGCCATCGCCTGATAAGCATCCTGCGCGGCAGATATTCGGACGAATAATAACGGCCGGATTTTATGACAACCCCTCGTCCCGGGGAGGCGCTTTTTCATAGGTAAATCCGCCCACGAAAAGCGCATCGTAAGTCTAGCGTTAGAATCAGGTTCAGTAAATTGCCCAATTTTTCGGTTTGCCTCGGACCGTCCGGCCGTGGAGAAACGCCAGCACATTGCCCCCAGATGGCGGCGTTTTACCCCAGTCCATAGCCATTTTTTTCCTGCCCTGTACGGCGGATTGTCTCCGTCGTGCGCGGCTTGAACCCCAACACCACCAGAACAGCCTATGATCAGGAATCGTAAGAGAGCTAGACTCGCTTTGATTCTCGCAGCCGTCGCCCTCGCGGCCGGCGCGCAGATTCAAGCTCAGCAGACGAATCCGCCTGCTTCGACCGGACCTGTGGCGCCCGCCACGACGGCGACGACCACGGACGAGCTTGAGGAGGACGATGAGATCGTCCAACTCACGCCGTTCGAAGTCTCGGCCGGATCCGAGCAAGGTTACAATGCGGCGCAAACGCTCGCGGGTAACCGTCTCAACACCGACCTTCGCGACATCGGTAACGCGGTCAGCGTCGTCACCAGCCAGTTCCTCCGGGACACCGGCGCGGTCGACAACAAGACGCTGCTGCAATACCTGCCCAGCGGTGAAGTCGGCAGCGTCTACGGTAACTTCGCCGGCACCGGCGACGGTTCCACGCCTGACGAAACGGGTCGCTTCACGAACCCCAATCAGAACACGCGCGTTCGTGGTCTGACCTCGGCCGACAACACCCGTGACTTCTTCCTGACGGACATTCCGTGGGATGGTTACAACGTTGACCGTGTCGACTTCCAGCGCGGCCCGAACTCCATTCTGTTCGGTCAAGGCAGCCCGGCCGGTATCATCAACGCCGGCACCAAGCAGGCCGGCTTCAAGAACGCGGGCGAGCTCGAGCTGCGCTTCGGCAGCTACGGCAGCACCCGTCAGTCCTTGAACTACAACCGGGTGCTCATCCCGAACGAACTGGCGATCCGCATCGCGCTGCTCCGTAACGACGAGCAGTACCAGCAGGAGCCGGCGTTCACCCTCGACAAGCGCCTCTTCTCGGCGCTGCGCTACGAACCCGGCTTCCTCAAGAAGGGTTCGGCCCGCACGGTGCTCCGCGCCAACATCGAGTTCGGTGACATCGACAGCAACACCCCGCGCACCCTGCCCCCGTTCGATCTGATCACGCCCTGGTTCTACACCGGCACGTATCAGACCGGCTGGCTCAACGGTGCCGGCCAGCCGCAGACGCTGAACAACCTGAATCGCTCGACGTACAATCCGTCGCAGATGCAGGACGACAATACGGCGCTCCCGAATCACGGGCAGATGCGTCCGAGCATCAACGGCGGCAACGTCGTGAGCCTGCCGTCCGGTTCGTTCAATCCGGCGTACAATCCCTGGATCTCGAACTTCGGCCAGCAGTTCGGCAGCCCGATGCTGATTTTCAACGGCGACAGCTCTGCGATCCAGCAGGCGATGCTGTTCGAAAACGCCAGCTACTGGGCGATCGACAGCGCCGGTGTGCGTGACGGCGGCGTGCTGCCGTTCCATCGCCCCGGTGGTGTTTCCCCGTACTCGGCGTTCGCCCGTCAGGCCCGCCTCGAATGGTGGCGCCAAGGCATCTACAAGGACAAGTCCCTCACGGATGCCTCGGTCTTCGACTTCTACAACAGCATGCTCGACGGCCCGAACAAGAGCGAGTGGCAGAACTTCCGCACCTACAACGTCAGCCTCGCGCAGACGTTCCTCAACGACCAGATCGGTTTCGAGGCGGTGCTGAACAACGAGTGGTGGAAGGGTGGCCAGAAGGGCCTCTTCAGCTCCTGGCGCCAGTCGCTGGGTATCGACATCACCCGGAACTTCCTGAACAACGGTTCGCCTGACGTCGGTCTCGTCAACCCGACTGCCGATCCGGCCAGCCCGAACTTCCGCCCGATCGTCGAGCCGTGGGGCAACGGTATGCCGAACCCGAACGTGGGTCGTCCGTACGTCACGGACAGCGCGCAGGGCACGAACAACGAGCGCGTGACCGATCGTGAGTCCGGCCGTATCACCGGCTTCGTCCGTCACGACTTTACCCGTGACGAATGGATGCCGAGCACCGTGGGCAAGATCCTCGGCTCGCACACCATCACCGGCCTCTACGCCACCGATGAGCGCAATGACCAGAATCGCAACTGGCAGCGTTACGGCACCGACGGCGCGCACCGCGCGTTCCTCGGTCTGAACCCGGACAACAACCAGTACACGACGGTCTTCAACGCCAACGAGCGTACCCCGAACCCGGTGATTTACCTCGGGCCGTCGCTCGCCAGCCGTTCCACCGCCGCGGGTGCCAACATTCCGCGCCCGATGGAGGTCATCCAGGTTCCGAAGACCGTCAATCTGATGGTGTTCGACTCGCACTGGAATCGCCCGACCGATCCGTCGGCCCCTGGTTATGTCGACCCGGCTGCCCCGTGGGAAAACGGTTATTATCCGGCTGACCAGACCCCGCGCGTCAGCACCCAGTCGGAAAATCCCGCCAACTACGTTGGCTGGGTGACCAAGCCGTTCAACATCATCAACGCCGATGACTCCCAGGCGTCCCGTGAGGCGCTGACCACGTCGGCCACCCTCAACCGGAACGAGGTCAAGTCGAAGGCGCTCGTTTGGCAGGGTCACCTCTGGAACAAGCTGCTCGTCGGCACCGCCGGTGTTCGTAAGGACACCGCCAAGGGCTGGTCCAGCTCCCAGGATGTCAACACTCAGCCGAACACCGGTGCGTTCTCCCAATCGGACCGCAACTTGAACTTCGGCGACGCCTGGCGGATCTACGGTGATCCGAAGAACGCCGGACCCGCGGCGAACTCCGGAATCCTTGCCGGCACGCCGACGGCCATCACGGTCACCTCGAAGAGCTACAGCGTGGTTGCCCACCTGAGCCAGCTCTTCCCGGGCCGCCTCCCCGTCGACTTCAGCCTCTTCTGGGCGAAGTCCACGAACTTCCAGCCGTTCTCCAACCGCGTTGACCTCTATGGTGTCGCGATCGGTGCGCCGGAAGGTAAGACGGAAGAGCGCGGTATCATGATCTCGACCCGCGACAACAAGTACTCGCTCAAGTTGAACAAGTACAAGACCGAGTCGATCAACCAGAACAGCGGCGCTCTCGGCGGCACCTGGTTCATCGGTGCTTCGCAGGCGTGGTCGGCCAACTGGGTCAATCGTTTCGAATACAACTGGACGGCGGACACCAACGCCGGTGCGGTGGCGAATCCTGACCCGACCAACAGCATGTACAACTACGCCCCGGCCGCCGGTGAGACGCAGGAGCAGGCTGCGGCCCGCGAGGCCCAGGTGATCGCGTCCTGGCGTGCGTGGCAGAAGAGCGTTGATCCGCGCTTCTACACCGCCTGGAACATCAACCTGAACGATCCGACCCGTAGCGTCGCGGCGAGCAATCCGGCCGGCTTCTCCGTGACGGAAGACTCGATCTCGAAGGGTTACGAAGTCGAGTTCAACGCCAACCCGACCCGTAACTGGCGCATCTCGGTCAACGCCTCCAAGACGAACGCCGCGCGCGTTAACATTGGTGGTGCGGCCCTGTCGGACTTCATCGGCAAGTACACGGCCGCTCTGAACAACGGCGCTCCGGGTAGCGTGGGTGACCTCCGCATCTGGTGGGGTGGCGCGGGCAACGAAACCGCGCTCCTCCAGTGGAACAGCAACATCGGTTCCGAATACGCGCAGCGCAAACTGCAGGAAGGCACCAATGTGCCGGAACTGCGTGAATGGCGCGCGAATGTCGTGACCAACTACGACTTCGACCACAGCTGGCTCAAGGGCTTCAGCGTGGGCGGCGGTCTGCGTTGGCAGTCCGATATCATCATTGGCTACCGCCCGGTCTGGGTGGATCCGGCCAAGACCCAGGTCACCTACGACATGGCGAACCCCTACAAGGGTCCGACCGAAACCGCGATCGACTTGTGGACGTCCTACCGCCGCAAGCTGACCGATCGGGTTGAGTGGGTGGTGCAGCTGAACATCCGTAACCTGAACCACGGTGGGGATGCCCTCATCCCGATCACGGTTCAGCCGGACGGCTCGCCTGCGGGTTACCGCATCCGGCCGCCCCGGACCTGGCAGCTCACCAACACGTTCCGTTTCTAACGGACACGTCTAAGGTTTAAGTTTCGAGCCGCTCCCGGAAACGGGAGCGGCTTTTTTTTGTATGCGAATCACGCAGCCGTGCCCACCCGCGTTCGAAACTCCGTGTAGCGAAGAGCGCCAGCGATTCGAAATCCGGTCACGCTACCGGCGCGGCGAATCGACTCGCTGGCGCTCCCCGCTACATCAGCAAACCAACGGCCTCCTTGTAGCGAAGAGCGCCAGCGATTCGAAATCAGGGCATGTTACCGGTGTGGCCGATCGACTCGCTGGCGCTCCTCGCTACATCAGAAAACCAACGGCCTTCGTGTAGCGAAGAGCGCCAGTGATTCGAAATCGGGTCACGCTGCCGGCGCGGCGAATCGACTCGCTGGCGCTCCTCGCTACATCAGCAAACCAACGCGCCTTCGCGTAGCGAAGAGCGCCAGCGATTCGAAATCGGAGCATGTTACCGGCGCGCCCGATCGACTCGCTGGCGCTCCTCGCTACATCAGGAAACCAACGGGCCTCCGTGTAGCGAAGAGCGCCAGCGATTCGAAATCGGCGGGGGCAGACGCGCCGGCCTTAGAGCTGATTCAGGATCTCGCGGCAGAACGCGGCCGTCTCCCGGTTGCCTGCCTTGATCGCCGCGGCTTCGCCGACCCGGAGCACGCGTTTGGCGTCTTCCCGCCGTCCCAGCTGCGCATAGGCCTGGCCCAGGAAAAGCGCGCTCTGCGGCTCGTTGGGCCGGAGGCGATGATATGTCTCCAACGCCGCGAGCGCCTCGGCGGGCTTCCCTTGCAAAAGAAGTCCGGTGCCCAGGTGCATCGCCAGCATGGGATGATTGGGATCAATGGCGAAACCCGCCCGGAAATGCTCCTGCGCCTGCACGGGATTGCTCTGCATCGCCGCTTCACCGGCCCGCAGGTACCAGATGACCATCGTCTGCCTGGCCAGCTCCTGTTCCGGGTGCTCCTGATAAAGCAGCTTGATGTACTTCGCCGCCTCGTCGAGACGACCTGCCTCCAGCTCGAGCCGGCCCAGCATGATCAGCGCCTTCGGAAACGACGGCTGAATCGCCAGCGAACGCTTGATGTACTCCATCGCCTCGTCCCGCTGACCCAACGCCAGCAGCGTGACGCCCAAGCTGTAGTTCGAATCGGTATCGTTCGGGCCGCGTTTCACGGCCTCGCGATAGGCCGCCGCCGCCTCGGGGAGCCGCCGCTGGTCGCCCAGCACCGCGCCGAGTTCATTGTGCAGCTGGTAGGACTCGGGCAGCAACCGGAGTCCGTCCTGGACGCATTTCAGCGCGTCGTCGGTCCGCCCCAGCAGTCGGTACGCTTCCGCCAGATTGACCCAGAGCATCACCACCGGCGGCTGGATGGCGTGCACGGCCTTTTCCAGGAACACGCGCGCCAGCTCCGGCTCGCCGACCTTCAGGTAGAAATCCGCGAGCAACTGCACGCATTCGGCATCATTGGGCGCCAGTTCCACCGCGCGTTCCAGGTACGCGCGCCCCATGTCGCCGTGCCGGGTTTGGTAATCGATCGTGCCCAACACGCCCAGGCGCCGGGGCTCGAAACAATAGTCATGGAGCGCCTCCAGCCAGGGATCGCCGGCCTCGCGGAACCGTGTCGCCGCCGCGGCGGCGATGCGCTGTTGCTTCGCCCCTTCCAGGTCGCCGGCCTTGCTGAGCATTTCGGCGAGGAGATTGCGGCCGGTGGCGAACCCGGGGAACTCCTGCACCAGCCGTTCCACTTCGCGGCGCGCCTGTTCTGACTGGCCCCTTTGCAGCGTGATGCGGGCGAGACCGAACCGCGCGTAAGGATCCTGCGGCACGAGCGCCAGGCGGCGCTCATAGCCGCGCTGCGCGACATCCAGTCGGTCCGTCTTGAAGTGATGCTCCGCCAGCTTGAGCCACGCCGGGGCATAGTCCGGTGCCGCCTCGACCGTTTTGTTCAGGAGCGTTTCATACTCCGTATAATCCGAGGCGATGCGCCGGAGGTCGGCGCGATAGTAGGCCCATTTCCCTTCCCGGGGCTGCTGCTGCTGGAGCCACCGCCAGCAGGCCTCCGCCTCCGGGTGGAACCCGTTGGCATGGTACAGCCGGCCCAACTCCGCGACGGTCGCCACGTCGGTCGACGCCCTGGCGCGTTCGTACGCCGTCGTAAGTTTCTCGCGCAGCACCGCGTTCCGGTCCGCCAGGTTGGGCAAAGGCATCAGCGCCCCGGTCGGGGCCCCGTTCTGCGCCGCCGGCGCGTCAGCGCTCGCTGGCGACGTTGCGCCTGCGGTTTGGGCGGGCCGTGAGGTCACCGGGCCGGCGGCCCCCTGTTTCTGCCGCCAGAGCGTGATACTGCTCATGTGGTCGTACGGGGCGAACGCGTGGAAACCGCCCGTTACGATCTCCGGAATGCCGTCTCCATCCATGTCCCCGGTGGCGGCGGTCACCAGATGAGTCGGCTTCCGCGCCAGCACCACCGGCGTGAAGCGCTGGTGACCGTCATTGATCCAGGCCATCATGGAAACGGCATTCGGATCCGCCCAGTCCGCGAAACAGCTGACGGAGAGCAGGTCGACCGCGCCATCGCCGTTGAAGTCGGCCGCACACGGGGCAAAGGCTCCGGGCATCGCGCCGACGTGGTGATAGACGAAGCGATTCGTGCCGATGTTCTCCAGCCACTGCACGCCATGCCAGGGACGGGCGCCGTTCAGCCCGTAGTCGAAGCCGTCCCCATTCGTGTAGATCAGGTCCGGCTTCCCGTCGCGGTTGACGTCGGCCGTCGCAAGTCCGCTGCTGCCGTAGTCTTCGTTGGTGGATCCCCACGCCAGGGTGGGCTTGAGCTTGCCGGTGCCGTCGTTCTTGAACCAGTGGACCTCTTCGAACTCCTGCGAGATCAGCGCGGCGAACTCCACGTGACCGTCGCCATCGAAATCGGCCACCGGCGTGTGGATGCAGCCGGACAGGGTGTTGACCGTGTGGCTCTCGAAACGCCAGTTGCCGAGATTGCGCAACCACCGGGTCTCCCCCTGAAAATAGCCAAACTGGCCGACGATCAGGTCGAGCTTGCCATCCTTGTGGCCCGACAGATTCGCCGCGCGAAGATCGGACACGCGGGCGATGTTTTCCTCGATGATGCGTTTCCGGAAAGTGCGGTTGTCGACGTTCTCCAGGAGAACGATGGACCCGATTCGGTGGTTCGTCGGGAGGATCTGCCCCATGCCGGCGACCAGGACATCGAGACGGCCGCTGCCGTTCAGGTCGGCGGCGACGACATTGGCGGGTCCGGAGATGTCGGTCGCGATGATCTGCTCCGTGAACACGCCGCGCGGGGCCTGCCGGATCCAGCGCACGGTGTTCTTCTGCGCCTCGCAGTAGATCACGTCCGGCAATCCGTCACGATCGAGGTCGGCGATGGTGAGGTTGGTGACGAACGGCCGGCCAAATTCCTTCACCGGCGCCCCGATCGGAGTCGGCACATACGCGATGTCCGTGCGCGCGACCGCCGGCGTTTTCTCCGGCGGCTTCGGTTTGCACCCGGTGGAGAACCACCCGGATATCCCCAGCGTGGCGGCGCCGGTCAGAGCGCCGCGAGCAAGCAACGAGGTGAAACGTGACATGGCTTTACTGAACCCGCGACCGCATTTCAGGCGGCAGGAGCTGCACGGCGAGCTGGCGGAGGCGGAGATCGGCGATCTCCATCCGGGTCAGTTTGCAGAGCAGGAGGAGGCGGTAGAGTGACGCGGAGGAGAGCTGCCGCAGCTGCGGTTCGTCGGCCGTGGCGAGCACGTGTTCCAGCTGAACCTTCGCCAGGTCGAACCGCTGCAGCTCCGCGAGGGAGATCACGAGGGCGACGTGACGGTCCCACGGCATCGGGTCGAGCGTCGCACCGACCAGGCGCACGAGTCCGGTCGACGCGGCATTCAGGCCCTGCGAGTCGCGGATCGCCTTCGCCACCAGGACGCGGGATACGAGCGCCGAAAGTTCGTTCGGGAAGGATTGCTCCAGCGCGAGGGCGACCGCCACCGCCTCCGGCAGACGCTGGGTCTCGACGAAATACTCGGCCAGCCGGCTCAGGGCCAGGGCATTGTCCTGCACCTCGACCACTTCGAAGATCTTCACGGAATGCGTCTCGAAGCCCGGGATGGACGGCATCGGGTACGCGATCGGTCGAAGCCAGCGCGGGGACTGCCATTGATGCAGGGTGGAGATCAACGGGGTGCTGGAGGCCGGCGCGTTGGCCTGGACGAGCGTTTCCAACGATGGGTCCCAGGACGGAAGGACGATGTGGGTAAGCTCGCGCTTCTGCGCAATGGCATGGCCTTCATCAGGCGAGGTGGCCCCGGCGATGCGGATCGCTCCCTCCATGCCCTCGGGATTCTCCCAGGTGGGCGTCCCGAGCCCGCGCAGCCCGCCATGGAAGCAAAGCGAGGCGGTAAGGCCGGGAGGAGCCAGAACCACGGCCTTGTCCCGCCCCACCCGTTGCGCCAGCCAGTGGGCGATGTCCCGTTCCACGAGCGCGGCGATGTCGGCTTCGCCAAACGACGTGTCGGTGCGATTCGCCCGCGCGCGGGCGAGGCTGAAAAACACGCTCGGCACGAGCGCGGTCAGGAGGATGGCCCGGGTGAACCAGCGGCGGATGGCACGGGACGACGCGACGGGAATCGCCTCGTGCGACAACGTCACCGCCATCACTCCGAGCAGCCCCACGGTGAACAGGGTCCACCAAGACAGCTGCCACGCCGCCAGCGCGCCAAGAGCGAGCGTGGCCGCCGTGGCGAAAACCAGGAGGGAGGTCGCCGCCGAGCCGGAGGGCTCCGAGCCTCCACGAGTCCCTGGCTTGACCGGCCGCACGCGCACGGCGCTGCGGTAGAGCCTCCAGCCGGCCGTGCCCAGGATGGCCAGCACCGCCACAAGCGCGGCAAACGCTCCCGCGGTCAGGCCGGTGCGTCCCAGCCAGCTGACGAGCGAATCGGAGCCGAGGCTTTCCGGCAGGACGGGGGCGCGCAGGCCGAGGGCCGCGGTGAACACCGCGTGACTGGGAGTCCGGAACAACACGACCACCGGGGCGGCGATCATGCCCGCAGTGAGCAGACCCAGGACCCAGCGCCAAACCACCGGTCCGCGCCGGTTGACCTGGTGCAGCAGCCCGGCGACGCCAAGCCAGGCCACGCCCCAAAGGGGATGGTTGTACTCCAGCTGCCAGGTGGCCAGATGGTCCGGCGCGTATTCCGCCAGAAAGCACAACAGGATCGAGACGGCACCGCCCAGGCCCCAGGTCAGCCAGTCTGCATCCCGAGCGCGCTCGTCGCGACGGATCAGGGCGCCGACGAGCCCGCCCACCAGGCAGGCGCCAAGAAGCGCGAGGCCCGTGGCGGCATGGACCCAAAACGTGATGCCGCCGGCCGCGCCGGCCCAGAAGGCGAGCGAGGCCAGGGGGGCGTGAAGGCCGGTCTCCGGGTCCGGCCCTTGCTGCCGCTGTCGCAGGTGGGCGAGCAGCGGTACGCAGGCGAACCACGCAACGACCAGGGTCAGCCCATGATCTCCCGGGGCCGCCGCCAGAAAGGGCAGGGTGAACGGGACCAGGGTGGCGACGGCGACGGCGTGAACGGCGCCCGCGGTGACCCCGAACCACCGCCGCACGAGAACCGCGGTCACGAGGAGGAAAAGCGCATGCAGGATCGGGTCCGCATGGCGCGCCGCCGTCTCCAGCAGGTCCGCGGCGGGCCGCCCTTCGAGGAGACCCATCGTTCCCGCCACCAGCGCGAGCCACCACCGATAGGGCGACGGCGTGCGCAGCTCGCGTCCGATGGGGGCGTTGTCGTAGGCGACGTGTCGCACGCGCCAGGTCCCGGACTGCAGCTGGGCCTCCGTCTGGAGCAGCCACGGGTAGCTTTGGACATCCTGGTTTCGTGCCAGGAAGTCGTGAGTGCCCGCCGCTCGGGTTGGAGCGGCCCCGGCCTCCTCGGCGGACGCGCCATCACCGAGTCGTGACAACGTGTCGTTCCGCCGGAGGCTCGCATGGTTCACCGCGAGCAGGAAGAGCAGCGCGCACAACGGCACGAGAAACCATAGGCGCGTAGACGGCTGGAGAGACATGCGGCGGGCAAAAAGGAAGCCCCAGCAGCGCACCGCAAAACGCGGCGGAAGTGAAGCTGGAATCGCGCGCCTTCCGCGAGGCGATGACCCGGCGCGTTGACCCGGCCGGTACTTGACTCCCGGATGCGGCCGCGGAGTCTTGGCGCACCCCGTCCGTTCCTGCCCATGCTTTCTTTTCGTGTTTCGCTGCCCGGCCGCCCCCGTCGCTTGCAGGCCCTGATGCTGTTTCTGGGTGGTGTCCTGGCCTTGCCGGCGTGGAGTGCCGAAGTGACGACCGCGCCGCTGCGACCGCCTGCCACCCACGGCGGCTCGACCCTGTTCAGCGTGCTGGCGCCGGAAATGACGGGAATCGTCGCCGACAACCCGTTCGCTGATCCCAAGATGTGGGCGGAGCGTTATCAGGAGTTCGCGCTCGGCTCCATGGGCACCGGGGTCGCTGCGGGCGATATCGACCAGGACGGCGACCCGGATCTCTTCGTGGTCAGCAAGACGGGGCAGTCGCGCCTGTTTCGCAATCTGGGCGAGTGGAAGTTCGAAGACATCACCGAGCGGGCCGGCCTCGGGCTGGGCGCACTCCGTCCCGCCGCCCCCACGGCGACGGGGGTCGTCCCGGTCAGCGGGGTCGAAGCCTGGCAGCACGGGGCGACGTTCGCCGACGTGAACAACGACGGCTGGCTCGATCTCTACGTCTGCCGCTACCGCGCGCCCAACCTGCTCTACATGAACCAGGGCAACGGCACCTTCCGCGAGGAGGCGGCGGCCCGGGGACTGGCGCTGGTGGACGCCTCCGTCATCGGGGCTTTCTGCGACTACGACCGCGACGGGTGGCTGGATGTCTATGTGCAGACCAACATGCTCGACTCGGTGCAGCGGCCGACAGGGCAGTCGGACCATCTCCTGCGCAACCGTGGCGACGGCACCTTCGAGGACGTGACCGCCCGGGCCGGGATCAAGGGCGACACCCTGGCGCACCAGACCCTCTGGTGGGATTACAACGATGACGGCTGGCCGGATCTTTACGTCACCAACGACTTTGCCGGCGCCGATCCGCTGTATCACAATAACGGCGACGGCACGTTCACCAACGTCATCCACCGCGCCGTGCCGTACCTGCCTTATTCCTCCATGGGGGCGGACCTCGGGGACGTGAACAACGACGGGCGGATCGATCTTTTCGTGGCCGACATGGCGTCCAGCACGCCGGAACGCGATATGCGCGGGATGGCGTCGTCGCGTGAACTGCTGGTGGACGAAACGGGGACGGAGGCCCCGCAATACCCCCGCAACGCCCTGTTCCTCAACACCGGCGTGGGACGCATGCTCGAAGTGGCGCAGCTCGCGGGCCTCGCGGCAACCGACTGGACCTGGTCGGTGCGCTTCGAGGATCTCGACAACGACGGCCGCGTGGACCTGCACGTGACCAACGGGATGAACCGGGAATACCAGAACTCGGACCTGCGGGAGCGGATCATGACGGCCGAGAACCAGGCCCAGCGGATGCAGATCATGCGCTCCAGCCCGATGATGAAGGAGCGGCATTTCGCCTTCCGCAACCACGGCGACCTCCGCTTCGAGGAAATGGGCGCGGCCTGGGGACTTGACCAGGTCGGGGTCAGCTTCGGGGCGGCCACGGCGGACTTCGACGGGGACGGCGACCTCGATCTGGTTTATGCCAACTACGAGGCGGCCCCGACCGTGCTCCGAAACGACGGCGCGAAGGGCGAGCGGCTGCTCGTGGCGCTCCGCGGTCGGCGGTCGAACCGGTTTGGGTTGGGCGCCAGCGTGCGGATCGAAACCGCGGCCGGCGTGCAGGTTCGCACCCTTCAGAGCACCCGAGGCTACATTTCGAGCAGCGAGCCGGTGGCCCATTTCGGCTTGGGTGACGAAAAGACCGTCGCGCGCCTGACGGTGCACTGGCCCAGCGGCTTCGTGCAGGTCCTCGAGGCGGTGCCGGCCGGACAACGACTGGTCGTGCACGAGCCGGAAGGTGCCGAAGTTCCTCCTGGGAGCGCAGCCGTCCCGCCCGCTGCGGACGGTGCGTTCTCCGAAACGGCAGGCGGGGCGCCTGCGCTCCGAGGGAAAACCGGTCCCGCGCCCCGGTTTGTCCGGCTGCCCGCCTCGGCCGGCCTGGATGTCTCGACCGCCGAATCGCCCGCGCAGGAGCCGTCCACCCAGGCCCTGCTTCCGTTCCGTTTCAACCGGCGCGGGCCGGCGCTGGCCGCGGCCGACGTGGATGGGGACGGACGCGATGAACTCGTCGTCGCGGGGACGAGCCGGGAACCGCTGCGCGTCCTTCGTCGCGGTGACAACGGCAACTATCTGGCGGCCGCGCTGTCACGACCGGAAAGTCCGTTGACCGACGGCCCGTTGCTGGCCTTCGACGCGGACGGCGACGGCGACCAGGATCTTTTCGTCACCAAGAGCGGAACGGCGGCGCCCGCGGCCACGGCCGAATACCAGCCTCAGCTCTGGCTCAACGACGGCCAGGGGCAGTTTGCCGAGGCGGGGCCAGGCGTTCTTCCGCCGGTGGCGATCAGCGTGGGCGCGGTCGCCGCGGCGGACTTTGATCGCGACGGCGATCTTGACCTGTTCGTCGGCGGGCGGATCTGGCCCGGCCGGTATCCGCAGACGCCCCCGAGCGTGCTGCTGCGCAACGCGGGCGGCCGGTTTGAAACGGCCACCCAGGTGGTGGCACCCGCGCTGGAATCGGTGGGCATGGTCACCTCGGCGCTGTGGAGTGATGCGGACAACGACGGCTGGGTCGACCTGGTGCTTGCGCTCGAGTGGGGCGGGGTCCGCTGCTTCCGGAACGTGGGCGGGCGCGTGCTGACGGACGCGTCAGAGGCGCTGGGGTTCACGACCGCCGGCACCGGGTGGTGGACCGCGGTGGCCGCCGCGGATTTCAATGGGGACGGGCGGATGGATTATGCCCTCGGCAACGTGGGTTCGAATACGCCGTACCAGGCGACTTCGGAAAAGCCCGCGCTCGCCTTCCACGGCCAGTTCGCGAAAACCGGCGCTCCGCTGCTGGTCGAAGCACGCTACGACGGCGACAAGCTGGTGCCGCGACGAACCCGCAATGTGCTGGGCGCCCGAATCCCCGGGCTGCAGCAGAAATACCGGCGCAACGACCTCTACGCCCGCGCGTCGCTGGCGGATATCCTGGGCGAGCCGGCCGTCGCCGCCGCCCGGCGGTTCGCCGCGACGCAGTTCCAGTCGGGAGCGCTGATGAGCACGGCGGACGGCCGCTTCACCTTCTCGCCCTGGCCGCGGCTGGCGCAGGTCGCCCCGACGCAGGGTTTGGTCACGGGGGACTTCGATGGCGACGGCCACGCCGACGTCTATCTGGTGCAGAACTCGTATGCGCCGATCGCCTCGATCGGCCGGTTCAGCGCCGGGCTCAGCCAGTTGCTGAAAGGCGACGGGCGCGGCGGGTTCGACCTCGTGGAGCCCGCGGCGTCCGGCCTGATCGTGCCCGGAGACGGCAAGGCGGCGGTGGCCGCGGATCTCGACGACGACGGCTGGGCGGATCTTGTCGTCACGCAGAACAACGGCACGACCCTCGCGTTCCGAAATCGCGGCACGGACGGCCGGCCGCTGCGGGTGGACCTGCGCCCCGCCGCGTCACGTTTCGTGGCTGGCTCGCGAGTGCAACTTGAACTCGCCGATGGCACTCGCCAGACCGCGGAAATCAGCCGGGGCTCAGGTTATTTCAGCCAGTCCGCCGCGACCGCGTGGTTCGGCTACCCGGCGGCCAACCCGCCGAAACGCGTGCACGTCCGTTGGAGTGATGGGAATGAAACTACGACCGACGTCGGCGGCGCGGGTCCGATTGTGACGATCAAGTAGCGACGCTCGAGCAAGGTTGTCCTGCGTTTTTGGCGGGATGCCGGGGCCGGCGTGTCTTCGGATTCCGCGTAAACGCGGGACTACGTACCCAAGCCATGTCGCCCGGCGCCCCCGCCCTTGACTCGGGCGAGTCACGCCCGTGGGGTAGGCGGCAAATGGGGGCGAGCTTTTCGGAGATACGGGCGACGCGGGCGCGGGCGGTTTTTGTGACGACTGCGCTGTGCGCCCTCGGGCTGGTCCACGCCGCAGCGACGGAAGAGGTGGCCGTCCGTCCGCTCGAGCCGCGCTCCACGCCTGCTGCCGCGACCTTGTTTACCCCGTTGGACCCGGGCGCGACCGGCGTGAGGGCGGAGAACGCCTATGCCGATCCGCGGATGTGGGCGCAGAAATACCAGGAATTCGTGTACGGCGGGATCGGCACCGGCGTGGCGGCGGCGGATTTCGATAACGACGGACGGGTCGACTTTTTTGCCGTCAACAAGACGGGGCAGAGCCGGTTGTTTCGAAATCTCGGCGATTGGAAGTTCGAGGATGTGACGGAGAAGGCGGGGCTGACCGACCGCTCCGGGCCCGAGGCCTGGAAGCAGGGGGCCTCGTTCGCGGACGTGAACAACGACGGCTGGCTCGATCTTTATCTCTGCCGGTTCGGCGCCGCCAACCTGCTCTACGTGAATCAGGGTAATGGGACGTTCAAGGAGGAGGCCGCAGCGAGAGGACTGGCGGTCGTCGACGCCTCGGGTGTCGGAGCGTTCGCGGATTTCGACCGGGATGGGTGGCTTGATGTGTATGTCCAGACCAACATGCTCGACGCGGCCAAGGCCCCGAAAGGGCAGCGCGACTACCTGTTCCGGAATCGCGGCGACGGCACGTTCGAGAACGTCACCGACCGCGCCGGCCTCTCGCGCGACGGGACCTGCGGTCACTCGGTCACCTGGTGGGATCATGACGCCGACGGCTGGCCCGATATCTACGTGGCGAACGACTACGACGCTCCGGACCACCTGTACCGCAACCACGGCGACGGGACGTTCACCGACGTGCTTCGCGCGGTTGTGCCGCACGCGCCGTACTACGGCATGGGTTCGGACCTGGGCGACGTGAACAACGACGGCCGGCTGGACCTGCTCGTCGCCGACATGGCGACGTCTACCGCGGAGAAAGACCAGCGCGGCATGGCCGGGTCGCGTGAACGGGCCCAACTCGAAGCCCGGGGTGGCATGCTGCCCCAGTACATGCGCAGTGCGCTTTATCTTAACACCGGCACCGGTCGCATGCTGGAGGCCGCGCAACTCGCCGGCATCGCCGCGACCGACTGGACCTGGTCGCCGCGCTTCGAGGACCTGGACAACGACGGCCGGCTCGACCTCCACATCACGAACGGGATGGTGCGCGAGTTTCACAACACCGACATCCTCGCCCGCGTCATGGGCATCGAGAGCATCGCCGAGCAGTGGAAGCTGATCCGTTCGCTGCCGCCCATGCGGGAGCGAAATTTCGCCTTCCGCAACCAGGGCGACCTCGGGTTTGAGAACGTGGGCGCAGCCTGGGGCCTGGATCAACTCGGCGTCAGTTTTGGCGCCGCCTTCGCGGACTTTGACGACGACGGCGATCTCGACCTGGTCTTCGCCAATCTCGAGGCCGGGGTCTCCCTGCTCCGGAACGACAGCGACACCGGCCATCGACTGGTGGTGGCGCTGCGCGGGGTGGCCTCGAATCGCTTCGGAGTCGGCGCGCGCGTGCACGTGGAGACGGCGACGGGCCGGCAGGTCCGCGAACTCGTGCAGGCCCGTGGCTACATGTCTTCCAGCGAGCCGGTGGCGCATTTTGGGTTGGGAGACGACACCGCGGTTCGCCGGCTCACCATCGAGTGGCCGAGCAGCACGGTGCAGGTGCTCGAGAATGTGGCCGCAGACCAGCGGCTGACCGTCACGGAGCCGGCAGACGGTGGCGGGCAAAAGCACCGCCCTCCTCTCAAACCGGTTCGGCAGGAGGGCGGTGCTTCAGCCCGCGCCTTGTACGAGCCCGCCCCGGAGTCCGGTCTCCACACCGTTGCCTTCAGTACCCCCGCCGACGAGCCCACCGCCCAGCCATTCGTGTCGTGGCGTTTTAATCGGCAGGGTCCGGCGCTGGTGCGCGCCGACCTGAACGGCGACGGGCACGAGGACCTCGTCCTTGGCGGCAACAGTCGCGAGCCGACGCGGCTGCTGGTCCGCCAGCCGCAGGGCGGGTTCAAGCCCTCGGCTTTGGGCGAGGCCGCGGTGCTGCCGGATGGGCCGATCGCCGCGTTGGATGTCGATGGAGACCAGGACCTCGACTTGGTCGTCACGCGCACGGGCACGGCACAGCCAGCGGGTGCGCCGGCGTACCAGCCGGCGGTGTGGCTCAACGACGGTCGCGGTGGGTTTGCCGTCGCGCCTGCCACCCTGCTGCCGCCCGTCGCGCTCAGCATCGGAGCGGTGGCGACGGCTGATTTTGACGGCGATGGCCGGACGGATCTCTTCGTCGGCGCGCGCGTGCTGCCGGGACGTTACCCGACCGCGCCCCAGCACGCGCTGCTGCGGAATGCGAACGGCCGGTTTGAGGATACGACCGGCACGATGGGGGCGGCCCTGCGCGAGGCCGGCATGATCACCGGAGCCGTCGCGGCGGATGTGGATGCCGATGGATGGAACGACCTGATCGTCGCGACCGACTGGGGGGCCGTGAAGTGCTTCCGCAACGACGGCGGAAAGGCGTTTTCGGACGTGACGGACCGATTGGGTTTCGCGTCGGGCGGAAAGGGCTGGTGGACCAGTCTCGCCGCGGGCGACCTGAACGGCGACGGCCGGCCGGACTTCGTGGCTGGTAACATTGGCTTGAATACGCGTTATCGCGCCAGCCCGGAGCAACCCGCACTGCTCTTCCACGGCCAGTTCGCGCCGACCGGCGCGCCCTTGGCCATCGAGGCCCGGCAGGACGGAGAACGGTTGGTCCCCTGGCTCACGCGCGCCGCGCTCGGCGCCAGGATTCCATCGGTGAATGCGCGCTACCGTCGCAACGACGTTTACGCCCGCG
The DNA here is from genome assembly GCA_023457715.1 of Verrucomicrobiota bacterium. Lineage (GTDB taxonomy): Bacteria > Verrucomicrobiota > Verrucomicrobiia > Opitutales > Opitutaceae > ER46. The sequence goes on from JAEWKR010000102.1 coordinate 29,324, forward strand.
CGCCGCTGGCGGAGATCGTGGGGGCCGAACCGCTGGCCAAGGCGCGCCGCTACGAAGCGACGCAGCTGCAAAGCGGGGTGTTTTTGAGCCAGGCCGATGGCACGTACCGTTTCGAACCGTTGCCGCGTAGCGCCCAGCTTTCACCGCTCATGGACGCCGTGATCGCCGATCTCGACCGTGACGGGGCCGCGGATGTTTACGCCGTGCAGAACACGTCGCTCCCCGTCCCCGCGATCGGCGATTTCGACGGCGGCTTGAGCGTGCTGCTGCGGGGCGACGGCAAAGGCGGGTTGCGCGCGATCGAGCCGGCTGAGAGCGGGCTTGTCGTTCCCGGCAGCACGAGCGCGGTTGAGGCGATGGACCTGGACGCGGACGGCGAGCTTGACCTCGTCGTTGCGCGCGAAGGCGACACCCCGCTTGCGTTTCGCAGGCGGTGACGCGACGGGGGGAGTTCCATTTCACGATTGGCGAGTCACAAGTTCTGTGGACGATGGCACGGCGATGAACGCTTTCCCCCGCGTCAGTCACGTGTTGCTCGCCGCATCGCTGGCGTTCCTGCCCGCCGCGGGCGCGTCCCAGCTCCGCTGGTCAAACAAGCCACCGCCGCCCCTGCACCCGACCGTCGTGATGGGCGAGCACAAGGGGAAGCAGATGCCGATCGTCGGCGTGCGCAACGAGGCGCCCCAGGTGGAAGTCGAGGGGAAGAAGGTGACGCTCTCGACCGGGGGCCGGGCGAGGTTTGCTCCGCACCGGGGCGCGCGTTTCGCGCCAGGAGAGATCACGTTGACGAACATGAAGACCGCCGGTCATCGCACCAGGCTGGTGCTGATGTTCGAGAATGGCGGGGAGGTTGATGGCGGCACGGTCCATGCGAACACGGAGTTCACCGTCACCGTGACGCCGACCCGGGACTACAAGAACTGCTATGTGGCGCTCGTCTTCTTCGACCAGGCGTATCTCGACGGCGACACGATCAATCCCGGGGCGTCCGTGCAGTTTGAGCGAATCCCGGATCTCGTGGCCAATCAGGAAAACAAGGTGAAGGTGTCATTCGGGTTTCTCGATTTCGGCGAACGGCGGACCGGTTATTTCCCCTTGTTCTTCACCGAAGGCGTGGAGATGCGCTCGAACCAGGCGGAGCTCATTGCCCGTTTTTTCGCCAAAATGGAGGACACCCGCCACGATTTCATTGTGAAGGGGTTCCTGGAGAGGAATGCGGGGAAGAGCGCCGCGCCCAAGGCCTACCTCAGCATCCCGCCCCTGTTCCTCGACGATGGCGTGCTGGAGGCCGCGCCGGCGCGCGTGAACGTTTCGTTCATGGTGGTGGAGGACGGGCGGGTCGAAAGCGTGCAGCTGGTGGACCGGGTTCCCGCGCCCGCCGCCGCGATTCTGCGACGAACGATCGAAGCATGGCGGTTCCTGCCGCGCGTGAAGGACGGCTACGCCGCCCGGACCTTGGTCAAGGTGCCGATCGTGTTGAAGGAAGCGGAAGCGGCGTCCGCCCCGTGATCGCGATCCCGGGGCACGCTCCCGCCCTTACCGCCGCAGGCTTTCCTTCGGCCCCAGGTAACTGGGCTTCAAGCCCCCGGTGTTGATCACGATCTTCTGCACCACCACCGCAGGATCGACCATCCAGATCTTCAACGTGTGACGTCCGACGCCGGTCACTTCGTGCTTCGAGCGGGAATGGCGCGCGTTGTCGGCCACGACCCGTTCCCAGTCCATGTTCGAATGCGCGGCCTGATAGCCCTGCGGCACGAGCGTGATGATCTGGGGTGGCTGATCGTCAAACGAGATGGCGTAGCGCAGCCCGCGAGTCGGGACAAAGTTGAGGGTCGGCGACGTGATCGTCGTGACCTCCACGGGGCCGCCTTCAAGCAGGTAGACATCGTATTCGAGCACCGGGGACCCCGGGCCCGGTTCAACGCTTTCGCTGTGTGCCGGCGCCTCGGCGCGCATTCCGGACAGCGTGCGGCCGTAGTCTTCGATGCGCTGCCATTTCCTGTCTCCGACCGGAGCGGTGCGGGTGACATGCTCCGGCTCGATGGCGATATAGCCGGCGGACTCGACAAATCCCCGGACTGAATCCGGAGAAAGGCCGGCGGGCTGGAGGGCGGCCACCTGCACGGGGACGGACGTGCCGCCGCTCGTCACGGTGACGACGCCGGAGGCCTTGCCCCGGGGCGCCGCGGCCCAGTCGATTGAAACCTGGAGCCTGGCCTGCGGCTGCTGCGCGTCGAGGCGTCCCTCGGCGGCGGAGACGCGGATCCAGGGGGCGCTGGCGCTCGCGGTGAAGCGGATCGGCGACTGGCCGCGATTGAAGACGTCGATCCAATGGCTCTGGCGGTTGAAGCTGTCAAAGCGGGGCAGGACGGGAGCGCCCTCCGCGCCGGGCCAGGCGGCAGTGGCTTCCTCCACGGCGACACCGAGCGCGCCCTCGGCTGGGACGGCCGGTTCGAGCAGTTTGATGTGGTCGAGCGAGTTCTTCTCGGGATCGCGCCAGCTGGTGTAGCCCATGTGCGTCTGATCCATGAAATGCTTCCACCGGCCGCCCGCGTAGGTGTCGTTGTAGTGGTCCATCAACCGCAGGTCTTCCTCGAAGAGGTGGCGCGTTTCCGCGGCGAAGGCGGCCGCGTTGGCGCGGCCCTGCGCGGCGTAGAGCTGGTTCTTCCCGGCGGCGACGTAGATCCGATTGACGAGCGCGGAGGCGTGAGTGGGGAAGAGGACCAGGTGATAGAAAGCGTCCCGCTTGTCTGCAGGCATCTTTTCAGACAGCGCCTTGGCGCGGTCTTCGATCGCGGCCCAATCGGCAAGCATCGACTCCGCTTCGTCGTAGGCGACGAGGCTGTAGGTGTTCGGTGCCAGCATCTCGGGCTTCCGCCGGCCGTTGTACTTGCCGTATTTTGCGACGATCTCCGCGATCTCCCTGGCGTGTTCCGGACCGAACTCCCGGGTCGCCCAGCGCTCGAGGAAGACGTCGGTGTTGTCGTGGGTCCAGCGGGTGGTATCCCAGCCCAGGTCGATGAAGAACTCGGTCGGCACCTCATAGCCCCGGAAGTGGCCGACGTTCACGATCCAGATCCGGTCGGCGCCGTACTGCTTCGCCAGTGACATCTGTTCCCAGATCTTGGGCAGCGGACTGGTGTTGATCCACTGGTAGCTCCGGGGCCCGCCGTGATAATCGAAATGATAGTAGATCCCGGCGCCTCCCGTGCGGGACAGCTCCTCCTTGGTCGGGAGTCGTCGCACGTTGCCCCAGTTGTCCTCCGCCCAGAGGAGCGTGACATCGTCCGGCACGCGCATGCCGTGTTCGTAGAACTCCAGCACCTCCTTGTAGAGGCACCACAGCTGGGGAATCGTGCCGGCCGGGCGGCCGACTTCCTCGGTCAGGATTCGCCGCTGCACGTCCACGATGTGCTCGAGCAGCTTGCGGTTGGCCTCCGGGCCGCCGGGGGCCATCTCCGTGTCATTGGCCCCGCGCAGGCCCATCGTGACGATGCTCTCGTAGTCCTTGTTGCGCCGGATGCCCTCGCGCCAGAACGCTTCGAGCAGGTCCGGATGCTTGGCGTAATTCCATGAGCCGACGGTCTGCTGGTGGCGGCGGTCCCATTCCTTCTGCGCGCGGAGCATCGGTTCCTGATGCGACGTGCCCATCACGATGCCGTACTCGTCCGCGAGGCGCGGGTTCTCCGGATCGTCCTCATTGAAGGCGTTGTTCCACATCGCGGGCCACAGGTAGTTGGCCTTGAGCCGGAGGAGGCATTCGAAAAGGCGCGCATGGAATTCGCGGCCGTAGTTGGCGATGTTGGCCGGTACGGGCGGATTTTCGCTGACCTTGGCGGCACCGTACTTGAAGCCGACCCACTTGGTGAGCGCCGGGTACTCGTCGTTGAGAAAGATGCCACGATATTTCACCGACGGCGGCCCCTGGACGAACCGGCCGGCCTGCACGTGCACCGCGTCCCGGCGCACCGGCGTCACGTCCGCCCACCAGTACCAGGGCGAGACCCCCATCTGTTCGGAGAGATCGTAGAGCCCATAGGTGGTGCCGCGCTTGTCGCTGCCGGCGATGACCAGCGCCCGTTTCACGCCGGGAAGCGGCTGGTCGACCACGTCCCGCACCCAGGACTCCCACTGGTCGCGCACCTCGTCGACCTTCAGTTTGCCCGTCCGCACCAGCTCGTCGATGACCGCGCTGCGTCCGATGGTCCCGATGATCACGACCTGGTCGGACGGAGCCGTGCCGCCGGGCCCCTTCAGGCGGCGGAGTTCGGGCTTGAGGCCGGTGACGCGTTCGACGTCGGCCTGGAGGTCGCCCGCCGCGCGCAGCACGCCTGGCCAGTCGTTTTCGGCCACGAGGATCGGCGCTGCGGTGTTGGCGGCCACCAGGGGGAGCGAGGCAGCGGGCGGAGCCGCGAACGTGACGTACGGAGCACCGGTGAGGGCCTGGAGTGCCGGGGCAACGGCGCAGAGCGCGAGCAGGCCGAAGGCGAGGGGACGAATAACACGCATGGGTGAAGGGGTTAACTGATATCGTGCTGTCGGACGCGAACTTGACGGGATTGCGAACACACCGAGAAAAAAGCGCCGCCATCCCCCGATGGCGGCGCTTACCACGCCCAGAAAGTGGAAGGGTGACATGAGGGTAACCCTACGGCTCAGACGGCTGGGGGGGCAGTAGGGAGCACGTTTCGTCGAGCTATGCTCGGGTGCACGAATCGAGGGGTGGCGACGACGTCGCGCCTCGGCAAAATTTTGGCGGGTCTAACTGTTGCTCGGAGGGACCCGCGCCGGCTCCGATTAAAAAATGCCCGATCCGGTGCTATTCGGGCCGGACCCCCGGTACGTGGGTTGCACGTAGTCGATTCCAGATTCCAGCACGCCTTCGAGCGGAGGATTCCATATGACGGTCTGATACAAGCGGGAGGCCACCGCCCGACCGTCGATTAGGGCGGGTTTGAAGCGCCATTGCTTAATCGTATAGATCGCTTCCCGGGCAAAGGCACTTTCGGCAGTACCGTGAACCTCGGCGCTTATCACCCGCCCGCTCTGGTCGACAATCACCACCACGCCCACTTGGCGCCGCTCATGGATCAGAAAGGGAACACGGGGCGCAATCGTCTTGATCGGGTAGGGCGGGATTTGTACCCTGGTGACATCCACCACGCCCGCGGGCGGCGGAGGCAGGCCCTCGGGGAGCGTTGGAGCCGCTTGAAAACGGTACAACGGCTCGCCGTCGGCTATCGCCCCTGTTGCGGGCGCCATGGTTTCTTGATGCATGCAGCCCGCCAATGTAAAGGCAGCGCCAAGCGAGACGACGGCGAGGACAGGTGCTTTCATAGGCATAGTGGGGTGGAATGAAGGCCAGTAGACGCTTGGGCTGTGATGATGAACTCCGGCTACGGCCTCAACCCTTCAAAACACGGGTTTGGCTCGGTCAACGTCGGTAACCGCACCCCCGCTGCATCCGACGAGCTGGGATGCACCGGTAGCACGAGAGCTTTAGCCTGGTGGTTTGCGGTATCGTACGATCCGCAGCAACTTGCCTTGAAGGGTGTTCCGCTTCGGTTGCGCGTCGCTCGCGGGCGATGCCATCAATTTCACTCTCAGTTTACGGCACCCCGGTAATGAATCGGGTTGCCCGGTCAGGCGGCGGGGGTTTGTGTCGCCCGCATGGCATTGCTCTCTCCCGCCGGCACCACGACGGCCCCAGGCGCTCGCGTCGCTCCCGCGAAGAAGGCGGGAAGCGTGAAGGCGGCGCAGGCGCTCGCGAAGCAGAAAGCGCTCGAGAAAAAGGCGAAGACTTACAAGCTGCCGCTCGGCGAGCTGGCCATGTTCACGCAGCAGCTGGCCTCCCTGCTCACCGCCGGCCTGCCGCTGGTGCAGTGTCTCGAAGCACTGCAGGACCAGACCGAGGATCCCGTTTTCCGCATCGTCATCCGCGATGTCCGCGTCGACATCTCGCAGGGTAATTCGTTTTCGTCCGCGGTCCGCAAGTTCCCGAACTCCTTCAACACCCTCTTCGTCTCCATGGTCGAGGCGGGCGAGGCGAGCGGCGGCCTGGCGGAAATCCTCGGCAAGGTGGCCGGTTATTTCGAGTCCACCGTCAAGCTGACCAAGAAGGTGAAATCCGCGATGACCTATCCGATCGCGGTCATCGGTCTCGCGATCGCGCTGGTCAACGTGCTGCTGATCTTCGTCATCCCGGTATTCGCGGAAATGTTTCAGGACTTCGGCGCGAAGCTGCCCGCTCCGACCCAGTTCCTCATCGACCTGAGTGCCTTCCTCAAGGCGTGGTGGTGGGCGATCGCGGCCGGATGCTACGTCGTGTTCTGGATCACGAGCAAGTTCGTCAAGACGCCCAATGGTCGCCGGATAAAGGACAACTTCCTCGTGCGCGCCCCGATCTTCGGCAATCTGGTCCACAAGATCGCGCTGTCCCGCTTCTGCCGGACCTACGCCACCCTGATTCGCTCGGGCGTCCCGATCCTGCGCACGCTCGAAATCGTGTCGGCGGCCAGCGGCAAGGTCCAGATCGAGGACGCGTGCGAACAGATCGCCAAGCACGTCAGCCAGGGTGGCCAGGTTTCCGAGGTGCTAGCGACCAATCTCTTCTTCCCGCCCATGATGAAGCACATGGTGAAGGCCGGTGAATCCACCGGCAACGTGGACGGGATGATGAACAAGATCGCCGATTTCTACGATGTGGAGTGCGAAGCGACCGTCGCCGCGCTGACGTCGCTGATCGAACCGCTGCTGATCGTGTTCCTCGGCGTGGTCGTCGGCGGCATCGTCATGGCCATGTTCCTCCCGATCTTCCAACTTGGCGCCGTCGCCGGTGGCGTGAACTAGCCCGGAACCGCGCGTTGACACCGGCGGCCCGGTTCGAAAGCGTCCGCCGTTTCCCCTTCACGCTTCATGCCTTCCGTCCTCATCGTCGATGATCTGGTCTCGATCCACGAGATGCTGGAGGCGGTGATTCAACCCACGGGTTTCGCCACCTCCTTCGCCACGGACGGCGAGAAGGCCCTGACCCGCTACAAGGGGGAGCGTTACGATCTGGTGCTGGCCGACATCGACATGAAGCCGATGGACGGCATCACGCTGCTGAAGCAGCTGAAGCTGTACGATCCGAACTGCGTCGTGATCATCATGACCGCGTACGCCTCGACCGAGAGTGCGGTGCAGGCCCTGAAATATGGGGCGTTCGATTATCTGCAGAAACCGTTCCGCGTCGACGAGCTGATCGCCACGCTGCGTCGCGGGCTCGAATTCCGTAAATTCCAGGCGGAGCGGGCCGCGGCGGGGCTGGCCCCGGGGGCGAAGTCGAACGACATCGAGACCCGGCTCATCGGCAAGAGCGCCCGCCTGACGAAGCTGACCGCGCAGGTGAAGAAGCTGTCGGCGTCGCGCACGCCGGTGCTGCTGGTCGGCGAAAACGGCACGGGCAAGAGCGCCGTGGCCGAGATCCTCCACGGTTCCAGCGGGGCGGAGGAAGCCACGTTTGTCCGCATCGACTGCTCACTCAGTTCGGAGGCGGCGTTCCGCGAAGGCCTGCTCGGTCACAGCGGGGAGGGCGGCAACTGGGTGAAACAGGCCAAAGGCGGCACCCTTTACCTGCAACACCTGCAATGCCTGCCGATGCCGGTGCAAAAGGAGCTGGTCAGCGTGCTGCGCAACACCGCGCATGGCTTCCGGCTGATCGCGACCACGTCCGAGGACCTCGAGCACCTCGTTGACGAGGGCCGGTTCCACGACGAGCTGTTCTACCGCGTCGCGTCGCTGCCCGTGCACATGCCGGCCCTGCGCGAGCGGGCGGAGGATATTCCGCTCCTGGTGAAGCATTACACGTCCCAGGCCGCCAATCCCCTGTTTGACGCCAACCTGATCGAGTTCACGGACGACGCGATGGCGGTCCTGGTGGCCTACCACTGGCCGGGCAACCTTACGGAGCTTTTCCAGGTGGTGACCAAGATGGCGGGTACCACCGAATCCCGGGTGATCACGTCGCAGCAACTGCCGCTGCGGCTGCGGGAGATGAAGCATTGGCCCACCCTGGCCGAGTACCTGACCGGCCAGCAGAAGCAGTACATCGACATGGTCGTGCACGCCTGCCGCGGCGACAAAGCCGCCGCCGCGAAGGTGCTGGGGCTCACGCCGGAGCAGATGCCGTAGGAGGGGTTTCTGGTTTCTAGTTTCTGGTCTCTGGTTTCTCGTTTCTGGTTTCTCGTTTCGGGTCCACTAGCTGCAGTGCTTCAGCCTGCAGGATTGCGCCGTACGAAAGTCCCAACGGCCAGACCACCAGGCTAAAGCTCTGGTGCTACCCCAAACCAAGAAACCAGAAACCAGAAACTAGAAACCAAGCGCCGCCCGCCCTGTGTCACGTCGCCTTTTCCCGCTTGCGGCCGGTTTTCGCGGCCTCAACTCTCGGCGAAATCCACGCTCATGCCCAAACGCTCCGACCTGAAGTCCATCCTCATCATCGGTGCCGGCCCGATCGTCATCGGCCAGGCTTGCGAGTTTGACTACTCGGGAACGCAGGCGTGCAAGGCGCTGCGCGAGGAGGGCTACCGCGTGATCCTGGTCAATTCGAACCCGGCCACCATCATGACGGACCCGGAGTTCGCGGATGTGACCTACATCGAGCCGTTGACGGTCAGTTACTTGGAAAAGATCATCGCGGCGGAGCGGCCGAATGCGCTGCTGCCGACCCTCGGCGGGCAGACCGCGTTGAACCTGTCGATGGAGCTCCACAAGCAGGGGATCCTGGAAAAATACGGGGTGGAGATGATCGGTGCGAAGCCGGCGGCCATCGCCAAGGGCGAGGATCGCGAGCTCTTCAAGCAGGCCATGCTCAAGATCGGCCTGGATGTCGCCCGTTCCCGCACCGTGAAGTCGATGGCCGAGGCGCTCGAGGCGGCGGAAATGCTGGGCACCTTCCCGCTGATCATCCGCCCCTCCTTCACGCTCGGCGGCTCCGGCGGCGGCATCGCGTACAACAAGGAGGAGTTTGACCACATCGTCTCCAACGGGCTCGAACTTTCGCCGGTGCACGAGGTGCTCGTCGAGGAGTGCCTGCTCGGGTGGAAGGAGTACGAGATGGAGGTGATGCGCGACCACAAGGACCAGTGCGTCGTCATCTGCTCGATCGAGAATTTCGATCCGATGGGCGTGCACACCGGCGATTCGATCACCGTGGCGCCCGCCATGACGCTCACCGACAAGGAGTATCAGGTGATGCGTGACGCTTCCTTCGCGGTGATCCGCGAGATCGGCGTCGAGACCGGCGGTTCGAACATCCAGTTTTCCGTCGATCCCGAGACCGGCCGGATGGTGGTGATCGAGATGAACCCCCGCGTGTCGCGTTCGTCCGCGCTGGCCTCGAAGGCCACCGGATTCCCGATCGCCAAGATCGCGGCCAAGCTGGCGGTCGGCTACACGCTCGACGAGCTGCGCAACGACATCACCCGGCTGACGCCGGCGAGCTTCGAGCCCACCATCGATTATGTGGTGACCAAGATCCCCCGGTTCACCTTCGAGAAGTTCCCGGATGCGGATGCGACCCTCACGTCCGCGATGAAGTCGGTGGGCGAGGCGATGGCGATCGGGCGCACCTTCAAGGAGTCGCTCCAGAAGTGCCTGCGTTCGCTGGAAACCGGCGCGCGCGGCTTCGGCGGCGGCCGCCTGGGTGGCGACGAGCTGATCGAGGAGAAGATCATCAATGCCAAGCTCGGCACGCCGAACGCGGAGCGGATCCACTACCTCCGGCATGCGTTCCGCGCCGGCTACACGGTGGAACGGATCTTCGACCTCACCAAGATCGACCCCTGGTTCCTGCATCAGCTGCGGGAGATCTGGGAGATGGAGAACGAGGTGCGGCAGGCGGGCTCGCTCGGGCGGCTCGACACCGGGCTGTTCCGGCGCGCGAAGGAGTTTGGCTTCTCGGACGCCCAGCTGGCGCATCTGCTGCAGAGCGATCTCGCCACCGTGCGCGCGGACCGGAAGCGTCGGGGCATTCACACGACGTACCGTCTCGTCGACACCTGCGCGGCAGAGTTCGAGGCCTTCACGCCGTACTACTACTCGTCCTACGGCGACGAGAACGAAGTGATGCAGCCGTCCGGCCGGAAGAAGATCATGATCCTCGGCGGCGGTCCCAACCGCATCGGCCAGGGCATCGAGTTCGACTACTGCTGCGTGCACGCCAGCTTCGCGCTGCGTGAAATGGGCATCGAGAGCGTGATGGTGAACTCCAATCCGGAGACCGTCTCCACAGATTACGACACCAGCGACCGCCTCTATTTCGAACCGCTGACGCTGGAGGACGTGCTGGAGATCTACCAGCAGGAGAAATGCGACGGCGCCATCGTCCAGTTCGGCGGCCAGACGCCCCTCAACCTTGCCAGCGCGCTGAAGGCGAACGGGGTGAACATCATCGGCACCTCGCCGGAAAGCATCGAGATCGCAGAGGACCGGAAGCTGTTCGCGGCGATCCTCGACAAGCTCAAGTTGAAGCAGCCCGCCAATCGCATCGCGCTGAGCGAAGCGGAGGCGATCACGCACGCGGCCGGCGTCGGCTATCCGGTGCTCGTCCGCCCGTCCTTCGTGCTCGGCGGCCGCGGCATGTTCATTCTCTACAGCGAGGAGGAACTGCGCGCGGTCGTCCGCCAGGTGTTCGACGTCATGCCGGGCAAACCGGTGCTGATCGACAAGTTCCTCGAGGATGCGATCGAACTGGACGTCGACTGCATCAGCGACGGCGAGACGTCGGTGATCGGGGGCATGCTCGAACACATCGAGTATGCCGGCGTGCATTCGGGCGACGCCGCGATGGTGATGCCGCCGCACACGCTCCCGCGGGCGATGCTCGAGACGGTCCGCAAGGCGACGTACGCCCTCGCGCGCGAGCTCAAGGTCGTCGGCCTGATGAACGTCCAGTTCGCGATCAAGGATCAGCAACTCTACGTGCTGGAGGTGAACCCGCGGGCGTCCCGCACGGTGCCGTTTGTCGCCAAGGCGATTGGCGTGCCGCTGGCCAAGCTCGCGGCGAAGGTCATGGCGGGCCGGAAGCTCAAGGACCTGGGCCTCACCCGCGAGCAGACGCCCAAGCACTGGTGCGTGAAGGAAGCGGTTTTCCCCTTCGTGCGCTTCCCCGGCGCCACCATTGCGCTGGGTCCGGAAATGCGTTCGACCGGCGAGGTCATGGGTCTGGACGAAGACCTCGGCATTGCCTTCGCCAAGGCGCAGGCCGCGGCGAAACCGGGGCTCCCGACCAAGGGCAACGTGTTCCTGTCGGTGAAGGATGCGGACAAGGCTCGCGGCGTGGCGATCGCGCGCGAATTGGAGCAGCTGGGTTTCACCATCTACTCCACCAGCGGCACCGCCAGGACGCTCGCCGAGGCGGGCGTCGCCGTGAAGAAGCTGGCCAAGATCCAGGAGGGCCGGCCCAACGCGATCGATCTGATCAAGAACGGTCAGATCCAGATGATCATCAACACGCCGGGCGGCATGATCCCGCGCCGGGACGAGAATGCCATCCGTTCCGCCGCCTACGCCCATAACATCTTCCTGATGACGACGATCACCGGCGCGGCCGCCGCGGTGCAGGGAATTCGCGCCCTGCGCGAGAAGCAGGTCAACGTCCGCCCGCTGCAGAAATACCACGGCAGCGGCATGAATGTGGTGGAGTAAGGGAAAGTGAACGTGGACTGAGAGTGAGTGAGCGATTAACACGTTCACTTTCACTTTCCCTTTCACTCTCACCCTCACTTTCCCTTTCACTTTCCCTTTCCCTTTCCCATGTCTCCCAAGCCCGCCACCCTCATCGCCCTGTTGCACGGGCCGGATCAACCCGGGCTCGTGGCCCGCGTCGCGAACTGGATCTTTTCGCGGGGTGGCAACATCCTGCACGCCGATCAACATCGGGACACCGAGGCTGGCATCTTCTTTCAGCGCATTGAGTGGGTCCCCACCGGAGCGGACGGGATAGAGGCCCGCGACACCCAGGACTTTCTGGCCTTTGCCCAGTCGATGGGGATGAAGGCCAGGGTCGCCGCTTCCATCCAGCGGCAGAAGGTCGCCGTCTTCGTCTCCAAGGCCGACCACTGTTTCCATGACCTCGTGCTGCGATGGAAAGCCGGCGAATATGGGTGCGACATCGTCGCTATCGTGGGCAACCACCGGGACATGGAGCCGGCCGCGCGGGGTTACGGGCTGGATTTCCACCACTTTGCGGTGACCGCGGACACCAAGGCGCAGGCCGAGACCGCCCAACTCAGGCTGCTGGCCGACCTCGGCGTCGATCTGGTCGTCATGGCGCGCTACATGCAGGTCTTGTCCGCTGACTTCCTCCAGCGGTTTGGCCGGCCGGTGATCAACATCCACCATTCGTTCCTCCCCGCGTTTGCCGGGGGGCGGCCTTACCACCAGGCCCATGCCCGGGGGGTGAAGCTGATCGGCGCCACGGCGCACTACGCCACACCGGATCTCGATGAGGGGCCCATCATCCATCAGGACGTCGCCCGCGTCACGCACCGTCACGGTGTCGAGGACCTGATCCAGAAGGGCCGTGATCTGGAGAAGATGGTGCTCGCACAGGCGGTCCGCTGGCACCTCGAGCAGCGCGTGCTCGTGTACGGCAACAAGACGGTCGTCTTCGACTGATTCATTGGGCGGCGCTCCCCGGCTCCTGGGGACAAGCCCGGCGCGCGGGCGACCTCCCATGCCGGCGCCGGGATTGCACCGGATTTCGGAACGCCTGCCGGTGCGTAACGTGCGGGGTGAAAAAGACCACTGCTGAACGAGACCCGCAGGCCGTCACCCAGCTGCGCGACCTGATCCAGGACATCGAAGTTGCGATGCTCACCACCGTCACCCCCGATGGGGCCTTGCGCAGCCGCCCGATGGCCACGCAGCAAATGGCGGGGGAGGGAGAGCTGTGGTTCTTCCTGGCGGACGACTCGGGCAAGGCGCGGGATCTCGCCTCCGAACAGGCTGTGAATGTGAGCTATGCCGACGCGGAGCGGCACCGGTACGTCTCGGTGACGGGGAACGCGACGGTGCTGCACGACCGCGAGAAGGCCGAACAGCTCTGGAAGCCGGGGATGGAACGGTTCTTTCCCCAGGGTATCGAGGATCCCCGCCTGGCCCTGATGGTGGTCCGGATCGAAACGGCGGAGTATTGGGACGCCACCGCGGGGCGGATGAAGCCGCTGTCCGGCGGCCCGCCGGGCGGGCAGGGGCACGTCGACACCGCCCACACCCAGATTGACATCCGGGCCACGCCCGCCTCGGGGTAACGGCCCTCCCTGGGCGCGGGCGGGGTAGCTTTGTTCGAGAGGACGAGGATCTGCCGGCGACGATTCGGACCTAGACACCGGTTCGCGGTTTTGCTCTCGTCGTCGGTTTCAACGTCTGAGCCATGGCCGCAAATCAATCTTCGAATCCGACCCCCTCCGCTGGCGAACCGTCCACGGCTCCGCTGCCCGTTCCCTTCGAGGATCGGCTGAACGATTTCTGGAAACGGAACCGGGCCCTGGTTCTCGCCGCGTGTGCGCTCGTGATCCTCGGCGTCGTGGCCAACGGGGTGTGGGAACACCTGCAGGCCAGCAAGGACCAGGAGGTCCAAAAAGCCTATGCTGCCGCTTCGACGACGGAGCAGCTGCGCGCGTTTGCCTCGGCCAACTCGGGACATCCTCTGGCCGGGGTCGCGGAAATCCGCATCGCCGATGAAGCGTATGCGGCGGGTCGGGCGGCGGACGCCGTCACCGGCTACGACAAGGCCCTTTCCGTGCTGAAGGACGGACCGCTGGCGGCGCGCGCGCGCATGGGCCGGGCCCTCTCCCGGATTCAAAGCGGCAAGACCGGCGAGGGCGAAAACGAACTCAAGCAACTGGCGGCCGACGCCAGTCAGCTGAATGCGGTCCGCGCCGAAGCCGCCTATCATCTCGCCAGCCTCGCCGCGGACGCCGGGAATACCGCTGAGGTTCAGAAGTACATTGAACAGCTGAACCAGATTGATCCGGCCAGTCTCTGGGCCCGTCGCGCGCTGCCGCTCATGGCCAATCTCCCGGTCCCGGCGGCCCCCGCCGCTCCGGCCGCTCCGGGTGGCCCCGCTGTCGACGTGAAGCTCCCCGGCAAGTAAGCCGGCCAGTTCGGTGAAGCGTCCCCCGCACCCGCGCCTCCAGCGCGGGTGTTTTGGTATCAACAGGCCCGCCGGATCCGCAATCCTGCAGGCTAGCGCTCTGCAGCCACCTCAAGCCGTGAGGCCCCTTTCTTTGGCCTTTTCGCGCCGTTCCTGCCCTTCGCCAGCATTGACACCCGTCCCGAACCGCAGACCTTGGCGGCATCACGGGGTGTAGCTTAGCCTGGTAGAGCGCCTGCTTTGGGAGCAGGAGGTCGAGAGTTCGAATCTCTCCGCCCCGACCATTTTGCACCTGCGACGTCGGGTTTTATACGACGTAGGTTGAGGGGGTGTGCCCTCTTGACGGGGGTGTGGCAATCTCTTCTTGCCTCGATTCCCCCAAAGGTTTCTGCTGAGGTCCTTCCTCCTCTCTTTCCATGGATACCATTTCTCGCGAGAACAACAGCATGCTCCCGATCGGCAGCATCGTGCTGGGCGTCGTTGCCCTGCTGGTCGGCGCCTTCGCTTTTGTGCAGGCGCGCAAGGCGAATAATCTGCTCGCCGAGCATCAGACCAAGATCGAGCGCATCGATGGTATCGAGCAGCAGGCCGCAACCGCGCAAAGCTCCGCCGAGCGCAATAACCGCGATCTGAAGCAGCTGAACGAGCAGACGCAGAATGCGTTCAACACCGTCAGCAGCGTCATCGCGAACCTGCAGGGTTCCGTCACCAAGCTGGAAGAGGCGGCGAAGAAGCCGGCCGTGGCGACGAAGAAGACGGGTGGCGTCCCGGCCGTGGCCGGTCCGGACGAGTACATCGTCAAGGCGGGTGACGGCGGCGCCAAGATCGCCCGCAACAACGGCGTGTCCCTCGCGGATCTCCAGGCCGTCAATCCCGGCGTGAACTGGACCAAGCTCGCCGTCGGTCAGAAGCTCAAGCTGCCGGCCAAGCGCTGAGCGGCCAGCTCTCGAATTTCAAAAAGCCTCTCGCCTCGCGGCGGGAGGCTTTTTTGTTTGCGGGCATGAATTCGTCGTCGACCGAGCCGTCCCGCTGGCAGAAGCTATCGTCCGAAGTCCGCTTCAAGACCCGGATCTTTGAGGTCACCGCCGCGCAGTTTCGCCACGGCCCGCGCGGGACCACGAAGGAATTCAGTGTGATCAACGCCACCGACTGGGTGAACGTGATCGCGCTGACGCCCGAGGGACAGCTGGTGCTCGTGCGGCAGTTTCGTTTCGGCATCAACGAGCTCTCGCTGGAGATCCCCGGCGGGGTGATGGAAGCCGGCGAGGATCCCGTCGCCGCGGGCTGTCGCGAGTTGGAAGAGGAAACGGGGTTTTCCGGCACCGGCCGGCTGCTGGGCTCCGTCCACCCCAACCCTGCGATCCAGTCCAACCGCTGTCATTTCGTCCTGGTCGAAACGGCGCGAAAAACGCACGAGCTGGGCTGGGATGAAGACGAGGAACTGCAGGTGGTCGTGCTCCCGGTCGACGACGTGTATGCGCTCGCGCGGAACGGGGGCATCACTCACAGCCTCGTGCTGGACGCTTTGTTTCTCTTCCAGCCGCATTGGGAAAAGATGCGGGGATGAGCGGCCTCCCCCGTCGTTTGACATCCGGGAATTGCCCCGTTTGCTGCGGCCGAAATCCACCGATGTCCGCGCCCACTTTCGCCAATTCACCGAGCAGCCTTGGCGCTGCGACGGGCGACTATCTGCCCGCGGAACTCGAGCGCGAGGTGCGCAAGATCTACGACCGCAGCCCTTTGTACGGAGAGCGGTTCGCCCTGCACGCCGAGCCGCTGCAGTGGTCGTGCTTCCGCGAGATCCCGGCGCTTTCGAAGCAGGAGATCGTGGCGCGCGGCCATCAGGCGTTCTTCACCGACTACGCGGAAATCGAGCGGGGATTTCAGGCCCGTCGCTACGAGTATGAGCACACGGGCGGCACCACCCAGTCGCCCATGACCGTGGTGATGGAGGAGGGGTGGTGGAATGCGCAGACGGAGCGTGCCTATCTGGCGTCGCCCATCCTGCGCGAGTTCGTCGGCCGTCCGTACCGCAAGTGCGTCCTGGCGCCGGTGGGCTGCTCGAGCAATCTCTGTCCGTACGAAGATCACCCTTTCCCGCACCGCTATTTTGACGGCACGGTCTACTTGAACCTTTCCAGCGATCCCTTCGCCTTTCCGGAAAGCGAGTGGGACCGGATCGTGTTGGAGTTGCAGGCGACCCAACCCGAGGTGATCGAGGGCGAGCCGGTGTATCTCTCGCTCCTGGCCCGGGCGGCGGCGCGGCGGGGCGTCCGGGTGCCCAGCGTGCGGGTCATCATTCTCACCTACGGCAAGGCGAGCGCGCAGCACGGCGATCGGATCCGCGAGGTTTTTCCGGCCGCGCAGGTGGATCTCTACGGCTCCACCGAGGCGGGCTACCTTTTCGTGGGCGAGGCGTTTCGCGACAATTCCCAGGTGATCGACGCCAACGCGTTCATCGAGCTGGTGCCCTGGCGGGCTGAGCTGAAGGATGTTTATCAGATCTACGTGACGACGCGCGACCGGGTCGCCATGCCGCTGTTGCGTTACCACACCGGCGACATCGTGCAGCGCTTCCCGAGCGGGTTCCGACTGCTGGGACGCGAGGGCAACCTGTACTTCCGGGCGGACGGGTCGCTGGTCTCACCGACCGATGTCGATGCGGTGCTGCCCGCCGGGTTCAGCTGCTGGCACTACTCCCTTGTTCAGACGACGGAGCGCCGGTGGGATTTCCACTACGTCGCCGACCACCAGGCCGATCACAAGGCAATCGAGACGGCCCTCGCGGGTCTGCTCGGCGACGGGGCGCGCGTGGCGGCCTTCCGGCGCAAGTTCATCGCGCCCGCGGCGAGCGGGAAGTTTTCGCTGCTGAAGCCGCTGGCGAAGTAAGCGGACGTCGCGCCGGCCCGGGTACGTTGTCCCGCCTTCAGGCGGAAGCTTTAACCGGAACTATGCAGACGGATTAACCACGAACCTGAATACCGATTTTGCCACAGAGGTCACAGAGGCCCAATCAGAGCCGAGCCGGAGGCGGGCGCTGCGACTGTCTTGGGCGTTACGCGATGAACAGGTTTGTCCAAGGACCGAGCCTCCGTGTC
>JAEWKR010000103.1 GCA_023457715.1 Verrucomicrobiota bacterium
CGGTCCACCGGACTACGAGGCTTGATGGACCGCGGGCGGCCCGCCCGCAACGGGTCGGCGCTGCGCGCACCTTTCGCGCCGCCCCCCAGGCATCCGCTGAAAAGCCGTTGTCACGGGCTCAAGCGCGCGCAACGCTGCCACCTTCATGAATTATCGCACCAAGGCGGAGTACTACATTCAGGGCATCACGCAGGGCTTCGTCGAAGCCGCCGAAGTGATCGCCTGGGCCGACGAAGTGATCGTGGCTGCGCCCAAGACCGAGGACTGGATGATCGAGATCTCCACCTGCGGCCCTGACGAGCGGATGAAAGTCTTGAGCCAGCTCAACACGATCAAGGGCGAGGTGGATCAGGCGGAACTCGCCGCGCTGCTGAAGGCCAAGGGGCGGGGGTGAGAGGAAAAGCTCTAAGCGAAAAGCGATAGGCGGTAATCGCCACAAACCAAAGCCTACAGCCTACAGCCTACCGCCTACCGCTCCTTTTCACGCCGCCGGCTCGCCGTAGCATTCGGCGAGAAGCTGGGCGAAGGTTTCGGCGGGGGGCATTTTAACGAGGTAGTGGTCGGCGCCGAGTTTGATGGACCGTTCGCGGTCCTCGGGCTTGTCCGAGCCCGAAAGGACCACGAGCTTCGTGTCGTCGAGCCAGGATTGGGAACGGACCCACTTGAGAAAGACAAAGCCGTGCACTTTCGGCATCTGCAGGTCCAGGAACATGAGCCCGGGCCGGTAAAAGGAGGCCTCCGGATTTTCCGTCAGTTCACGCAAGAAAGCCAGGGCCAGCGAACTGTCGTCGTAACTCAGGATTGGACCCTCAAACTGCGACGTCTTCAACCGATGACGCAGCAACAGGATGTCGTCGGGGGAATCGTCGACGATCATGATCGGAGCTCGACTCTCGCGGGGTTGATCCATGGGTGCCAAACGCCCATAGATGCGTTTTTCGGCCGGCGGTTGCAGCGTTGGGAAAGAACCCCAGCTGGCAGAAAGGGACGAGGGACGAAGGACCAGCGGCTTGGGTACGTTGTCCCGCGTTTACGCGGAAGGGTTGGACGGAATGCCGGGACAAGGCATTCCGCGTAAACGCGGGACAACGTACTCAGAAGCGGTCTTCGTCTCTGGTCCGTGGTCCCTGGTCCTCCGCCCCTCCGGCCTTCGGCTACGAGTGCTTGGGCGCCCGGCGGGCTGGCATCGGCAGCTTCTGCTCGCGCGTCGGCATGGGGGCGTAGTCCGGCTTGCTGAGCCCTTTCACCAGATCGGCAATCTTCACCGGCTGGCCGGTTTCGAAACAGGTGTTGGCCGCAATGCCCACGAGGCAGGACGCCGCGCCCGCGCGTTCGTCGGCCGCGCGGAGGTATTTGTCGGCCTCGGCCGCGGGCAGGAAGATTTCGTCCAGCATCACCTTGTCCCCACCGCCGTGGCTGCCTTCGCCCGTCCATGGCTTGATGACCTTGGGGGCGCCGCGCAGCGGAATCACCCGCAGGCTCACGCCGCCATCCGCGAGCGCGCCCTGCACCTGGTCGGTGCCGCTGACGTACACCTGCTCCACGGTCGAGTGTTCAAGCCGGCCGAGCGTGCCGTTGAAGGCGACATGGTAACCTTCCCAGGCGTTGAAGGCATTCAGCGAATAGGAGAGCGTCGCTTTCGTGTCGTAGTTCACGACCACGTTCATGGTGTCCTCGATGTCGATCGAAGGCCGCCACACGCATTGGTCGCGGAAATAGCCGTCATGCTTCTCCTGGTCCAGGTACATCGCCTTCAAGCCGGGGTTCGCGGAAAGATCGAAAAAGAAGCCGCACTGGTCCTTTTCGGGACAGGTGTGACACCGCTCGTGGGCCCCCTTCAAACCGAACCGCCGCGCCGTTTTTTCCGTGTAAAACTCACGCTTGCCCGAGGCAAAGACCTGTTCCGGCACTGCGCCCAGCCACCAGTTCACGAGATCAAAATGGTGGGTGGCCTTGTGGACCATCAACCCGCCGGACGATTTCTTGTCGCTGTGCCAGCGGCGGAAATAGTCGGCTCCGTGGGTGGTGTTGAGCAACCACTGGAAGTCCACCGAAAGAATGTCGCCGATCTCCCCACTCATCAGCAAATCCTTCACCTGGGTCCGCGGGGGGGAATACCGGTAGTTGAAGGTCACGCGGAGGTGGCGTCCGGTGCGCTTCCTGGCGTCCAGAATCCGCTGCACCTTCGCCGCATTGGTGGTCATCGGCTTCTCGGAGATGACGTCGCAGCCAGCCTCCATCGCGCGCACGATGTAGTCGTCGTGCGCGGAATCCTTCGTCGTCACGATCACGACCTGTGGTTTCGTCTCCCGCACCATCTTTTCGAAGTCCGCCGGCCCGTATGCCGGAGGCGGCGTCGCGCCGTTTCGTTCGGACCGCTTGCGTGCCAGTTCGAGCCGGCCCGCGTTTTGATCACAAAGCCCGACCAGCATGGCGTGCGGCGCGTAGGTGGTCTCGATCGCCTCCTTGAACATAGTGTGCCGGGCGCCGACGCCCACAATGGCGTAGCGGCGCCGCTCCCGGGTCGTGGTTGCCGCCTCGGCGCGCAGGCTGGAGGTCAGGGCGGCGACGCCCAGGCTCGCGGCGGAAACGGTTTTGACGAAGGTGCGGCGGTCCATGAGGGGATTCGACGAGGACATGGGGGGAGTGAAGGAGAGGAGAAGGGGCCGGCGGTCTCCGCCCAGGCAGGCGGAGAGGGGGCGCGGAAGCCTCGGACGCGAGGCGGGGGAAGCCGAGCGTGGACATTTTCCGACCACTTTCAAGCTTCGAGGACTCGTGTCCGAATTTGCGGACGTCCTCGCTGCTCACCCGGTCCGTTCGGCGAAGGCGGCCAGAAGCTCGGCCACGGTGAACGGCTTGCGCAGCTGCACGTCGCCCGCCTGCCGCGCCCCTGTCCGGGCCGCTGCGGCGGCCGGGTCGTACCCGCTCATCGTGATGATCCGCAGCCGCGGATTTTCACCACGCAGGCGATGGGCGAGTTCGTGGCCATCGGGGGACCCCGGCATGACGATGTCCGTCAACACGTGCGAGATGCGTCGCCCATGGAGCGCCCATTGTTGCAGCGCCTCGCTCCCCGAGCCCGCCTCGATGATTTCGTAACCCTGCTGGCGCAGCACGCGGGTGGCGATCGCGCGCACCGCGGACTCGTCCTCCACGACGAGCACGGTGGCTCGCGCCGCCGCGTCCGGAGGGGGAGGGGGCTCCGCCGCCGGCGCCTCCGCGGGGCGACGGTCGATCGGGAGCCAGACGTGGAAGGAGGTGCCTTGTCCCGGCCGCGTTTCCACGTGGATCCAGCCCCGGTGCTGCTGGACGATGCCGTGCGAAATCGCCAGGCCGAGCCCGGTGCCCTTGCCCTGCTCCTTCGTGGTGAAGAACGGTTCGAAGATACGGGGCAGGACGTCGTCAGGAATGCCACTGCCCGTATCCGCGATGCTCAGCCGGGCATATTCCCCCGGCAGGGCGTGCAACCCGGCCTGCTCGTCGGGCTGCACCAAGGGGACGCGGAGCGTGGTGACGGTCAGGCGGCCCCCGCGGGGCATGGCGTCGCGTCCGTTGATCACCAGGTTGAGCAAGAGCTGTTGGAGCATGCCGGTGTCGGCATACACCGGCAAAGGGTCGGGGGTCAGGACGTGTTCGAAGACGATGTGCTCGCCGATGAGGCGTCGCAACAGATCGACATCGCCCTGGATCAGACCGTTGAGGTCGATGACGGCCAGCCGCATGGGCGCGCGACGGCTGAAGACCAGGAGCTGGCGCGTGAGATTGGCCGCCCGTTGCGCGGCCGCGCGGATGTCACCGACGGCTTCGTCACGGTCGCCGGGAGGGAGATCGCCGAGGGTCAGAAGCTCGGAGTGCCCCAGGATGACGGTGAGGAGATTGTTGAAATCGTGGGCAATGCCGCCGGCCAGCTGTCCGATCGCCTCCATCTTCTGCGACTGACGCAATTGTTCCTCCACCTTGCGCCGTTCGTTCATTTCCGCGGCCAGGCTGGCGTTGCTGGCGGCGAGCTGGGCGGTGCGCTCGCGCACACGTCGTTCGAGCTCCTGGTGGGAGTCCCGCAGGGCGTCCTGGGCGCGCTCGCGTTCGCCGATCTCGCGTTTCAATTCGGCGGTGCGCTGCGAGACCTGCTCCTGCAGCCGCCGGTTGTGTTCGCGCGTCACTTGGAGCCGCCATTGGTGCGCGGCCGCGATCAGGGCGAGCACGAGCGCCACGGCGGCCACCCGGAACCACGTGGTCTCCCAATACCGCGGTTCGACCACAATCGGCAGCGCCGCGCCCGTGTGGTTCCACGCGCCGTCAGGATTGCTGGCCTGGACGCGGAAGACGTAGCGGCCCGGGGGGAGGGCCGTGTAGCTCGCGATCCGTTCCCGGGCATTCGAAGACGTCCAGGCGTCGTCCCAGCCCTCCAGCCGGTACCGGTAGCGGTTCTTTTCGGGCGCAGCGTAATCGAGGGCTGCGAATTTTAGACTGAAGCCCAGGCGGCCCGCCGGTACGAACAAGCTGTGGCCTGCATCGCCGGCCAGCGGGTCGAGCCCGGCGGCGGACGGTGGATCTGCGGATGCGGAACTATTGCCGAGCCACCGTAACTCGGTGATCCGCACGGGGGGCGGCAGTTGCTCCTCCTGGATCGCCTCAGGTCGGAAGGACACCAGCCCGGCGCGGGTGCCGAAATAGACCCGGCCGTCGGCACCGAGGGCTCCGGCGCGCTGGGAGAACACATTCGACGGCAGGCCATCCGCCTTCTCGAACGCGCGCACCCGCCGCGTTCCCGGGTCGATCTCCGCCAGCCCGTTCGCCGTGCCCGCCCAGACGTGCCCCCGCCGGTCGACCACCGCCGCCATGACGGCGTCGTTGGGCAGACCGTCGGCGCTGGTAAAGCTTTGCGTGAAGGTCCGGGTCGCGGGATCGAAGGCCAGCACACCGTCGGCCAGCCCGACCCACAGGATTCCATCCGGCGCCGGGGCCAGGCACAGGACCGTGCGATTGCGCGCACCCGAACCCGAGGCCGGTGCCGGATAGACCGCGAAGCGCCGTTCGGCTGCGTCGAAGTGCGACAGGCCGTTCTTTTCCGTGGCGAACCACAAGTCTCCGTTGGCCAGGGTGACGCCGAGGATCGGGTTGCGCGTGGGAGAGGGGCCGTTGGCCGCGGAATCGTCGTAATGCCAGAAGCGGTCGCCGCGGCGGTAGTCCAGCCCGTAGGCGCGGGCGCCGAGCCAGACGCCGCCCGCTTGATCCGTCACGAGCGTGTTCACCTGCGCCCCCGTGAAGTCATAGACGCCGGTGGGGGCGGGGAAGTCGCGCCGGATCGGAAGCCGGTGGAAGCGCTGCCCGTCATAGAGGATCGGCCCCAGGTAGTTGCTTCCGATCCAGACGTCGCCATTGGGCGCCACGGCGAGGGTGGCGAGATCGTTCGAGGGCAGCGACGCCGGGTTGTCGGGGTCGTGCTGGAAGCGGGTCCATCCTTCCTCATCCCGGCGCGCAAGACCATTGGCCGTGGTGACCCAAACCCGTCCGTTGGGTGCGACGGCCACGCCCGACACCCGGTCGTCGGGGAGCGTGGCGGGGTCCCCTGCGCGATGCCGTTCGACCAGGAATGGTTTCGTCTCCCGGCGCAGCCGGTTGACGCCCCCCGTGTACGTGCCAACCCAGATATTTCCGGCACGGTCCTCGAACAAGGTGTGGGCGAGATCGTCGCTGAGGCTGGTGGGGTCGCCGGGGCGGCGCACATAGGAGGTGAACCGGCCCGTCGAGCGATCCAGCAGATGCACGCCGCTGCGGGTCGCCAGCCAAAGGCGGTTCTGGCGGTCGATGAGCCCGTCGCGCACGTATTCACGTCCGGGATTCGTTTCGGCCCCCGGCAAACGGAACCGTCGGAAAACCACGGGCGGGGCGCGGTCGGCGTTCGCCGCCACGGTGGAGAAAGTGGGAACGAAGGCGTTCAAGCCCCCCTCCGTGAAGGCCCAGAACACCCCGTCGGGGTCACGGATCACCTTGTTCACCGCATTGTTGCTGACGCTGGTGACGTCACTGGGATCATGCAGGAACGACGCGAACCCGCCCGTGCGGGGATCGAACGCGGCCAGGCCATCGCTCGCCCCGAGCCACAGCAGCCCGGTGGTCGTGTCTTCATAGAGGGAGCGGAAGGTATTGCTTCGCGGACTGCCGGCCACCAGATCGGCGCGCCGATAGCGGGTGAAGCGTCCGCTGGCCTCGTCGTCCAGCCGCGCCAGGCCGTCGCGCGTCCCGGCCCAGATCCGGCCCGCCTGATCCTCGAGCAGGCCGGTGACCACATTGTTGGGCAGGCTGGTCGCTTCGTCCGCCGCGTGCCGGAAATGCCTGAACCGGCCGGTCGCGCGGTCCAGGACGGAAAGTCCGGCCTCGGTGCCCACCCACACCCGGTTCCGCCGGTCGACGAGCAGGCACCAGATGATGTTATGAGCGAGGCTGCCGGCATCGGCGGGGTTGTGGCCGTACCCGTGCAGGTCGTAACCATCGAAACGGAGGAGCCCACCCATGCGCGTGCCCAGCCAGATGAACCCATCCTGATCCTGGGCAATCGTGCGCACGTCGGAGTGGGTGAGCCCCTCGTCGTCGGAGAGGTGGACCCAGCTGTCGAGGGGCGGACGGGCCAGGGGCACCTGGCTGGCGACAAGCGTCCCCGCGAGCCCAAGCCAGAGGCTCACGGCGGCGACAAGCCGACGTGGTGCCAAACCGTGGGGTTGCACTACGCCTGACACGAGGAAACGGGCGGGGAAGGGTAGGCTCTCCATCGGCGCGGTCCGACGGCGAATGTAGCGGTTTCGGCGAATCCGGGACTAAATGAATAATCGCGTTGAACGAGCGGAAACGTGGCGCGACAGTTCCGGTTCTATGACCCCGTCGAACCCCGACTCCGGTTCCCGTCCCTTTTCCTTCGAGATTTCCCGCCGTTCCTTTCTGAAGCGGTGCGTCGCGTTTGCGGCCGCGACAGGCGTGCCGCTCTGGTACGCGCAGCAGCAACTCGCCGCCGCCGAAGAGGCCCCCGTGCGCCGGCGCCGCTCCCCGAATGCCCGACCCGGCATCGCGCTGATCGGCTGTGGTGGCATGGGTCGGGGCAACCTGGTGAACGCGGCGAATTACTGCGACGTCGTCGCGGTTTGCGACGTGGACGAAGCCCAGGCCAGGCGGGCCCAGGAACAGTTCACCACCGAGGGTAAGACCCCGGTGATCTACGCCGATTTCCGCAAGGTGCTGGAACGGAAGGACGTGGACGTGATTTACAATGCGACGCCCGACCATTGGCACACCCAGATCAACCTGGCAGCCATCCGGGCCGGCAAGGACGTGTACAGCGAGAAGCCGCTGACGCTCACGATCGACGAGGGTCACCATGTGGTGAAAGCGGTGCGCGAATCCGGGGCCATCCTGCAGACCGGAACGCAGCAGCGCAGCTCGCAGCGTTTCCGGATGGCGTGCGAATTCGTGCGCAATGGCCGGCTCGGCCAGCTCAAGGAGGCGAACGTCTGGCTGCCCGCGGGACTGGTCGGCGGGCCCTTCAAGGCCAGCAGCGTCCCCGCCGGCCTCGACTGGGATTTCTGGCAAGGTCAGGCGCCAGCCACCGACTACGTGAAGGAGCGCTGTCACGGCACCTTCCGATTCTGGTACGAGTACTCCGGCGGCACCATGACCGACTGGGGCGCGCACCATAATGACATCGCCTACTGGGCCATCGGACTGCTGGCTCCGACGCAGGTGGATTCCACCCGGATCTCGACGCCGATCGAGGGCGGGTACAACGCCTACGCCGACTATGAGGTGCGCTACACTTACGAGACCGGCGTGAAGCTGAACATCCGCACGACCAAAGCCGACAGCATTTACGGCGAGAAGCTGGACCCGAAGGGTCAGCGCAACGGCATCCGTTTCGAAGGGACTGACGGCTGGATCTGGGTCAATCGCGACCAGATCACGGCGAGCAACCCGGAGTTGTTGCGCAAGCCGCTGCCGGACGACGCCCAGCGGCTCTACAAGAGCAACAACCACTGGGAGAACTTCATCAACTGCGTGGATTCGCGCCAGGCGCCGATCTGCGACGCCGAGACGGGTCATCGTTCGGCCACGATGTGTCACCTGGGCGCGATCTCGCTGCGCACGGGGCACAAGCTGACGTGGGATTACAATGCGCAGCGCTTCGTGGGCGACCACGCCGCCGAGGCCAACACCTATCTCAGCCGCGAAATGCGGAAGCCGTACGACTACACGTTTGGTGCCTGATCCGCTGAAGGATTGCCGCAAAAAGGCGCAGAAGGCGCAAAAGTTCCGGTTTTTGCGACTTTTGCGCCTTCTTGCGGCCAACTTTCCGACGCTTACATCTGTACCGTCGCCCTGCCGGCCGACTTCTTCAGCTGCACGGTTTGTGACTTGCCGTTGACCGTGACCTGGTGGGTGCCGAAGAACGCCGGAATCTCGCAGCGGCCCTGCGCGTCGGCCTTGCCCCGCCACTGGGTCCACCATTCGCCGTACACAAGATCGCGATACGCCTTGAGCGCCGGCGTCGGCGTCCAGTCCCGCTTGAACAGCGAGGACTGCGGAATCCAGTTGGCGCCTGCCCAGAAACCCCACATCAGCACGCCTTCCACGGCGGGGTGCGCGAAACAGATGCGGTAGTAGTCGGCGATGTCCTTCGCCTTTGCCGCCTCCTCCTCCGCGCTGATGGGCATGTCCCGCTTTTCGTAGTACTTGGAGCGCTGTCCCGGCAGGTTGAACTCGGTGATCCGGATCGGGAGCTGGAACTGCGCGAGCACGTCGAGCGAATTGCGCAGAGCCGCGCGGTCGAAGCTCTCCGCGTGGAGGTGACCCTGCACGCCGAGGCCTGCGATCGGCACGCCCATCGCCCGGAGCTCCTTGATGTGGGCCACGTAGGGCTCGAGTTTCCTCCCGGTCGTGATGTCGTAATCGTTCAGGAAGAGTTGCGCGGAGGGGTCCTCTGCGCGCACCCAGTTCGCCATGTGCAGCGTGATGTCCTTGCCGAGCCGCTGCGCGTAGTAGTTTCCGTGGATCATCTCGTTGTTCAGATCGTACTCCACGAAACGGCCCCGGTAGCGTCGACCGACATCACGGCCGCGCTTCTCCAGCGTCTGTCGCAGCGTGGCGTCGTCCATCGTCTTGAGCCACGGCTGCACGAACTGATCGATGCCCCAATAGATGTTGTGGCCGCGCAACGGCAGCCCGTGCTGGTCGGTCCAAGCCAGGATCGCATCCACGACGGCGTAGTTCACCTGGCCCGGCTGCGGCTCCATGCTGCCCCATTTCAGGGCGTTTTCCGTAACGGCGGCATTGAAGTTGGCGAGGAACTCGCGTTTCAGCCGGCTGGCGTCGCTCGCGGGCATCCTGCCGTCGAAGGCCTGGTTCGGCAGCGCGCAGCCGAACCAGAATTCATGGCGGACCTGTTCGACGGTGACCTTGGCGCCGGGTCTGGTCTGCACGACCAGCGTGCCCATCCGGTGCTGCCGGATCGCGGCGTCCTCCGGGGTTTTCGGGGCGGCCAGCGGAGGCGTCGTTTCCGCGGGGTCGGTCAGGCTGGTTGACGTCGTGCAGCCGGCGAGGGCGAGGGCCGCGAGGGGGAGGAAGACCTTGAGCATGATTTCAGATTTCAAACGTCAGATTTCAGATCGAATCCCAGACTTCAGAAGGCGGGCATCTGAAATTTAATCCTGAAATCTGAAATTCTTTCCCCGCCAGACGTGCGGCCGTGGGAACCGTTGCGTTTCGTCGCTACGGCGCGGTCGCCACCTTGATCGTGCGGGTCGGCACGCCGTTCGCGTGGCAATCGGCGCAGGTCACGCGGTGGATGTTGTGCCGGCTTTCGGGCGAGCGGAACGTTGTATCCATTTTTTCCACATCGAGTCCGCAGTGCGAATCCGCCGGATGGCATGCCCGGCAGGAGTTCTGCGCGGAATTAGTGTGTGACGTGTGGCAGTCGCGGCAGCTGAGCCCCTCGTGAACGCCGGCGGGGGTCCGGTCGTCCGCGCTGCCGAGGTGGTGCGCGGCATTCGGGGTGTGGCATTGCAGGCACACGCGCTGGCGTGGGTCGCGCGACACGCGGACCGGGCGGTCGCCGTCGCGAATCTGCACCACGGGCAGGACTGCTGCGCCGATATGGGTTTTCTCGCGGCGCGAATACACGCTGGCGATCTGTGCGCCGGCGGCGGGCGCGTGCACCTCATGACAGCTGAGGCAGGGGATGGCGGGCTGGCCGGCACGGTCGGGTTCGACCAGCTGCCATTCGGATTTCAAGTTTTGGGTTTCTGGTTTCGAGTCAGGTGCGCGCCAGCGCTGCGCTGCGGCAGGGCTGCGTTCGCGCGTGCCTTCGGGAAGGAGATCAACCCGCGTCACCACGGTGCTGATATCGCCGTCGACGAACTGGCCGTGGCAGCGGAGGCAGTCGTCGGCGGGCGGTTCGATGTGATTGCGGTCGTCGAGGAAGATCCGGGCGAACGTCGTGGAATGGCGGCTCGTCTGCCAGTCGGCGTAGGCCTGCGGGTGGCACTTCTGACAGCTCTGGTGCAGCGACACGACGTCGCGCTCCCTGATCCGGATGGGCTGGTCCGGATCACCGGTGACGTGTTGGACGACCCGCCGCGCGTGCGCCGTCAGCGCGTGGGCGTCCAGGGTCAACGAGCCTCCGTGGCAATTGCGGCAGTGCAGCGTGCGGTGCGAGGAGAGCGCCCAGTTCGAATGCACGGTCGTCATCTCGTGGCACGACACGCACGTTTGCGCCGGGTCGGCGAAGTGGAAGTAGCTCAGGCTGCCGACGGTCGTCGTGGTGAGGAAGACCGCGACGTAGACGACCGACAGGAGGAGCAGACGGCGTGAGGCGGCGGCCTTCATGCGGGCTTCCCCCCTTTCCAGGCGCGCGTGATATGATGCCCCACCCAGAACCCGAGCGCCATGATGGTCAGCGCGGGGTTGTAGCCACCGTTCGTCACATGCAGCGAACCATCGGCCAGGTAGAGGTTGTCGATCTCGTGCACGCGTCCGGTGCGGTCGGTCACCGAGGTCGTCGGGTCATTGCCCATCCGGCAGGTGCCGGCTTGGTGCTGGCCGCCGCGGACGGGGTACCTGGCGGAGCTGCGCCACGTGTGGATCGCCCCGGCTTCCTTGAGCCACGCCTCGGCCCGCTGGCTCATGAAATCCCCGATCTCGATATCGTGGGGATGGCGATGGCCCGAGAGTCGCAACACCGGGATTCCCCAGGCATCCTTCACCGTCGGATCGATTTGGACCCGGATGTCCCACATCGGCATTTCCTGGACCGGGCACAGGAGGCTGAGGGTGCGCCGGTAGAACTGGCGCTGGAAATCCTTGTGCGCCTTTCCCCAGCGTTTCGCGCCTGGCGGTCGGAACTGCGAAAAACCATAAGGCGGCCGGATGAATTCGTTGCAGATCGCGGCGCCGCCTTTGATGCCGGGGTTGCCGTGGTTGTAGTCGTTGACCGCGACGGTCGCGCCGGGACCCTCGTCGTCATACGTTTCGTCCTCGGTCAGGCCGAAGGCGCCCACGTAGGCATGTCCCTGCAGATTGCGGCCCACCCAGTCGTGCCGGTTGCCGGCACCTTGCGGGAAGAGTTTCGATTTTGAATTCAGCAGGAGGCGGGCGGTTTCCGTGGCGGCGCAGGACACGACCACCACGTCGGCGGGCTGGTACTGCGCCCGGTTGTCTGAATCGAAATACTTCACCCCGCGGGCGCGACCCTGGTCGTCGACGACAATCTCGCTGACGACGCAGTGGGTGCGCAGTTCGCAGTTCCCGGTGGCCAGGGCGGCCGGGATGACGGTGTTCTGCGTACCATTCTTGGCGTTGATCGGACAGGCGTAGCCGCAGCACATGCGATTGTGCTGACAGGCGTTGCGGCCGCCGTACGGCACCGAATTCCGCAGCATGGGAATCGGGAACGGGTGCAGGCCCAGCCGCCTGGCCGCGGCGTGCAGGCGCGCGCCCTCGCGGTTGTAGCCGAAGGCGGGCATGGGATAACCCCGTGCCCGCGGGGGCGAGAACGGGTTCTGCGACATGTCACCGGACACCCCGATCTGCCACTCGGCCTTTTCATAGAACGGCGCGAGTTCGGCATACGAGAGGGGCCAGTCGTCCAAGGTTGAGCCCTCGAGCGCCCCGTAGATGGAGCGCATGCGAAAATCCTGCTCGGAGAAGCGCCAGGCCATGGCGCCGTAGCTCACCGTGCCCGAACCCACGCAGGCGGCGTTGTTGCCGTAGTCGCCCTCGTGCGGCATGACGATGCGGGCCCCGCCGGCGCCATCCTCCACCACCCGGGGATGCCGGTGGTCGGGTCCATACGCGTTGCCGAGTACGGTGGTCCGCTGGCCGAGGAGTTCGTCCTGACCATGTTCGTCGAATCGAACCCAGCCGCCCCGCTCCAGGAGCACGACCGAGAGTCCGGCCTCGCTCAACTCCTTGGCCACGACGCCGCCGCCCGCGCCGGCCCCGACCACGACTGCGTTCACGGGTGATAGTGCCATGGTTAGCGGCTCGGGTAGACGTTGCGCCCGACGACCTGGGGCAGTTCGAGCTCGAGCATCCGGTAGCTGGCGAACGCGCGGTTCCCGCCGTGCCGCGGACTTCCGTAGAACCCCTGCATGGTGTGGGTCAGGATCAGGTTGAAGAAGGCTCCGGGCTTCGGGTCATGCCAGAGCCCCGGGGGCACGCGTCCGCTTTCGACCGCCTCGAGCACGGCGATCTTCGCGGCGGCGTCGAGACGGGTGAACCCGGCCGCGTGCTGCTGCCGGCTCGTGGCGTCGAGGGCGGCAAGCCCCGCGCGGTAGGCGGCCTGGTGTTTCGCGTACGGGCCCGCGAGCTGACGATCGATGAACCCGATCACGTGCGCGTCGGTCGCGCCCGGGGCGTCATCGGCCGGGATCAGCTGGTCGCAGATGGCGGTGACGAGCAGCGCCTCGGTGTCGGTGAAAAAGCGATACGCGGGTGCGGATGGCCGCCTTGCGCGGTGGAGCATCGGCATGGCGCCGAAGCCGAGTCCGGCGCCGACGAGGCCGACGGCGGCAAGTTTCAGGGCGTCCCGCCGGGTGAAGCCGGCGGCGACGGGGGTGGCGGCGGGGGCTGCGTCCGCTTCCGTCCGAACGGGGAGGGGCATGATCGTGAAGCTGGGCTCCAGCATCGGCTCCGCGCGGCGGAACTCAACGCGGGAGGCCAATCGCATCCTTCACCGCGGTCGCCGCGCGGACGAATTTTCCCCGTGCATCGACGCGAAACACCTTCGCGCTCTCTCGGAAAATAGCCCCGCGTGATGGAATCTAATGCGTGCGGCGTCACGGGTTAATTTCGATTCCGGCAGCCAGGCTGAAGCGGAAATCGAGATGGCCGCAAGAAGGCGCAGAAGGCGCAAAAAGCTCCGACGCTTGGGTACGTTGTCCCGCGTTTACGCGGAAGGTTTGTGCGGGCACGCCCCAATCAAGGCATTCCGCGTAAACGCGGTACAACGTACCCAATCCGACGACCAAGCACCGTCTGATTTTTGCGCCTTCTGCGCCTTCTTGCGGCCGTCCTCAACCTTCTTTTTCCGCTTTCGCATCGGCGTAGAATGAACTCACTTCCGGCATGAACCTCGCCCGCTGTTTCGGTGTTGTGGTGGCGGCAGTCGTGTTGGGATCCGCGGTCTCCGCGCAGGAATTTGCGACGCACAAGCCCGTTTTGCGCGGCTCGCATTGGGTGGCGGTCACGGGCAAGCCGCTCGCGGCCACGGCGGGCGCGCGCATCTTCATGCAGGGGGGCAACGCCATCGACTCGGCGTGCGCGATGCTGGCCGCAACCTGCACCATGTGGGACACGCTCGGCTGGGGCGGCGAGACCCAGGCGCTGATCTACAATCCGCGCACACGGCAGGTCATTGGGGTGAACGCGCTGGGCGTGGCGCCCGCCGGGGCGACGCCCGAGTACTACCGCGGGCAGGGCCTGGCCTTTCCGCCGGAATATGGACCGCTCGCGGCGGTGACACCCGGGACGCCCGGCGGATTGATGGTGATGCTCGCCGAGTTCGGCACCCTGTCGCTCGGCCAGGTCCTGGCGCCAGCGATCGAGATGGCGGATGGCTACCCCATCGAGGAGCAGGCGGTGCGCTCGATCAAGCGCCTGCGCGGCGAGATCGAAAAATGGCCGTACTCGAAACGGGTGTTCCTGCCGCACTTCGATCCCACGAATGCCGCGGTCGGCGCGCCGCAGCCGGGCGAGATCTTCCGGCAGGCGGATCTCGCGCTGACGTTACGCTTGCTGGTCGAGACCGAGCGACAGGCGCTCGCGGCCGGTCGGGACCGCAAAGGGGCCATCCTGGCGGCGTATGAACGCTTCTATCGCGGTGACATCGCGGAGGAAATCGTCCGGTCCACGCGCGAGCAGGGCGGGCTCTTCACGCGCGAGGATCTGGCCCGCTGGCAGGTGAAACTCGAGGCACCCGTCAGCACGAACTACCGGGGAATCGAGGTCTACAAGCTCACCACGTGGACCCAGGGGCCGGCCATGCTGCAGGCGCTGAACCTGCTCGAGAACGTCGACCTGCGCGCGATGGGTTACAACAGCGCAAATTACATCCACGCGGTGTATCAGGCCATGAACCTGGCGTTCGCCGATCGGGATTTCTATTACGGGGACCCCGCGTTTGCGCCCGCCTCGCCCGTGCGCGGGCTGCTCTCGAAGGAGTATGCCCGCGAGCGTTGGAAGGGCATCAACTGGGAGCGCAACGACGCCGCGGCGCGTCCGGGCGATCCCTATCGCTTTCAGGGCGAGCAGAACCCGTTTGGCGACCTGTTGCGGGAATGGAAACCCAACCCCGCCACCTCGGCCAATGCGCCGGCGTCGTTCCAAACCGCGGGCGTGCGTGAAGGCGCCGGATCGAATCGCTGGCGCTCTTCGCTACACCCAAGGCTCAGGGTAGCGGGGAGCGCCAGCGAGACGACCGACCCCGACCACGCCTTTCACGCCGGCACCACCTCGATCCAAGCCGCGGACAAGGAGGGCTGGGTCATCTCCGTCACGCCCAGCGGCGGCTGGATCCCTGCCGTGATCGCCGGACGCACGGGGATGGGCCTGTCGCAGCGCATGCAGAGCTTTGTCCTGGAGCCGGCGATGAACCCCTTCAATGTCCTCGAACCGGGAAAGCGGCCCCGGGTGACGCTGACCCCCACGCTGGCGCTGAAGGACGGCAAGCCCTGGCTCGCCTTCTCGGTCCAGGGCGGCGATTCGCAGGATCAGAATCTCCTCCAGTATTTCCTCAACGTCGTGGAGTTCGGGATGAACCCCCAGGAGGCGGCCGAGGCAGCGAACATCGAAAGCTACCAGATGCAGTCCTCGTTTGGCGATCATCGCTCCGAGCCCGGCCGGCTGCGACTTCGCGAAGACGTCCCGTTGTGGGTGCGTGCGAAGCTCACCGAAATGGGCTACAAAATCGAAACGCGCCCGCGCACCTCGGGTCCGATCACCGCCATCCGGATTGATCAAAAGCACGGGACTTTTGAGGGGGCCGCCTCCGACTTCGGCGAGGACTACGGAATTGCGTGGTAGCCCCGCTGCGCGGGGATTTCACCCGCCTCCGTCCAAGCACTTCGGCGGGCAAGGATTTCAAATTTCAGATTTCAGATCGATGTAGGGCGGGGTCTCCGAACCCCGCCGTCGAGCGTCCGCACCAGGGCTCCTCCCGATCCTCTCAACCACAGATGAACACAGATGGACTCAGATTTGGAAAAAGACCGGCCTGGATCTGTGTCCGTCTGTGTTCATCTGGGGTTCAATGGGTTTGATTTGGATGCGGCGTAGCCGCTCTGTGCCTTTTCGTGTTTCTTGTGGCCCGTTCTGAAATCTGAAATCTGAAATGCCGGCTTCGCCGGCTCCGGCAATCAGAGCGGCGGCTCGTCCGGTCGAGCCGCCGCTCTGCCAGCGGCCGGGTGCTTCAGGAGGGGACAATCTACTCCGCCCGGAGCGCCTCTACAGGATCGATCTGCGTCGCACGACGGGCGGGGAACCAGCAGGCGGAGAGCATCGCCGCGCCGATCACCAGGAGGTTGAGCGCCAGCAGCCATGGGCCGGGAAGCGTCATTTCCGGCATCGCCCGCCCCAAGGCGATGTTGAGCAGGAAGTGGACGGGAATGCCAAACACCACGCCGATCAGGAGCAGACGCGTGCCCTCCCGGAGGATCATGACCATCACGTGGCCGGCTTGCGCTCCGAGGGCGATGCGCACGCCAATGTCCCGCGTGCGCTGCGCGACGAGTTGGGAGATGATGCCGAAGATCCCGATCGCCGCGATCAGGAGTCCCATCCCGCCGGAGATGGCGAGGTTCACCGTGACGAGGTTCAGATTCGACATGCCGCGATCATAACTTGCCAACAGGGAGCCAAGGTTCGTCACCGGCAGATCCGCATCCACGGCGGCAGCGGCTTTCCGCACCAGGGGGGTCAACGCGTCCGGTTCAAGCCCGGTCCGCAACAGCAGGTTGAAATAGCGGCTCGGCGACTGGAACAACGGGCGATACACCTGCAGCCGCGTGGGCGGCGTATCCAGGCGGGCCTTCATGCCCACGTCGCTGACCACGGCCACCACCTCGAGCCACTTGTTGGGCTGAAGCCGGATCCGGCGCCCAATCGGGTTCTCGCCCGGCCAGAACCGGCGAGCGAAGGATTCGTTGACCACCACCACCGCCGGGTCGTTCTCCGTCAGCGAGGAGCTGAATAGAGCACCCTGTTTCACCGCGATGCGCAGGACGCTGAAGTAGTCGGCGGTGACATTCGAAACCTCGGTGGTGGGCTCACGGCCCCGTTCAACCTCGGGTTGACCCTCGATGGAGACGGGATTCGCGCCGCTCAGCGAATACATGGGAATGCCGGTGGCCAGGGCCGCTTTTTCCACGCCCGGGATGGTCTCCAGCTTCGCCAGGAGCGCCCGCTGGTACGCACGGCTTTTCGTCTCGTCGCGATAAGGCTCATACGGCAGGGCCACGTATCCATTGAAGATGCCCTCGATGGTCCAGTTGGTCTGCCGGTCCACGAAAGAACGGGAGGCGATGGCAAAAGAGCCGGCAATCCCGACCAGCGCGAGCGCCAGCCCCAGTTCACCGACGATCAGCGCGTTCTTGAGCCGCCGGTGCGAGCGGCCGGTGGTGGAACCGCGCGCGCCATCCTTCAGCACCTCGCCGGCGGTGGCTCGCGCCGCGAGCCAGGCGGGTGCCAGGCCGAAAGCCAGGCCGCTGAAGACCGAGGCGCCCAAAGCGAAGAACAGGACACGGGCATCCAAGGGGACGGCGAATCCGGCTTCACCATTGATGATAAGCAGGCTGCCGATGATGTCGCTGGTCCATTGCCCGACGAAGATGCCGCCGATCCCGCCCACCAGTGCCAGCAGCATGCTCTCGGTGACGAGCGGCACCATCAGCTGCAGGCGATTCCCACCCAGGGCTGCCCGGACCGCGAACTCACGCGCCCGACCCAGCGCGCGCGCGACCTGGAGACTGGCGAGGTTGGCACAGGCAATCAGCAGCATGGTGACCGACAGCGCCGTCATCAGCCAGAGCAGCGAACGGGTGACGCCGTTCATGTTCGAAAGATACAGGTCCAGTACCCGCAGCCCATCCGCGCCCGTCTCGGTTGGATACTGCTGGCGGAGCTGGGCGGCCAGGGTGTTGAGCTCGGCCTGCGCCTGCTCCGGCGAAACGTCGGGCTTCAGACGGGCGACGGCCTGCATCCAGGCGCTCTTTCGCTCCGTGCTGAAGCTCGCCTCAATCGTGCGCGGAACGATGACGTCGATCGGACCCCACACCAATGGCGCTTCGAAGGTCTCCGGCAGCACGCCAACGATGGTGTAGCTTTGCAGGTTCAGCCGGGCCGTGCGTCCGACGATGTCGGGATCCTGACCCCAGTAGCGGGTCCAACCCCGGTGCGTCAGAACGGCGACGCGAGTGGCATTGGGCGTGTCCTCTCCCGGGGCAAAGCCCCGTCCCAGGACCGGCCTTACGCCGAGCACGGCGAAGAAATCCGCCGTGGTGAACAGGGCGGTCACCTGCTGCGCCGGCTGTCCCGCTTCACCGAAGGAGAGCGCGTCGTTGTTGAACAGCGCGCACCCGGAAAACGACTGGGCTTGCGTGCGGACGTCGAGGATGTTGCCGGGCGCGATGCCCGCGTTCTGCGAGCTCGGGGTCGTCCGATAGATCCGCACCAACTGGTGCGCATCGGGGTAGGGCACGTTCCGCAGCAGGAAGACATTGGCGATGCTGAACGACGACGTGCTGAAGCCGATCCCGAGCGAGAGCGTGAGAACGGCGATGGCGGTGAAGCCCTTGGATTTTGCCAAGGCGCGGTACGCGAGGCGGAGATGCGTGGTCATGGAAGCGCGCGGGCCGGGGAACACTTCCATTTAGCAGGGCGTGCGCCACCTCCATGCCGGCGATGCAAGCCCTTGATCTGGGGCGCGCTTAAAATACTGGTGCAAGGTCTGCACGCGCGGATTACGTCAGATCCGGGAGACATTCGTCCCGCTGTTGGGACGAGTCGAACCTGGCTGCATCGGTGGCACCGAAGCTTCAGCCCGGTGGGTTGAGTGCACGTCGAAGGCACCCGTGCCCGCGCAAGCCTGCAGGCTGAAGCACGGCAGCTACCGACTCGAACTCGAGACCGGAAAACGCCAACCCAAAACTCAAAACCCAAAACTCAAAACTCAAAACCCAAAACCCAATCCTACTTCCCCTGCCAGACCTCCGGGCGCGCATCGAGAAACGAGCGCACCGCCGCCGACATGAAACGGTGGTCGGCGAGCGAGGGGTGCCAGTCGCAGGCGGTGAGCTCGAGCTGGTTGTACGCGATGAAGGCGAGGCGTTTTTCCCCGCTGGCTTCAAGCTGCGCCACCACCTTCTTCACTTCCGCCTGGATCTCGCCTTCGGCCATGTCGGTCGCGGTGAGCAGGAAGAACGCCTGCGGATGTCGGGCCCGGAGCTGTTGCACGAACGCGACGTAGGTCCGTTCGTAGTCGGCGTGAAGTTCGTCGCGGGTCTGCCATTTTTCGCCGGGATTAAGCGGCGTGGTGAAGTCGTTCGTGCCGAGCCCGATCACGATGACCTGCGGGTGCCAGCCCGCGTCGTCGGCCGGGGTCTGCCGGTCGAACAAGGCAAATGGATACGCCTTCGGCAGCGGCTCGCCGCCCCCGCCATTGTAGTTGCGGACGATGCCGCGGCCCGAAATCGCATGGATGCGGTAGTCGGCTCCGTAATGTTTTGCGGTCAGCGGGCCGAAGGCCTGGGAGGTGTCGGTCGTCAGCCACACGCCGTCGCCGGAGCACTCCCGCGTCGTCGACGTGTTCCCATAGCCCACCGTGTGCGAATCGCCGATGAATTCGATCTGCCGTGACGAGCGCGACGGACGTTCGGTTTTGGTGCCCCGCGGCACCCAGAGCCCGCCAAACACAGCCGCGCCGCCCTGATTTTCCGATGCCACCTCGACCCGGACCGTGTGGCGCCCCGGCGGCAGCCCCGCGAGTTCGTACCAGCCCGCCGTGGGCTTGGTCAGTTTGACGATTGGCCGCCCATCGACGATCAGATGATAGATCGCATTGCCTTCGCCGATCTGCACGTAGGCTCGCTGGCCGGTGAAGGCAGCGTCGAACGAGATGCC
Organism: Verrucomicrobiota bacterium; assembly: GCA_023457715.1. Taxonomy (GTDB): domain Bacteria; phylum Verrucomicrobiota; class Verrucomicrobiia; order Opitutales; family Opitutaceae; genus ER46. Next base: position 19,657 of record JAEWKR010000103.1, read on the forward strand.
AGGCCACTGGAAACGGTAGCTCGTGCCGGCAGCGGCGGCGGTGGCGACCACGCGCCCGCCCACGGTCAAGGGCGCGGCGGCCAGGTCGGCCGGTTCTTCGACGCGGGAGAGCGCGGGTTCAGCGACAAGTGACACGGCGGAAAAGAAGGTGACGCCAAGCCACGCGGCCAGCCGGGCGGTACGAGGAAGCAGCATGTGGACGGGTGTAGCGGGCGGCGTGCGGAGCGTCAACGCGACGCACGGATGGTCGGCCGTGGAGGGGAGCGGCGCATGCTTTCGGTTAGCGCTTGTCACTGTCGCTGTTAAACACATTGCGCTCACGAGCGACGTCCGCTTTGTTCGATCCGTCGTTATCTGCTTTTCATGAAAACCATCCTGTTCCGAGTCCTGTGCTGGGTTGCGATCGTTGGCGGCGCATCAGGGGCCGAAGGGTCCGATTACAAATCCGAGACCCGCAGCGAATCCGAGGTGTTCACCTCCAAAGTGCTGAAGGTTTATGCGTGCGAGGAGGGCGGAGCCGAGTTTGTCGCCTACGTCGTGAACTGGCGCGGACATGAGGTGGTGGTCAGCACGAGCAACGGACCGGCGCCCGCCAAACGCTATGAGGTGGGCGATACCATCCGGTGCCAGATGTTCCAATCGCCCCGTGGGATGGGCGACCAGCGCGGGTTGCGCATGACCTTCATGGCCTTCCCGCCGTGGGCCAGCTTGCCCGGCATGCCCCTCAGCGAAGATGCCCGGCTGGAGGCTATTGGGGCCGAGGTTGCGGAACGGCGCCGACTCCGGGAATCTCTGCAGGGTCCCGTCGAAAAGCCTTCACCGACGAAGAAGTCCTCCGCCGCTGACGTAAAATAGCTGGAACGGTGCGGAGGTCGCTTCCGACCCTCACTCCTCGATCCGGAACTGGATCGGCACCGTCACCTTGTGCTCGACGGGCTCGCCGTTCTGGCGCGCGGGGCGAAATTTCCATTTGCGCACGGCCGCGACCGCCTCACGCGCGAAGTCCGGATGCGGCGAGCGTTCCACCACCGGATTCTCAACGTTCCCCTGCGTCGTCACCGTGAAAGTGACCATCACGAGTCCGGTGACTCCCTGGCGTTTGAGGTCGGCCGGGTATTCGGGCGCGACGGTCCGGACGGGCACCGCCCGTTCCAGCTCTTGGGCCTGCACTGCAGCACAGGCGCCGACCAGGAAAATCACCGCAAGGAAACGCTTGATCATAACGCCCCGCGTCCTTCGGTGCATCCACGCGCCGCTTGATGGTAAAAGGCGGGCGCGGCATCTCCTAGAAGGCCGGTCTTCAACTGGTTGCGATCGCGCTAATAGGTCCGCCCCCTACGAGGGGGTCGCGCGGTGGGCCACGCGGGGCAGGGCGTGCAATCCATGCACGGCCAGTGCGGCGACACCCAGCAGGAGCGCCGTCGCCTGGGTCCAGCCCAGCGTCAGGGCACTCCCCCAGACGAAGGGTGCGAGCACGGTATTGAGCGCCGAGCCCGTGGTCTGGACGAAGGCCTGGCACGAGGCAGCCAGCCCGCGTTGCACGGGGAAAAGGTCGAGCGCCAGCAATGTCAGGGTGGGGAACGACAGGGACATCCCCAGCACGTAGAGGAACAGTGGCGCAACCGACCAGGGCAGCGCCGGGGCCTGGAGCGAGTGGAAGCCGACGTTGGCGGCGGTCGCCACGCCCATGAGCACGTACGCGGTGGCGAGCGTGCGGCGCGGTGACCATTTGCCGGCCACACGGCCTGAGAGCCAGGAACCAAGGGCCATGCCGATGGTGGCGGGGCCGAACAGCCAGAGGTACCCGGTCTCCGGCACGCCGAGGTAGTCGGTCAGGAACTTCGGTGCAGACGCCACGTAGATGAAAAATCCGGTGAAGTTGAACGTCACCGCGAGACAGAGGCTCACGAAACGGCGGGAGGTCAGGACATGCCGATAGGAACGCAGCAGGAAGCGGGGGCTGAAGGGCTGGCGGCGCCCGGGCGGCAGGGTTTCAGGGAGGAGGAAATGGCACGCGAGCCAGCAGGCGCCGGCGAAAAGCACCAGGAAAACGAAGATCGACCGCCAGCCCAACGCCACCTCGAGCCAGCCGCCGATCACCGGCGCAATCGCCGGCGCGAGCGCGAAGGTCAGGGTAATCTGTGACATCACCCGCTGCGCATCGGCGCCGTGAAAGCAGTCCCGCACGATCGCACGGCCCACGACGACGCCGGCCCCGGCCGTGATGCCCTGCAGCGCGCGGAACAGCAGCAGGAGTTCAATGCTGGGCGCCAGCGCGCAGGCCGCCGAGGCACCGGCGAAAAGGGCGATGCCCCAGAGGATGACGCGGCGCCGGCCGGCGGCATCCGAGATCGCGCCATGCCACAGCGTCATCAGCGCAAAGGGCAGCATGTACGCGGTCAGCGTCTCCTGCACCGTGATCGGGTCGGCCTGAAGTTTCTCGCCGATCTCCGCCATGGCGGGGAGGTACGCGTCGATCGAAAAGGGCCCGACGGAAGCCAGCGCCGCCAGCAGCACAGGGAGCGCCCGGCTGCGTGGTACGGGAGTCTGGAGAGTGCCGGTCATGCGTCGAAAGGACTATATGCCTCGATCACGGGCGAAGCGCAAAAATGAAGTCACCTTGCGGGCGGG
>JAEWKR010000104.1 GCA_023457715.1 Verrucomicrobiota bacterium
GCGGGCGGGCCGCCCGCGGTCCAGCGGGGAGGCGGGCGGGCCGCCCGCGGTCCAAGGGGGAGGCGGGCGGGCCGACGGCCGTCCAGGGGGCGGCACCTTGGGCGTTTGTCTATCCCTTCGGCCGGCTGCCGCGCATCAACTGCTGGAGCTGGCGGGCGTTCCGCTGTTGCTGCTGAAGAAGCTTGAGCGCCTTCAGCTGGGTCTCGTTCAACACCGTGGCCGCCTGGGTGAGGGCCTCGCTGGTGATCCGGGCGCTGCCCGCTCCGACCACCCCGTTGAGGCCGGTGGTGCCGGGGGAGGTGAAGACGCGGTGGCTCTGGCGGCCGTCCTGGGCGGGTGCGTTGCTGGCGAGAATCTGGACCAGCTGTTCGGACTGCGCATGGCTGAGCGGAGCGTCGCTCGAACTGAGATGCTGCTGCAGCGTGCCAACCAGATTTCGCTGCGGTTGGGTACGTTCGTACTGGGTCAGCTGCTGATAGCCCGACTCGCCCAGGACCGACCGGAGCGACGTGTCCACCGCGGCCTCCGCGTCGGCGACCATTTTTCGAAATGCCTCCGGATCGCTGCGAGGGTTCAAACCCTGTTGTTCCAGGGCGGCGATGACGTCGCGCCGCGAGTTCTGCCGGTCGACGAGCAGGGCCTTGAGCCGCTCCGCCTGGTCGGGGCTGAGATTCAGCGAGCGAAACAACGCGGCGTACCGAATTTCCACCCCGGCGCGTTCGGCGGACGAGATGAGGCCCTGGACCTCGGGGTTGGCCATCATTTCGCGGAAGGCGGCCCGGCGGTCCCCCCGGTCGCCGCGTTCCTCGGGACGGACCACGTCAGAGGGAGCGACCGGAGGGGGTTCAGGATCGGACGCAGCGGGCGGCAGGGACGCCGCCTGGTCAAAGGCGGCCTGCAGATCCTGGTTCTGCCGCTGGAGTTCGGAGATCCTTGCCTGCAATTCGTCGCGATCGTTTCCGGCGAGTACGGATCCCCGCAACTCCACCAGTTCGGTGTACTGCCGCCATGCCAGCACCGAGGCCGCGATTGCCGCAGCTGCAAACAGACCGAGGAGCAGGTTTTTCACGTCAGAGAGGCAAGACGGCTGGCGACGGGGAATGTTTCAAGGGCGGGGGGGGGCCCCCCCCGGGCCCGGGGGGGCGGGGGGGGCCCCCGCCCGCATCCAGCGCGCTTGCGCGGGCATTTCGCGTGCGCTCTCGCGGCTCTTCTGCTCGCGTTCTGCCCTCCCTCGCCGGCGTCCGAGCCCCTGACGGTCACCCTGCATGACCCCGCGCCGGCGGAGGCGGGCTACTTCAAGATGGGGACGGCGCGGAGCGCGAACGGGCACGTGCTCACGCTCGACAGCCGCAGTCTGCGACTCGACGGCCAGCCGTGGTTGCCCGTGATGGGCGAGTTTCATTTCACGCGGTACCCCGCCGACGAATGGCGCGAGGAGTTGCTCAAGATGAAGGCCGGCGGCATCGACATCGTCGCGACCTACGTCTTCTGGATTCATCACGAAGAGACCGAGGGGCAGTGGAACTGGTCCGAGCGCCGAAACCTCCGGCAGTTTGTCGAGATCGCGCGTGACGTGGGGCTCCATGTCATCGTGCGCTCGGGACCCTGGTGTCATGGCGAGGTGCGCAACGGAGGCCTGCCGGATTGGACGCTGCAGCGGGGCTGGAAGGTGCGCACCACCGATCCAGGCTTTATGCAGGCGACGCGCGGGCTGTATGCGCAGATCGCCGCGCAGGTGGCGGGACTGCTGTGGAAGCAGGGCGGGCCGGTCATCGGAATCCAGCTGGATAACGAGTATTACGGCCCGGCGGAATACCTGGTCGCCCTGAAGCGGCTCGCGCAGGAGGCGGGACTCGATGTGCCCCTGTACACGCGCACCGGCTGGCCGGCGCTGTCGACCCCGATGCCCCTGGGCGAGATGATTCCGCTCTACGGCGTCTACGCCGAGGGTTTCTGGGACCGTCACCTGACCTCGATGCCCGGGCGGTACTGGTCGGGCTTTCATTTCAGCACGCTTCGCACCGACACGGCGATCGCGACCGAATTGCTGGGCGAGCGCGCGGCCAAGGACGAGCCCGATGCCGCCCGATATCCTTATCTTACGTGCGAAATCGGCGGCGGAATGATGAGCAGTTATCACCGGCGCATCCGGGTCGATCCTCGCGACATCGAGGCGACCACCCTGATCAAGGTGGCCGGCGGCAGCACCGGTCCCGGCTACTACATGTATCATGGCGGGACGAACCCGGACGGCCGGACGACGCTGATGGAGGCGCAGGACACGGCGATTACCAACTACAACGACCTGCCCGAGAAGACCTACGACTTCCAGGCCCCGCTCGGTGAGTATGGGCAGGTGCGGCCGCATTATCACCGGCTCCGCCGGCTCCACCTGTTTCTCCGGGACTACGGCTCCGACCTGACCAGCATGGTGACGGCGTTGCCCGCGCAGCGCCCGGCGGGTCGAAATGACGAGACCACCCTCCGCTGGGCGGCCCGGTCGGACGGGCGGCGCGGTTTCGTCTTCATCAACAACCATGAACGCGGTCGCACGCTGCCGCCCAAGGCGGATGTTCGCTTTGCGCTCGGTCTCACGAGTGGCGAGGGCCTCGAGTTTCCGCGACAGCCCGTGACGGTGCCGAGCGGAGCGATGGCGTGGTGGCCCTTCAATCTGGATATCGGGGGGCTCACCCTCGTCTCCGCGACCGCCCAGCCGGTGACGCACGTGGTGGAAGGCAACGGGACGCGCACCGTCTTCTTTGCCGAGACCCCCGGAGTGCCCGCGGAATTTGTCCTCCTCGAGAACGAGGTCGCGAAACTCGAGACCACCGCCCGGGTGGAGAAGGCCGGCGGACGGCTGCGCCTCGAAGGTCTGCAACCCTCGCGCGACATCGCGTTCCGGGTGGCGACCGCGAACGGCAAGGTCCTCAACGTGGTCCTGCTCGCGGACGCCGATTCGCTGGCGCTCTGGAAGGGCGAATTCGCGGGACGCCGGCGCGTCTTTCTTTCCCGCCTGCCGCTCTCATTCGCCCAGGGTGGGCTCAACCTTACCGCGACGGAGGCAGAGCCGGGCGTCGTGGGTATATTCCCGGCGCCGGGAACCCTCACCGGTGACGGCGGAACGCTGGCCGGGCGGCCCGATGGACTGTTCACCACCTATGACGTCCCGGTGACCGCGCGCGTCTCGACCTTGGCGTTCGAGTCGGTGCGCCGCGCCGGCGAGCTCCGGACCATTCCGAAGGGTCCGATCAAGGAGCCGGTCGCCATGGCCCCGAAAGCCGCGGACTTCGCGCAGGCCGCCGAGTGGACGGTGCGGGTGCCTTCAGTGGCGGGTCCGCGGATTCGCGGGCTGCTCCGGTTCCATTATCGCGGCGACGTCGCGCGTCTGTATCACGGCGATACGCTGCTCACCGATGATTTCTACCAAGGGCTGCCGCGCGAGTTTGGCTTGTGGCGGCTGCCGGCACCCGCGAAACCCGGGAACGGAGTTCCCGCGCGATCCCTGCGTTTTCAAGTCCTGCCGTTTCAACCGGACGCGGCGGTGTTCCTGGATCCGCAGATCGGCCCGCGCCCCGACCGACCCGTCGCGGAACTGTTGAGGGTGGAACTGGTGGAGTATGAGACGAAGCGCCTGACCGGCGCGCCCGGCCCCGAGCCGGCCCTGCCGAATCACTTTCGCACCGACGCGATCACCCCGCGTCCGACACCGCTCCGAAGGTAAATGCAAACGACCAGGGAGCAGGGACCAGGGCCGGGGGACCACGTAAACCGTGGCCCGCAAACGTGGTTTCTGCCGTTCCTGGTCTTGGGTCCGTGGTCCTTCGTCCCTCATGATTCCCATGCTCTGCCCCCGTCTAGTCCTGCTTCTCCCTCTCGTGACCCTCACCAGCTGTCGCACCCCTGTGTCTGAACCCGCAACGACCGGTGCTCCTGGCACGGTCTCGCTTGCGGGCGAGTGGCGGTTTGCCCTCGACCGTGAAGATGCCGGCGTGCGCGAAGCCTGGCATCAACGTGACCTGACGGACCGGATCAAGCTGCCCGGTGTGCTGCAGGCGCAGGGTTATGGCGATGAGATCAGCCCGACCACGCCGTGGGTCGTGTCGTTGGGCGACTCCTGGTGGAAACTCCAGCCGGAGAGCCTGCGGGCGAAATTCTCCCGGCCCGGCGCGGTGCAGGTGCCCTTCCTGTCGCAGCCCCCGCGCCATTATCTGGGTGTTGCCTGGTACCAACGCGACGTCGTGGTGCCGCCCGAACAGGCGGGGCTGCGGCAGGTGCTGTTCCTGGAACGCCCGCACTGGGAGACGACCGTTTGGGTCGACGATCAGGTGCATCCTGCGAACAACTCCCTCGTGGCGCCGCATGTGACGGATGTGGGAATCCTGCCGCCTGGCCGGCATCGAATCACGATCCGGATCGACAATCGGCAGATCGTGAACGATCCGGCTGATCCGCACCACACGCCCGACGCCCATGCGCACAGCGATGCCATGGCATCGACGTGGAACGGCATTGCGGGCCGGATTGAGCTGCAATCGACCCCGCTGGTCTGGCTGGACGACGTGCAGGTGTTCCCGAACGTCCGCAAGAAGTCGGCGTTGGTGCGCGTCGCGATCGGCAACCGTACCGGAGCCGCGGGCACCGGCACGCTGACCCTGCGGGTGGGCGGCGGCGCGGAAGAGACGTTGCCGGTGACGTGGGCGGAGGGCGGGGGCCACACGCAGGTGGAGCTGGCGCTCGGCGCGAACGCGGAAACGTGGGACGCCTTCAATCCGGCCCGGCACCGCGTGACGGTGTCCCTGGCCGCCGGCCGTGAGCGGCATGAGCGCCAGGTGCTGTTTGGGTTGCGCGAGGTCGCGTACCGCGACCGCGAGCTGTTGATCAACGGCCGCCCGGTCTTCCTGCGCATGACGCATTTCGGCGGTGACTTCCCGCTGACCGGCTATCCGGCGACGGATGTGGAATCGTGGCGGAAGATCATCCGCCAGTGCCAGGCCTTCGGGTTGAACGGCATGCGGTTTCACTCCTGGTGTCCGCCGGAGGCCGCGTTCGCGGCCGCCGACGAACTGGGCTTCTACCTGCAGACCGAGACGGGGATGTGGGCGGCCTTCAATCCGGGCAGTCCCTTCACGCGTTATCTGGAGGAGGAAACGCCCCGCCTGCTGCAGGCCTATGGGAACCATCCTTCGTTCATCCTGATGTCACCGAGCAACGAGCCCGGCGGCCGATACACCGAAATCACCCCGAAGTGGGCGGCGGAGTGGTATGAGCGGGATCCGCGGCGGTTGTACGCCTCCGGCACCGGCTGGTCGGCGCCCGAACAAGTGACCGGCGGGGCCCAGTTCGCGGTCCTGGTGCGCTTCCGGGGCGGCGAGCTGCGCAACATCAAGGGCTGGTTCGGCGCGGACTACCGGAAGGCGGTCGAAACGGTGCACATCCCGGTGCTGGCGCACGAAGTGGGGCAGTGGTGCGCGTATCCGGATTTCGATATCATCCGCGACTTCACCGGCTACCTGCAGCCGGGCAATTACACCATTTTCCGGCATCTCGCCGAGCAGACGGGCGTGGCGGAGTTCAACGCCGCGTTCGCGTGGTCCTCCGGCCGGTTCCAGCTCGCCTGCTACAAGGAGGAGATCGAGGCGAACCTGCGCACGGCTGGACTGGCGGGCTTCCAGCTGCTGGATATTCGCGACTACCTGGGGCAGGGGACGGCGCTGATCGGCCTGCTGGACGCTTTCTGGAAGCCGAAGGATTACGTGACTGCGGGCGAGTTTCGGCGGTTCAATGGCGTGACGGTTCCAACGGTGCGGCTCGCAACCCGGACCTTCAGCACCGCTGACACGCTGGCAACGGACGTGGAGTTGTACCACGCCGGCGCCAAGCCGCTGGCGGGCGCGCGACCGTATTGGAAGCTGGTGCGGCTGCGACCCGCGCAAGCCGGCCGCTCCGCGTACGAACCGCCGCAGGGAGTCGGGCGGGCAGGTTCGCCGTGGCGCGAGACGGACATTGTGGCGCGCGGTGAGTTCGGCGCGCGCGACATTCCGGTCGGCAAGAACCATCCGCTGGGCCGGATCTCGCTTCCCCTGGCCGATGTGCCGGCGCCAGCGGCGTATCGACTGGTCATCGGGCTGGCGGACACGGACGTGGAGAACGATTGGAACGTGTGGGTGTATCCGGCCGCCGAAGACGCAACGAACACTCAACCAAGCCTTCCGCCTAAAGGCGGGACAACGTACGCAAACGCTGACGTCGTGATCACTTCGCGGTGGAATGAGGCGGAAGCGGCGCTGGCGCAGGGCGGGCGGGTGCTGTTCGTGCCCACGGAAGCGGACCTGCCGCGAGCCAAGAGCCCGGCCATGAGCCGCACGCCGGTGTTCTGGAATATCCAGATGACCGTGCGGCCGCCGCGGAATCCGACGCCGCGCTTCGACGGCATGCTGGGTCTGTTGTGCGAGTCGCAACACCCGGCGCTGGCGGAGTTCCCCACCGAGCCGAATTGCGACTGGCAGTGGACGCCGCTCATCGCGGGCGTGCGTTCCGTGAACCTGACGGAGGCCCCGCGCGAGCTTCGGCCCATCGTGAGCACCATCGATGACTGGAACCGCAACTGGCGGCTGGGTGTGATCTTCGAAGCGCGGGTGGGCCAGGGGCGCCTGCTGGTGTCGACCATCGACATCCGCAAGGCCGACGGGGAGATCGGCGCAAAGCAGCTCGGCCGCTCGCTGCTCGGCTACATGGCCGGCGATCAGTTCGCGCCGAAGGTGGAACTCACGGTCGAACAGCTGCGGGCCCTCTGGCAGCCGCCGACGAACAGCGAGGGCGGCGAGCGCCCGCGCGAGCGGGTGTTTGACCGCGTGCTGGATGACGGGAGCGGGAAGAAAGGGACGTAAGGGAGGAAAGGGACCGAAGGGACTTAAGGGACGTAAAGGCCGAACCAGTGTTCGGGTATGTAGTCCCGCGTTTACGCGGAATTTTGGTCGCGTCCGCGCAAGACATTCCGCGTAAACGCGGGACTACGTACCCAAACCGCCGTCCTTTTCGTCCTTAGGTCCTTTAGGTCCCTTACGTCCCTTTCAATCCTCAGGTTCCGTACAGCCGGTCCCCGAAATCCCCCAACCCGGGCAGGATATATTTCCGCTCGTTGAGCTGTCGGTCGAGGGCGGCGGTGTGGATCACTGTGCCGGGGTGATGTTTCTCGACCTCGGCGACCCCTTCGGGCGCCGCCACGATGCAGACGAGCCGCGCGTCCTTGGCTCCCGCGGCCTTGACGATCGAGAGCGCCTGCACGGCGGAGCCGCCGGTCGCCAGCATGGGATCCACGAGGAAAACGTGGCGGCCCTCGAGCGGCGGCAGCTTGCAGTAGTAACTCCGGGCCACGGCGGTCGTGTGGTCGCGTTCGAGACCAATGTAGCCGACACTCACGTCGGGAAAAATGTCACTGAACGGCTGCACCATCCCAAGCCCCGCCCGCAGGATCGGCACCACGATGAGCGTCTCGTGCGCGAGTTCGCGGCCCAGGGCACGCTCCAGCGGCGTTTCGATCTCCTTTTGAATCGTCTCGATGTCGCTCGTGGCCTCGATCGCCAGCAGCAGGCTGATCTGGTAAGCCAGCGTGCGAAACGTCGCCGGCTTGGTCGTCTTGTCCCTCAGATGGGTGATGATATGCGACGCGAGCGGATGCTCAAGGACGTGGAGAGGCATGGTCGGAAAATGCTGAAAAGCTGAAAGGCTGAAAATCTGAAATGCCGGGGCGCAGAGGGTCTTGGTGAGCGTGTGCTGGATTTCAGCTTCTCAGCTTTTCAGCCTTTCAGCTTTTGGGTTGCGCCGCAGGTTCCAGCACCAGCGTGTGCTTCTTCTCGCCCGGCAGAAACGGCGTCGGTTCGCCCTTTGCCCAAGCTTCGTGGCCGGCGCGGTAGAAGGGCGACAAGGGGTGGCCGCTCTGACCTCCCGGCACATGGCAGATGCCTTCGGCTTCGCGGCCGGGTGAGACCACGAAGCGGTTGCTGGCCCCGTGGGTGCGGCCCTGCACGCGAGGCATGTCCACATCGCCGGGCAGGGGATGAGCCGGCATGTCGAGCCAGCCACGCACAAAGCTCGGAAGGCTGTAGCTGAAGGGATGCCGGATCTCGGCGCGGTTGCGCTGTCCCCAGGTCTGGTACTTGAGCCGGACCCCCGTCTGGTTCAGCTGCCCGAGCACTTCGTCCACGGCGGACAGCAGCAGGGCATCCCAGGACGAATATTGGGGGTCGAGCAGATGCATGGGACGCACCTCCAGCAAACGCCACGCCGAGTCCTCCAGGAGCAATTGCCCCCAGGCGAACTGCGGGTTGGCCTCGGTGCACGAGCGGAAGATCGGCTGGTACATCCGGGTGTACACCGCGATGCGGAACAGCTTCACGACGGGGTACGCCACCGCGTCGACCGAGGCGCGGCCTTCCCAGGTCTCCACGTACCCGCGCAGCGCGACGCGGTCCTCCTTCTGGGCAGCCGCCGGCAGGTTCAGCACCTTGAGCAGGAGCTTGTGCCAGGGCTCCAGAAACGTGGCGCGATCGTCGAGCTGCACCGCGAGCAGATCCTGCGGGGTCGCCCGCTCCAGCTTCGCCAGCCCGTCACGGATCATCCCCGCGCGGTGCGGACGCGCATAACCGCCATCGCCGACCACCGCCAGGGCCTCGCCGCCGACCATGCGCTGGTTGCCGGACCACAGTCGGCCGTGAAGCGGAGACTCGGTGCCGGTTGCGCCCGCGGTGGTCACGACGGGAATGTCGGCCGCGGGGACGAAGCCGTCCCAGCTGCGGTCGCCGAACTGGAAGCTCACCGGGAGCCGTCCATCGTAGCCGACACGCCGCGGGAGCCGGCCGGCAAGGGTCCACGCCACGTCACCGGCGGCGTCCGCGATGAAGATGTTCTGGGTCGGCATTCCCGCTTCATGTGCGACCGCGATGGCGGACTTCACGTCGGTGGCGTCTTCCATCCGGAGGAGGTTCAGGTCAGTCGCCGCGGCGTCGTGGGCGAGCCAGCGATAGACGACACGACGGCCGGCCTGATCCCGACCGATGACCGGGCCCCAGAGGGTCCAGTCGGTTTCCACGGTCACCGGTTTCTCGCCCCGGACTTCGATCGTGTCGGTCCGTTTCTCGATCTTCAGCAGATCCTCATGCCCCGGCGCGCGGTACAGGTGCGGCGCGACCGGGTTGACGTCGAAGCGCACGACATCGCCGGTGTCCGCGTACGAATTGGTGAAGCTCCAGGCGACGCGCCCATTGCTGCCGGCGACCACGAGGGGCACGCCCGGGAGCGTCAGGCCGTGCACCGACCGGTCCCCGAACTTGAGGGAAGCGCGGTACCAGGTGTTGGGGAGGCGGAGGGTGAGGTGCATGTCGCTCGCCAGCAGTGCGGCACCGGTGGCGGTGTGCGCGCCGGACAGGGCGAACGCGTTGGAGCCGGGGTGAAAGTCGGAATCGGGCCCGGAGCCGGAGTCGACAGAGAGGCTGGCTCCCTCCAGGGGTGCCTCCACCTCCGCGGTCGTCTCCCCTCGCAGATTGATCACGGCCGGACCGGGGATCTCCGGTACCTCACCGCGCGTGCCGTCCAGCGCCGCGTCGGAGGTCGTGAGCAGCGGCGCGAAAAATGCGAGGCCCGTCACGCCCAATTGATCGCGGAGGGTGAGCAACGTCCGCTCGTACTTGGCCGTGGCGTCCTGGAGATCGATCAGCATCGCGTAGCTGACGAGCAGGCAATCCTCGGGCTGCCAGGGCTGCGGATCGGTGCGCAGCAAGAGATACTCGAACGGCCGGGCTCCGAGCGACGCGAGGCCCGCGTTCACTCCCGCGGCGTACGCCTCCGCAATCGTGCGGTGGTCGGCGGGCAATCTCGCCCAGGCCTCCTGGGCGAGCCGGCGGAAGCCATGGATCCGGATGGCGCGGTCGTGGCTCACGGCCTGGCTTCCCACCAGCGCGGCCAGTTCACCGGCCGAGGCGCGGCGCAGGGTGTCCATCTGGAAGAAACGATCCTGCGCGTGCGCATAGCCCAGCGCGCGGGCGACGTCGGCGCGGTTTGCGCCGGACACGGTGACCACGCCCTGGGCGTCGCGTTCGATTCGCGCGGTCGCGGTCAGGCCGGGAATCTGCGCGGTGCCGTCGAGCGTCGGCAGGCTGGCCCGCAGGCGGAGGTAGACCCAGCCGAGGCCGAGGAGCGCCACGAGCGCGATGAGACTGAGCAGGCTGGCCAGCAGCCGGAGGCGTTGGGAGAATTCCTTCTTCACAGGGACAAGGCGGACCGGATGTGGGCGATGATGGTTTCCGGGCTCTCGCTCACGTCGACGCGCAGCGCGTCCCCGGGGGGCTCGAGGGCGGCAAACTGCGAGTCGAGCAGCGCCGGCTTCATGAAGTGTCCCTGCCGTTGCTGCAGCCGCGACAGGATCACCTCGTAGTCGCCGTGCAGGTGCACCAGATGCACGTCCTGGAGCCCGTCGGTGAGAATGGCGCGATAGCGTTGTCGGAGGGCGGAGCAGGCCACCACGAGCGGTTCGTCGCGGTCAAGGCTCGCCGCAATGACGCCGTGCAGCGCGCGGAGCCACGGTACGCGGTCCGCATCCGTCAGCGGGATGCCCGCCGCCATCTTGGCGATATTGGCGGGTGGATGAAAATCGTCGGCATCCCGGAACGTCCACCGCAGGGCCGCAGCCAGCTGGCGTCCGATCGTCGTCTTGCCGGATCCGGCGACGCCCATCAGGAGCACGGCGCGGGGGGGGGCGGGGCGGGCGGAGACCATGGAGGCGGTCGGACGGCGGATCACACCGAGAGCCACCGCTTTGCGTCGACGGGATCGCGGCCTTCGTCGTAATCGAGATAGTCGAACATCGTCTGGATGTTCTTGGCTTCGAGGCCGCTCTCCTTGATTCGCTTTTCCAGAATCTCGCGGGCCGCATCGCGCCAGCCCCGCTTGATCATGAACCCATTCCAGATCTCGCATTCCTCGTCGCTCCGCGCGCCGCCGCGTTGTTCGGCCCACGCGAGCGCGGAGTCGTCGGTGGCGCCGGGAGCCAGGGCGTGCAGCACCAGTTCGGCGTAGTCCACGCGCAGGAAGGCGCAGCAACGGGCGTCGAAGCCCTTGCCCAGATTGGCCCCGTACTCGTCCAGCGGCAGTTTACCCGCCGCCTTCAACCGGATCTTGTCCAGCATGCGTCCGAAATAAACGAGACGGCCGACTTTGTCGTAAGGGCTGCGCAGACCGGGGACGTGCATGGGGAAGTACGAACGAAGAACTTAACCGGAACGATTCAGTTAACCACGAATGGACACGAATCGACACGAATGAAGACCTGGGAAAATCATCACTTCCGCGCAGGCACAAAACAGTGAGCGGGACTACGGACGGGCTGCATTCGAGTTTCCT
>JAEWKR010000105.1 GCA_023457715.1 Verrucomicrobiota bacterium
GCCCGCGGCCGCGCGCCGAGCCTCCCGGCGCAGGGCGATGCGCTCGGTGGCGCGCTCCTGTTGCTTCAACCGCGCGGCGGTGAGTCGGCTGACCTCGACGCGCAGCCTGGCGTTCTGCTGTCGCAGCCGGTGGGTGAGCGCGGCTGAGAGCGCGAGGCTGAGCGCGGCGGCGATGGCAATGACGAACCCGGCTTTCATTTTCTCGGAGCGGGGAGCGGCTTGATCTCACCGGTTGCCGGGTCGAGCCGGGTCAGGATGTGGCGCACCACCTTGGCGGTGGCGCCGGCCGACATGAGCCAGCCTTGCGGGTGCTGCTCGAACTCCGCGACGTTGGCGAATTCGAGTCCGGCGCCGGTGCGTTGCCACAGCTTGACCCGCTGGACGCCCGCGGCGGCGACGGTCGAGTCCAGCACTTGCATGCTCTGCATCCAGGCGGAGTTGGGCGGACGCGTGCCGTGGACCCAGGCAGACGCGATCAATAATTGCGGGGTGCCAAAGCGTTCGCGAGCCGGCTCCGACAGCTGGTCGAAGAATGCCTGCACGTTGGCACGCGTCTCATCGTCGAACACGAAGAGTCGGGAATACAGCTCCACATCCCCTTCGCTAAGCGCCCAATTCGCGGTCTCGAACGCCGCCTCGGGCGTGGCGGTGCCGGCATTTACCGGCGGGCGCATCGCAGCGTCCGTCACGCCTGGGGGACGCGCCTTCAGAACCGCCTTGCGCGCCTCCAGCTGCGCCAGTTCGCGCAACGCGAGACCGTCATCAGCCACCGTGGCCGAGGAAGGGGAATCGTCGGTGGCGGACTCGCTCGAAAGGGGAGGGGTAGAGTGGGACAGTGCCGCCACCTCGGCGGCCAGGGCACGGGAGGTCCGCCACTCGAGGAGGGGTGGCACAACGGTGAATGCGAGGAGGAGGGCGATCGCGGCTTTCAGGGGTTTTTGCATCAGAAGGAAGGTCATGAATCCCGCCCCCGCGCCCGACGCCGCTGCCGCCGTTAGCGCTTGCGCCGCGACCGCGCCGGCGAGTCCGGCCGGTGCCGCGACAGCGGGGCCCGTCAGCACCGCGCCCAGGGCGGCGGCGGTCGACACGATCCCGCGCCGCTCCAGCCGCTGCCGCAGCCGCTCGAGCGCTCGCTCCACGCGCATGCGTGCCGCGTTTTCCGAGATCCGCCGACGGGCCGCGATCTCGGCGACGGAGCAGCCCGCGAAGTAGCGGTCCAGCACCGCCTCGCGGTCCGCCTTGCTCAGTTCGCCCAACGCAGCATCGAGCACTGCGCGCACCGGCTCCCATGCGGGCGGCGACTCCGGGCGATCGTTCAGCTGCATGGCTTGGGCGATTTGTTCGCGACGCGCCCGCCGGGCCTCGCTGCGGAGAAGGTTTGCGGCGGTGTGCAAGGCCGCGGTGTAAAGCCAGCCTGCAATCGAGGGACGTTCCGCAAGGGCGGCCGCGCGCCGGGCCGCGTCGATGAACACGATCTGCGCCACGTCGCGGGCCCGGCCGGGATCCCCGGTTCGCCGCCAGGCGGTACCGTAGACCAGCCCAAGGTGACGCTCGACGAAGGCGGTGAATGCCGCCTCGGAACCGGCGAGGTAGCGGCGCAGGAGCTCGGCGTCATCGTTCACGGGTTTATCCATAAGCACCGCCGGCGACGGAAAGTGCACAAAAAAAGAAGGGGGTAGCGCACAAGCTTCAGCGTGCGGCTTGGGGAAGGGGGATTACGTTCGCGGCCGAGACGCAGGCTAAAGCGCTCGCGCTACCGTTCTCGCACTCGGGTCGGCCGGCATTGGCGGGATAGATAAGGAACATCGATATTATCGATTCACGCTGCCGCGTGGGGGCACGGTAGACTCCGGGCCTCTCAAACCCCATGAAAACCAAGTCCCTGCCTCGCGTGATCGCACTGCTGCTTGCCGGAGTTGCGGTGTTGGTCGCGGGCTGTTCCGAGTGGCGTTACGATGTGAGCGAGATGGGCATCCCGTTTCGTCGGGTCACGACTGGACCGGGCGGCCAACTGATCGGCGAAATCGCTGCGGACACGGCCATCGCCGGACGGCCATGCCGGCGGGGGTGGGTTCATGTTCATCCGAATGGCGTGCCTGCCGGCTTTATGACGGCGCAACCGATCGAGCTCGGAACGCTGCAGATCCCCGCGGGCACCTGGATCTGGCAGGGCGAGAATGGGGTGGTGAAGGTCTGCGCGTTTCCGCGTGACACGCAGGTGCAGGGACATCTTTGCCGAGGCACAGGCGGTCCAAAGGGCGTGCAAGCGGCCTTCTATCCCAGCGGGGCGCTGAAGCAGTATTTCCTGCGCCACGACACGCGCATCCAAGGGATCCTTTGCCGGGCTGGCGTGATCAGCTCCGCGGTAGAACTGCACGAAAATGGCCGGCTCAAATCCTGCGAACTCGCCGAGGAGGTGGCGGACAACCGTCGGAGCTTCCGCAAGGGCACACGCCTCCGCCTCGATCCCGACGGACGTATCCTCCGGTAGACCGGCGCGCCACGGCAATCACCCGAAGAGGCGATTGCCTGCGCGGGCACAGTGTAATGGTTGTTTCGTGACCAACGTCGCCATGGTGCCACTCGATGCGCTCAACAGACGTTCGCAGCCGAGACGCAGGCTGAAGCCCTCGCGCTACCCACAAGGCGGCTTGGGGTAGCGCACAAGCTTCAGCGTGCGGCTTGGGAGAAGGTGGATTACGTTCGCGGTCGAGACGCAGGCTAAAGCTCTCGCGCTACCGACAAAGCCGACTTGGGGTAGCGGTCGGGCGCCTGGCCCGCTTGAAGGCGTCATCCTGCATTCGGGCATCCTGCATGGGCAAACGTGCTTGTCGGTGGCTCACCGTCTGGCACGTTCTGGGGGATGCGTCTGCCTCGACCGCTCCGACTTTCGCTTTGGCTCCTCTGGGTCGTGGCCCCGCTCGGCGCGACCGAGCTCAGGGTGCAGCTGACGTGCCGGTCCTTGATTCTTCAGCCGGCGACCTTTGTCAGCCCGGCCGCCGGGCAGACTGCCCTCCATTTTGCCACGTACAACCCGGCACGCGTGCCGCTGATGGAGGTGGACGGCCAGAAAGTCTACGTGACGCCGGAACTCCGCCCCCGCGCGGGCCAGCCGGGAACGTACGAGACCGACTACCTGCTCATCCGTAATCAGGCGATCGTCGAATACGGCCGCTTCGTCTTCCAATTGCCGGCCACCGATTCCGACGCCGATGGCCTGCCCGATACGCACGAGGTCGGCCGGCGAGTCGACGTGCCGCTGACCGGCCGAGGTACGTCCGACGACCCCGTGGGCGCCGCGTACGAGGTCGCCGGAAAATGGATCCGCGAGGCACCGTACTTCTCGATGGAGGCCACCTACACGCTCACCCAGACGGCGGGCGGCAGTGGCTCGACCCGCGTCAGCAACCACCTGGGGCTGCTCGCCACCGAGCCCGGGTCAACCTACGCCTGGATGCCGGGCGGGCTCGCCGAACCGACGCTGCGTTTCTCGATCCGCCTCCGCGCGGCGGAACTCGCGGCCGTCTCCGCCCAATTCGAGGTTCCGTTCACCGTGGTCGACCGGGACACGGTCGCGCTCGCCGCCTTCACGTTCTACGACGACGAGGGGTCGCGCAATCGCGTCCGCGCCTCGACGCTCAAGCGCAGCGGTCAGCGCTACTTTGGCGAGCTGACGTTCGAGGACGGCGACGAATCCACGCCGTGGCGTGAGTTCGTCGATTGGCATCTGGAGATCACCGATGTGAACGATGCGAACGGCAACGGTATCCCCGATCTTTCCGACCTAACGCCGACGATCACGCTCCAACCGCGAAGCGTCGAAGCGACCGCGGGTTCCGACGTCACATTTGCCGTCTCCGCCGACTCCCGCGGCCCGATGACGTACCAATGGTATCACAACGATATCGCGATTCCCGGCGCCACCAGCGCCACCGTTTCAGTCCCCTCCGTGGACACAGACGATCAGGGTCGGTACCACGCGGTAGTCACCACCCAGGGCGAGGGCGCCGCCAGCGCTGCGGCCCAGCTCACCGTGCGCGGGGCGGGACCGCGCTTCGATCGGGAGCCCGCCGGCGCTGCCGTCGCGGTCGGTGGCACCTCGACCCTGCGCGCGCACGCCATTGGCGCCACCGCGTACCAATGGTTCCTCCACGACGTGCCGATCCTCGGCGCCACCGGCCCGGACCTGGTCCTCACCGACGTCCAGCCCTGGTCCGCCGGCGCCTATCGGGTGCGCGCGAGCGCGGGTGGATCGTCCTCGTGGTCGAGCGCGGCGTACGTCGCAGTCGGACGCGCCTACAGCACCGAGTCCTTTGCCGTGGATTCCATCTATTCGTCCATCCGGGATGGGGTGCTCCATTTGACCAATGGCAAAGGCTACGAGGTCGGACACTACCCGCCGGCGTTCGTGACGCGCGTGCGCTTCCGCTTTACCGGGAGCGAGGAGGACGAACTTACGCTCCGCTGGCGCTCGACCACCTTGATCAACGGCACCACGCCCGGCCTCTCGCTCACCCTCGCGTGTGGCAGTCGCGCCAACAATCTGAGCCTCGCCGACGCCTCGGGGTCGAGCACGGCGACGCGTCCCATCCCGCTTCATACGTGGCAGGAAGTGCAGGTCGTGGACACGGGTGCCCTGGTCCGCGTGTTCCTCGATGGGGTCCTCGTCTTCGAGACGTCCACCTCCTTACGGCCTGGCCCGACGTATGTGCTGCACAACCGATCCTGGTCGCGGCCTGCCGGCAGCAACGCGCTCGATCGCGTGACGGAGGTCGACTACGTGTTCGTGAGCGATGTTGTGGCGCCGGCGGAGGCGGGTGAAAGGCCGCGCTTGAGCAATCTCTCCACGCGCGGGTTTGCGGGGCATGGCGACGAGGCGATGATCGCGGGGTTTGTCACCCAGGGTGGCGCGCCGCATTCGCTTCTCCTGCGCGCGGCGGGACCCGCGCTGGCGGCGTATGGGGTGGCCGGGGCCCTGCAGGATCCCGGTTTGGCGCTCACCGATCCGCAGGGACACGTGCTCGCGGCCAATAACGACTGGTCGGTCGCAGCCGGCGAGCTTGCGGCGGAGCGCGGCGCGTTTCCCTTTGCCGCCGGCAGCCGCGACGCCGCGACCGTCGCGAGCTTGACGGCCGGGCTGTATTCGCTGCGGGTGACGCCAAATAGCGGCGACGCCGGTGTCGTGCTCGCGGAGGTGTATGGCGCCGGACCTGGTGCGACCGCTCGGATCACGAATCTCTCCACGCGCGCGCGAGTGGGCGGTGGCGCCGGCGAACTCATTGCCGGCATCATCGTCAGCGGTAGCGGACCGCGTCAGGTTTTGATCCGCGTGGTGGGTCCCACCCTTGCCGCCTACGGCCTGCCCACGGCCTTGGCTGACCCCCGGTTCTCGATCCGAAACGTCGACGGCCAGACGCTGCTGGAAAACGACCAGTGGAGCGATGCCCCGAACCTCGCTGCGATTCGGACGGCGACCAGGACAGCCGGCGCGTTTGAGTTGCCCCTCGGCAGTTCCGACGCCGCCGCTTTGGTTTACCTGATGCCGGGCGTGTACACCTGCGTGGCTTCCGCGCGTGCGGGCGAGAGCGGCATCGTGCTGATCGAAGCGTACCAGGTCGGGGAGTAAGGGGAGGGGAGTGCGGGAATGAGGGAGTGAGCGAATCAGGGGAAAGGGGGCCATTTCCTCAATGCGTGCTCCGAGCTCTGAGTTCTGAAATCTGAAATTACCGGCGCCGCTGCGGCGCCGGTCACTCACACCGCAGCGCGGTCAACGGGTCGACCTTGGTGGCGCGGTACGCGGGCACCGCGCACGCGGCGGCCGTGACCAGCAACAGCAGCGCGCTGGCGGCGGCCACCGCCCACATGTCGTGCAGCGGCAGCGCTGGGGCGACGGTCGCGAGTACCCCGCCGGCGGCCACCGCGCCGACGATCCCGAGGGCGACGCCGGCGAGCGCCAGGCGCAGGCCGGACCACAGGATCGGCCAGAGAATGTCGCCGGCGCGCGCCCCGAGCGCGAGGCGAATGCCGAACTCCGAGGTGCGCCGAATCACGAGCCCTGAGATGACCCCATAGATCCCGATGGCGGAGAGCAGCAGGCCCAACGCCGCGAACCCGGCGAGCACGTGGTCGGCGAGGCGATAAAAATGCTGCTCGCTCGCCACCGTGTCCTCCACCGTCCGCAGTCCGTTCACCGGCAGGTCGGCGTCCAGTTCCGCCACGGCGCGCCGGACCGGCTGGATCAGCGCTTGCGGATTCGCGCCGCGGACCACGACGGTGACATACGCCCACGGATCGACGACGAGCGATTCGTACACTTGGAGCCGCGTGTCAGGCCCGCCCAGGTCGGCCGCGTATTCGGCGTCGCTCACGACGCCAATCACCTCGCTCCACGCGCCGTCGGGTTTTCGCGACAGACGTTTGCCCACGGCGTCCTCGCCCGGCCAGTACGTCCTCGCCAGCGTTTCGCCGATCACCACAACGGGCCGGGCGTCGGGACGGATATCGTCGGGGAACCAGCGGCCACGCAGCAGCCGCAAGCCCATCGTTTCGAAATAACGGGGGCCCACGACGGTGAACGTCGCGAAGGGCTCGGAGCCGGGCCGCGGCGCCGGCCTGCCTTCGAGGTACAAGGGGTGGGCGGGATTCGAAGCCGCGATCAGCGGCGCGGCCGAGGCGAGGGAAGCGCGTTCTACGCCGGGCAATTGCTGGAGGCGGTCAAGGAGTCGCTCGTGGAAGGTCCGCAGCTGCTCACGATTGTAGCGCGGCTCCGGCAGGTTGAGCGTGCCCATGAGGAGCCCAGACGAACGCCAGCCGAGGTCCCGGCGGGCGAAGTCGCGCAGCCCGTCCAGGAACAGCGCGGCAGTCCCCAGCAGCACGAGCGTGAGCGCGATCTCCATCACCAGCAGCGCGTGCCGGAGCCGGTGCTGACCCCGGCCGGCCGTGGTGCCCCGCGACTGCTGCTTCAGCGCCTCGCCGGCTCCGATGCGCGACACGACCCAGGCCGGCACCGCGCCGAACAACGCGCCCGCGGCGATGGCGGCGAGCGCCGCGAAGACGAAGAGCCGGCTTTCGATCTCCAGGGGAACCTCGCCGGTGCCCAGCGAAAGCTGGGACGCGATGACCCGATTGATCGCCAATGCCACGCCGAGGCCGAGGATGCCGCCGCCGAGCGCCAGCAGCAGGCTTTCGAGGAGGGATTGCCGCACCAGTGTGGCGCGCGACGCACCCAAGGCGGCGCGGACCGCGAACTGTCGGGTGGCGGCCAGCGTGCGGGCGAGCTGCAGGCTGGCGAGGTTGGCGCACGAGATCAGCAGCACGACCCCGGCGAGGGCAAACGTCAGCCACGTGACGCGCCGGCCGATATCCCCCATGGCGGACGCGTGCAGGCGAACGCTGCGCAGTCCGGCCCCGGCGTTGGCATCCGGATATTGCCCGGCAAGCCGGTCGGCGACCGTCGCGAGCTCCGCTTGGTTCTGGTCGAGCGAGGTGCCCGGCTGGAGCCGGCCGATGATGTTCAACCAGCGCACCGTCCGTTGTTCGCGCCAGTCTTCGCTTAGCCGCAACGGGCGCCAGACGTCGACCCGGCCCCAGAAAAGGGGATACGCTGCCTGCGCCGGCATCACGCCGACAATTGTGACCGGCTCACCATCGAGCCGGAGGGTTCGGCCGATGACCTGCGGGTCGGCGCCGTATCGGCGCCGCCAGAAATCGTCGCTGAGCACGACCACGCGGTCCTGCCCCGGGCGTTGTTCCTCGGCCGTGAAGCCGCGGCCCAGGACGGGTTGCATCCCGAGCGTCGCGAACAAGTCGGCCGTCGCCGTGACGCCGGACAGCGGCTCGGCGGGTTCGCCGGGCGCGGCGAGACTGTAGGTCCACGCCTGGTACGCCGTCAGCGCCGCGAAAGTCCCTGCCGCCGTTCGGGTGTCCCGGTAATTCGGCAACGAATGCGGCAGCGTCGCGGATTCCGGCGCGGTGCGATAGATCCGCACCAGACGGTCGGCGTCGGGATACGGGGCGGGGCGGAGCAGCAGCGCGTCGACCAGGCCGAACATCGCGGTGTTGACGCCGAGGCCCAGCGTCAGCGTGAGGAGCGCGGCGAGAGTGAAAAGCGGTGAGCGGCGCAGACTGCGGAGCGCGAGCCGCGTTTCCCGCGCCAGCAACTCCAGCATGGCGCCGGTCCGCTGCTCGCGGGCGATTTCCTTGACCTGTTCCACGCCGCCGAACTGGCGCAGCGCCGCTAATCGCGCTTCTTCTGCCGACAAGCCAGCGGCCAAGCCCTCCGCGGTGCGCTCTTCGAGATGGAGCCGGATCTCCTCGGTCATCTCCGCCTCGCGGCGGCGGAGATTGAGCAAGCCGCGGAGGCGGGTGAAAGGTCTCATGCGCCCTCCAGGATGGCGCCGATGGCTCCGGCGATGCGGCCCCACGTCTCGGTCTCGACCTCCAGTTGCTTACGTCCTGCCTTCGTCAGCCGGTAGAATTTCGCCTTCCGGTTGTTTTCGGAGACGCCCCACTCCGCCTCGATCCAACCCTGTTCCACCAGCCGGTACAGGGCAGGGTAGAGCGAACCTTCGCCGACGCTCAGCACGCTGCGGGACAGCTGGGAGATCCGATCGGCGATGCCCCAGCCGTGCATCTCGCCGCGGCTGAGCACGCGCAAAATGAGCAGGTCCAGGGTTCCCTGGAGCAGTTCCGTCCTGAAGTCTTTTTTCGGCATGGTCGCGTCTTCCCCTCGGACGTCGAGGGAAGCGTCGCTCCCATCGGATGTCAAGGGGAGAGCGGCGGCTCCGCGGGGTCTGGGCGGCAGGCGGTGCCCTCGGAGGCTTGGGAGGGCGCGGAGGCTCGCCAGTCCTTCACTCCCTCGATTATTCATTCCCTTTGCGAAGCATGGCGGGCGTTCGCGGCCGAGACGCCGGCTAAAGCTCTCGCGCTACCGACATCCGCCTTGATCCCGACGGCCGGATTCTCGAATGAACCAGGGTGCCGCCTGCGCCGGACGAAGGCGGCACTTTGCATCCGGGCATCCTGCATGGGCAAACGTGCTTGTCGGAGGCTTACCGTCTGGAACGTTCCGGGGATGCGTCTGCCCTGACCGCTCCGACTTTCGCTTTGGCTCCTCTGGGTCGTGGCCCCGCTCGGCGCGACCGGCATTGGACGATCGAGGTCCCCGAGGAGTGGTGGTTATACCGAGACCATCCCGCAGGGCCCCTCCGGGTGGCGTCGTTCGGCTTGGAAAGTCCGGAGGTCCGGTGGGGTTGCGGGACGAGGTCGAGCTTCCAATCACTTCAGCTGGTAGGCGACGACGGTGTTCGTGAAGAACGTGGGCACATACACGATCTTCTTCACCGGGTCGTAGCCGATGTCGGCGGCTTCGATCTTGCTGCTTTCAGAATCAACCAGGAGCTGCTTTTCGCCTCCGCGCACGCTGAAGATCTTTCCGCGCCAGCACGAGACGATGAACTCGCCGTCCGCGACCTGCTCGATGCCATCGGTGTGCCCCACCAGGCCGTCGACCAGCTGCGTGCGGCTTCCGTCCTTCCCGATCTGAAACAGGCGTCCGTCATCGAGAACGTAAAAGGAGTCCCGGGTCGCGAGCACTCCGTTGACGCCCCGGAATCCCGTCAGCCATTCGCTGGCTTTCCCCTCTCGGATTGCATGCACGTTGCCAGTCTCGGAGTCGGACACGTAGACGACGCCCTGGGCGTCGACGGTGACATCGTTCAGCTTCTTCGCCGTGGGTACGGCGATCCGGCGCTCGATCTTCGCTGAGGCAACGTCGATGACGACGACCTGGTCCAGGTCCGCCACGTACAACTTTCCCGCGTGAAGGCCGAGCCCCTTGGGCGCCTCGAGCCCGGTGACCCACTCAGCGGCGATGATGTGTCCATCGAGGCCCACTTTGCCGATCGACCCCTTGCCGTCCTTCCCCCAGGGCTCACGGCCATCGATGTTGGATACGTACAGGACTTTGGCCGTGGCGTCGTACAGGACCGACTCGGGGGTTTTCAACGCGGGCTCGGTCTCCCACTGTTTGACGAGCTCACGGGTCGCACCGTACGAGCAGGAGAGGGTCAGCGAGGCAACGAGGGTAAGTACAATGGTCTTCATGGGGAAACAGGGCGACAGCGTGCGCGGCCGTGACCTCCGGTGCAAGGACGCCGTCACCGTTCGCTCCCGCGCACGATGTTCTATTCTGCGGCTTCGCTCGGCACGTCGACCTGGCTAACGCCCGGACACACCCTGTCCCTCACTCCCTCCTTCCCTCATTCCCTCACTCCCTCATCCCCCCTTCCCAGACTTGCCCGACGGGGTGGTTCAGGCAGCTTGCGGCCCAGCCGACGGCGGCTCCCACCATGATCAACATGCTCGAAACCGAAGTGCAGTCCGACTTTGACACGCTGATGCGGCAGACGGCGGACCTGTTGGCAATCTATGACGCCTTCCTCCAGACCGTGCCGGATCCGGCGGTCCGTGGCCTGCGGTTTACGTCGACGCCATCAACGCGCGTCCTGGGGGCTGACAGCTCCGGGCTCGAGCGCGTGATCCAAGCCCACGCGATCTATTTTCACCTGCTCAACGTCGCCGAGGAACAGCATCTGGCCCAGCGGCGCGAGCGGGGCGGTTCGCAGACCTGGTCGATGGGCGAGACGGTCCGACGGTTGCGGCAGAGCGGGGCGACGGCGGAACAGATCGGCCGGTTTCTGCGGCGGTTTGAGATCCAGCCGGTGCTGACCGCGCACCCCACTGAGTCAAAACGCGTGACCGTGCTCGAGTCGCACCGCCGCATCTATGGGGCCCTGCAGGACCTCGCGCGGGCGGGCGGGGACGAGGAAAGGCAGGTGGCGCGGGTTCAGTTGCGCGGGAGCCTCGAACTGCTGTGGCAGACGGGCGACATCTACCTCGAGAAACCTCGGGTGGTCGATGAGGTGGACAACGGGTTGTTCTACTTCCGGCACTCCTTCTATCCCTTGGTGCCGCGGGTGGTGTCCGAACTCTACGAACAACTCGGCGAGAATTATCCCGGGGCGAACTTTGATATCCCGCCATTGCTGCGGTTCTCGAGCTGGCGCGGCGGGGATCGCGACGGGAATCCATTCGTCACCGCGGAGGTGACCCGGCAGACGCTGCGTCGGCACGCGCGGTTCATTGTGGATTGTTATCTCGACGAGATGCGGACGCTCGTGCCGATCTTCAGCGCTTCGGCCCGACGAGCGCAGGTGAGCGAGGAGCTGGAGGCCTCGTTGCGCGTGGACGCGGAGACGGTGCCCGGCTGGCCGGCCTTGCTGCAACGGAATCCCCACGAGCCCTACCGGCAGAAACTCGCGGCGATGATCCGCCGGCTGGAGGCCCGGCGCGACGCGTTGACCTCGGAGACGCCGCGGGAACGCTGGCCGGCGCATGCGTACCGGCAGGCCGCGGAACTCGCGAATGATCTGGGAGTGGTTCGCCGCAGTCTGGAGCAGGGCGGAGCGCCCACCGCGGCGGCGGCGTGGCTGCGTCCGCTGGAGATCCGGGTGAAGGCGTTTGGCTTCCACCTCGCGAAGGTGGACCTGCGCCAGAACAGTGAGACTCTGGAGAATGCGATGGACGAGTTGCGTCGTGTGGCGGTGGGCTCGCCGTACCGCGGGTTGAGTGAAAGTGAGCGCCGGGAATGGCTGCTCGCGGAGATTGCCGGCCGCAGGCCGCTCGTCGCACCGTGGCATGCGTACTCGCCGGCGACCCAGGAGGTACTGGAAACGTTTCGTCTCGTGCCCTGGGCGCTGGCCGAGATCGATCCGCGCAGCCTTGGGTCCTTCATCGTTTCGATGACGCGCGAGGTGTCCGACCTGCTCATGGTTTACCTGTTGCTGAAGGAGGGCGGCGGGTTCGCCGACGACCTCTGCCGGTTGTCCGTGGTGCCGTTGTTCGAGACCATTGACGATCTGCGGCGGGCGCCCCGAACCACGGCGGAGTTGTTCGCCTGCGAACCCGTGCGGAAGCGGTTGGCGGCCCCGGGCGCCGTGCAGCAGGTGATGATCGGTTATTCGGATTCGAACAAAGACGGTGGGTTGGTGGCGGCGGCGTGGGAGTTGCACAGCGCGCAGGACCGGCTCGTGCGCGCGGCGGAGCAGGCGGGCCAGGCGTTAAAGTTTTTCCACGGTACGGGCGGCTCCATCTCCCGGGGGGCCGGCCCGACCGATCGAACGCTTTTCGCCCTCCCGGCTGGCACGCTGACCGGTCGGATCAAGATCACCGAGCAGGGCGAGACCATCTCGCTCAAGTATGCCAATCCCGATACGGCGCTGCACAACCTTCGCCGGCTGGTCGGTAGCGTCATGGCCGCGAGTCTGGAGAACGAACTCGGCCGGGTGCGGGCCCCGCAGGAGTTCCATGACGAGATGGCGCAGATCGCGACCGAGGCGGAGGCTGCCTACCGTGTGCTCGTGGATGATGCCGGTTTCGTGGACTACTTCCTGGCGACGACGCCGGTGGATTTCATCGGGGAGCTGAACCTCGGCTCGCGGCCGGCCAAAAGGAAGGCGACCAAAGGCGTGGCGGACCTGCGCGCCATTCCCTGGGTGTTCGCGTGGACCCAGAACCGGCACGGAATCTCGGGTTGGTATGGCGCCGGCACCGCGTTGCGCGCCGCCCTTGCGGATCCGAAGCGCGCCGTCCGGGTGCGTCGGATGGCGGGAGAATGGCGGTTCTTCAACAACCTGCTCCGCTCGCTGGCCGCGGGTGTGCTGACGGCCGACATGGAGGTCGCCGCGTGGTACGCGGAGCTCTGTCCCGCGCGCGACGTGCGCGACCGCGTCTTCGGCCGTATTCAGGGCGAGCACGGCGCCGCACAGGCGGTGCTGCGGGACCTCGCCGCGCCGGCGCCGCTCGAATCACTGGTGCCCGGCTTCGCGGCTGCGGCGCAGCTCCGGTTCCCCGTGATCCGGGAAATGAACCGGCTGCAGGTCCAACTGCTGCAACGGGTGCGTGCAGGCACCGCCACGGAGCAGGATCAGCGGCATCTGTTGCTTACGATCAATTGCATCGCGGCGGGACTGCGGAATACGGGCTGAATCGGTGTGCGGGGGCCGGGAGTTTCAGGTTGCACTCGGCTGAACCCGGGGTACCCCATCGCGTCAATGGTCACAGTGACCGACAGCGAACGTCGCGCGATGTTGAGCGTGGTGGATTGCCTGGTGGGCCGGGCGGGGCGCACCACGCTTGTGATGGCGCTGCGTGGCAGCAAGGCCAGGCGAGTCCTGCAGTTCGGCGCTGAGCAGGCGCGAGGCTATGGGCGCTTCGCAGGCGTACCGGCGGAGGATGTCCTCGCGCGGGTCGATGCGTTGATTGAGGAACGGATTATCGCGCTCGAGTCGGTGGACGGCTTCCCTTTGCTGACTTACACGGCGCACGGCTTGGCGTTGGCAGAGAGGAATGCGGCCGAGAATTGGCTGAAGCTTGTGAGGCAGCACGTTCGCGCGGTCAGGGCGGGAGGGCAGCTCGATCTGCCGTTCGTCCACGCGAGAATGCCCAACCGGAATCTGCGCACGCTCAAACTGGTCATCGATGACATCGCGCGGGAAGCGAACACCGACTGGCTCGAATTTCTTGAGGCTTGGAGCGCCGTGGAGACCAAACGGGTTCGCGGATGGCTGCACCGAATCATCGAGCAGGTTCGACGGCACGATCGGGGACGGGGGTAGGAAAACGGCCACGGTCTTGGGGGACAGACCCCTTGAACGGCGTTCGGGGACAGACCCCTTGGAGAGACATCGGCATCTCCCCCTTGGAGACCATCCGCGGTCCCGATGAAGCGGGACAGACGGCTCAACGCGAAGCTGCGCCGATGGGGACAGACCTTTCCGCGGCGGCGCAAAGGCCCGGACCTTGATTAGGAACCGATAGGGACAGATCTGGAAGAGGGCCCACGGGGACGGGTCCACGGGGACAGACCCTTGAACCCTCCCTTGGCCGAAATGACTCACGGGGACAGACCCTTGAACCCCTTGAAACCCTCACTTGGCCGCTAGCGGGTCCCCTGAATCACGGGTATGCGTAGCTCGAGGTCTCTGGTCCCGCCCATTCCTTATCGGGCAACCGAGTTCTGGCATTGCGCCCGTTCACGGAGAAGCCGCTGCTTCATTCTTTGGCCTGTTACCTCGGGGGTCTTGAGAAAGGTTGGATGATCCGCAGGGTCTCCCCCGTGTCTTCCACCTCGAAGAGATGCACGCGTTCGTTCGGCGTCTTGTTCGGGCTGTGCAGTGCGAGCATCAGCTGGCCGTCGTGGCGCCGGAAGAGAAAGGGATGTCCGCCGTCATCAGCAAACAATGGCTCGGGCGCCTGCCGCCAGGGACCTGCCAGTTTACCGGAATCGGAAATGGCAACGCCCGTCGTGTAGCCCTCGGCCCCGAAACCCGACCAAGCCAGGAACAGCTTGCCCGATTTCGAGCGCACCAGGGAAGGACCGTCGGTCACGTGACAGCCCCACTGCGCAGACTTCACGGCCCATGGAGCATCACTGCCTTCGAAGAGTCGCACGGGTTCGCCGTCGGTCGCCGAAAGGTCGGGTTTCAGGCGTACAAAGCAAACAGTGCCGTTCTTGATCTGCACCCACTCGTGGCAGAAGACCATGTAGGGCACGTCATCCTCCACCCAGAGGGTGCCATCCAGGGTCATCATGTCTGCCGGCAGCGTGGCCGTGGGCGCGAATGGCCTGAACGGCCCGTGTGGCGAATCGCCCACTAGGATCTGAGTGCCTCGACGCACGCGCGGCAACCAGTCCCGCCACTGCTCGGCCAGCTGTTCTTCCGTATCAAAGGTGGCGAAAAGGTACCACTTGCCGCGGTAGTGATGCATTTCCGGTGCCCAGATTCCACGGATGGGCGTTGCGCCCCAGAACGTGGGTTCGGGCGTGAACAAGGTGCGCGGACCCGACCAGTGCCTCAGGTCCTTGCTGGTGTACACGACAATAGCCGGGCGACGGGATCGCTGGTCCGAGCCTTGCGTCCGGCCGGGACCGACAGCGCAATATTCGCCCGTTGCAGGGTCAGCCACGATGCAGGTATCCCGCGAACGAAATTCCGCGAACGTGCGCAGGTTGCCCGGGGCGGACGCACTGAACGCGGAGTACATGAGTAACCCGGTCAACAATCCAAACCGGGCGCACAAGGAAAGGAAACGCATGAGCGGAGAAATGAGAGACCTGCGTCCGGGCGGCGCAACGGCCGGAGGCGACGGACAGTCGGCTTGTAGACGAATCGAGGTCATCGGTCCCCACCTGGGGACAGTCCCTCGTCGCAGAGACCAAGTCCAATCTGGCGGGACGAACACGCTCACTCCTGGAAGACAAAAAAAGTTTGACGAGAAGGTAAAGAAGAGTTGGCATGCGGTCCATGCGCAGAGCACGGATCCGAGTTGTTCCCGGAGGCGGTCGCGGGGTGTATCACCTGATCAGTCGGACGGTGAACGGGGAGCAGTTGATTGATGAGAAGGCCAAGCACTTTTTGAGGGGTTTGATATGGCAGGTGTCTGACTTTGCCGGGATCGAGGTGCTCACCTTCGTGCTCCTCTCGAATCATTTCCATATTCTGGTGCGGTTGCCGGAGAACCTGGAGGTGAGCGACG
>JAEWKR010000106.1 GCA_023457715.1 Verrucomicrobiota bacterium
GGATGCGGGATGCGGGATGCGGGATACGGGATGCGGGAGGCGGGATGCGGGATGCAGGTGGAGTCAGGGGATTACCTGCGGGCGCGGGTGAGGAAGGCGGGGTCGTCGGTCTGGGCGGGGGGGAGCTTGGCGGTCGACGTGATGAAGTCGCCGGTCGTGCGCGTCGGAGCGAGGGAGGTGGCGCGGGGCTGTTCGAGCAGGACGATGAACGCCTGGTCGTCGCGGAGCGGTTCGCCGTTGCAGAAGCGCTCGAGCTCGGCGTTGAGCGCGACGCGCAGGGCGTCGGCGTGGCCGGCGTCGGGCAGGTGCGCCGTGAGCCACTCGATGAACCGCTCCTGGCCGAACATCTCGCCCGCGGGGTTCAGAGCCTCGGTGACCCCGTCGGTGTAGAGCACCATGGCACAGTCGGCGCCGAGTTCGGCCGATTGTTCGCGATAGGTCGAATGGGCCAGCACGCCGAGGGGGGTGCCGGTGACGCGCAGGGGCGCCACCTGGCCGCCGCAGGCCAGCAGGACGGGGCAGTGCCCGGCGCTGGCGGCGGTCAGCTGGCGGCGCTTCACGTCGACCAGCACCAGTTGCACCGTCATGAACATCCCCACGGAGGACAGTTCCTCGTACAGGAGCTCGTTCAGCTGTTTCAGAAGCTGGCCGGGGCGGCGGCTGCGACCCACGAGGGCGCGGAGCAGGCTGCGCATGATCGTGGCGAACATGGCGGCCGGGACCCCCTTGCCCATGACATCGGCGACAACCAGCAGGAGCGAGTCTTCGTCGAGGGTGATGGCATCGTAGAAATCGCCGCCGACCTGGCGCGCGCTCTCCCAGCTGGCGGCGAGCGTGAACCCGGGGAGGGGCGGAAGCTGCCGCGGCAGGAGGGCGCGCTGGATGCGATGGGCGATGTCGAGTTCGTGCGCCACGATCCGGGCGTGCATCTGGTCCTCGACGTGGCGGACGTTGATCACCTGCACGGCCATGAATTCGGCGAAGGTGCGGATCATCTCGGCCTCGAGTCCATTGAACTGATACGGCTGCCGGTGGCCGATGGAGAGGGTGCCGACCAGCTTCTCGCCGAACAGGAGCGGCTGGACCAGGCCGCTGGCGGTCTCGCCCGCGGCCTGCAGCGGTTCGCCGGCCGGAGTGCCCCCGGCCAGATCGAATTCCACCACGCGGTGGCTGAGGGCGGCGGCGAGTTCCATCGGCACGGCCCGCTCGGTGGTCACGTTGAGCGGCAGCGGCGGCGAACGCAGCGCCGGATCCGACGCGGCAAACACCACGAGCCGCTGCTCGCCCACGGGCACCAGCCGGAGGACGAACCAGTCCGCGGTGGTCAGGTGCATGAGGTCGCCGAGCAGGCGCTGACCGAAGCCCTCGAGATCGTTGGTGCGGCCGAGTTCGGCGGAGCAGCGAAAGATGGCGGCGAGGGTTTCGGAGCGGACGCACAGTTCCCGGGCCATGCCGCTGATGGTCTGCTGGCAGCTCTCGAGCTGGCGGCGGGCATCCTCGAGGGTGGCGACGGCGGCGTCGTGCGCCGGGCGGTGCTGCTGACGGGTCCGCGCCTTCCGCATCACGAGCGTGTTGCGGCCGGCGCCCCGGTAGTACCGGACGTCGTCCATGAAGGACTGGATGATGAAGAGCCCGCGGCCGTTCTCGCGTTCGGGTGCGACGTTGGCGGGACGCTCGCGCAGTTCGAAGCCCTGCGTGTGGTCGGTGACGCGCAGCTCGATGCCGGTGCCGAGGAAGATTGCTTCGGCCACGACCGGCGTGTCAGCGGCGTCGGCCGGGGCGTACTGGACCGCGTTGTTGCAGGCTTCGGCGAGGCAGAGCTCGCATTGGAACAACTCGGTCTCGTCGAGACCGTGCTCGGCGAGAAAATTGCGCAGGATCCGGGTGGCAGTGCGCGCGGAGGCCAGGTCGCATTTGAAGACGACGCGGTTGGACACGCCCCGCTCGGCGGGAATGACGTTTTCGTTCATCGGGCGCCAGGGGGCCGCCGCCGCAGCGCGCGCTGGGGGTCGCGGCGGAGACGATGCGTGCGCGGCTGGCGGCGCACGGGTGGAGGGACTGCGTGGAGGGCCGGCACGGTTCAGCGGCGGGCGATCTCGTACAGTTGGTGCAGCTGGGTCAGCTCGAAGAGCTGCTGGATCGGCGGGCGCGGATTCAGCAGGCGCAGGGTGACGCCGTCCCGCGAATGGTGCGCTGCCTTGTACAGGGCGAAGAGCGCGCCGAGGCCGGAGCTGTCGACAAACTTCGTGTCGGTCAGGTCGATCTCGATCGATTCGGGGGAGGTGGGCAGGGCCGCGCGAACCTCGTCGCGGAACTGGGACGCGTTGATCGCGTTGAGTTCGGCGATTTCGCTGACGCGGAGATGATTGCCGTCGTGCTCAATTTTCATCGGGAGTGGTTAAGCGGTAAGCGTTAGGCGGTAGGCGGTAGGCCCCAGGCGGTAAGCTTTAGGCTTTAGGCTGAAGGCTGTTGGGAGATGGGGGACAGGGCGGAGGACGGAAGGCGGAAGGCGGAGGGCTGGAGACAGGGGACAGGGGACGCAGAAGGCGGGTGTAGATTGGGTCCGGGGTTCGGAAATTCTGCATTCTGCATTCATCCTTCTGCATTAGGCCGTTGCGGCCGTCAGAGTTCCTGGCGTTGGGCGAGGTTCTGCAGGTGGACGGGAACTTCGCGGCGGCGGGGGCTGCGGAACGGCCACACCTGGGCGGCGAGAAAGACGGACCGGGCGATGATGGAGGCGTTGAGACGCCAGTTCGCGTGGACCGCGTAGTAACTCGCGTGCGCGATGGCGTTGTCGCTGATGCCGTCGGGGCACCCATGGGCATCGGCCAGGGAGATCAGTCCGACGGGGGCGGAGAGCCACAGGCGTTCGAAGTCGTTGGCGAGCAGGAGGGCCTGGGTGGGGCGGAGCGGCCGGTTGCCGGTCCAAGTCATGTCGCCGCGCATCACCGACCAGAACTGGGGCCAGCGTCGCAGCCAGGTCTTCGCGCCGGTGAGTTCGTAGTAGCCGAACGTGTCGGGAGAGACCCGGCGACCGGCCCGCTGGGGACGAAGACCGAGCTGCAAGGTGAACGGGGCCTCGCCCCGGACGAGGGAGAGCAGGATGACGCACAGCGCGATCGGGGTGGAGACCGCCATGGTCAGACCGGCGGCCAGCCGGCCCCCCAGCGTCGGCCGGTGGGTGGGTTCGGGGCGATCGGAGAGATCGGCCAGGAGGAAGTCGTCGGGCACGCGCAGCGACGAATTGAGCCGGCAGTGGATCAGCCGGGAGCCGAAGGCGAGCGACTGCTCGAGGGAGACGAACTTGCCGACAAACGTGTCGGGTCCGACCACACTGTCGACGATGCGGGCGCCCTCCTCGATCACGCAGCGATCGTCGACGACGGCCCCGGGGCCGATGGTGGCGCCGGCCTCGACGCGGGCATAGTCTCCAATCCAGCATGGGGCCTGCAATTGGACGCTCGGGTCGATGTGCGCCTGGAGCCCGACCCAGACGCCGGGGCTTTGTTCGTGGGCGCCGACGCGGCCGGGCGTCACGGCATGGGGGATCCACGCCTGCTGGGCGGCCAGCCAGCCGGCATAGCTTTCAAAAAGCGGGAACTCCGGCAGGCCCGGCAGGTGATCCACCAGGCTGATATCGATCGCGTCGGAGGCGGCCTCGACGCGCGCGTAGCGGGCACGGGCCTCTTCGATCGAGAGCTCGTGGGCGGTGGGCTGGATGTCGACCCGGACCCCCCACCGGCGCCCATCGCCGACGTGGTCGCGGAGACGGGCCGGGCGGTCGGCCGCCAGCACCAGCACCTCCTTGATGCCGCGCGCCGCCAACGACTCGACCCAACACGTCAGCGGCGTGCGGCCGAGCATGGGGGCGAGAACGAGGGGCGCCTGCGCGCCGAGTTCGGCGACGGCAGGACGTTCAGCGGGGCAAATGAGGATGGCTTTCATCAGTACGCGCCGTCACCGGAAAGGACGGCTGGAATGGTCTTGAGGAGAATCTTGAGGTCTTGGCGGAAGCTGCGGCTTTCGATGTACCGCACGTCCAGCTTCACCTGTCCGGGAAAATCGATCCCCGCCCGGCCGCTCACCTGCCAGATGCAGGTAATGCCGGGTCTGACTGCCAGACGACGTCGATCGGCCAGAGAGTACAGCGCCACTTCGCGCGGCACAGGTGGGCGAGGACCCACCAAGGACATGTCGCCGACCAGCACGTTGTAGAATTGCGGTAGTTCATCCAGGGAGTACTTGCGGATGAAACGCCCGATCCGGGTGACGCGCGGGTCGCCCTTGATCTTGAAGGTGACGCCGGTGGTGTGCTGGTTGAGGGCGAGGAGTTCCTTGAGGCGTTGCTCTGCGTCGACGCGCATGGAACGGAACTTCAACATCCGGAATTCGCGTCCCCACTGGCCCACGCGCACCTGGCGAAAGAAGATCGGGCCGCGGTCCTCGAGCTTGATCAGGAGCGCGAGGGTGAAAAAGACCGGGCTGAGCGCGACGAGGGCGGCGGCGCTGAGCACGATGTCCACGGCGCGCTTCGCGAGATGAGTCCCCTGCACCACACAACGCCAGCTGGCGCGTTTCCAGGCGAGATAGAGTTGCTGGCGGCGCCGGCCCCAGGGGGTCGCAAGCGCGGCGAAATGGTCGACGGAGTCGAGGTGGAGACGCATCGGGTCGGTCGGGCGGGCGGCGGTCGTGTCGATGGCGGCGGAGCGGCGCACGGCCGGGCCCTCGCCGCGGTATCCGACGACCGCCTCGGGGGGGAGACCGGTGGTCACCGGGGGGGCGCTGCCGGCCACCTTGGGGTCAGCTGGCGTATTCATGGTGGAGCAGGGCAGTGAGAAGTTCCTGACGGAGGGTGCCGGGATCGGCGACGACGGGGAGATCGAGATCCGCGACGAGCGGCCAGAGCGCCGCTGCGAGCGCGGCGACCTCGGCTTCCCGGTAGGGTTGCGACAGGACCAGGTGGGCGTGGCGCTTCTGCGGCTCGACATAGCGCGCGTGCATGGGGAGCACCATCGACTCCAGTCGCTCCCGCACGGCCTCGGCGGTGTAGCCGCGCTCCGCCGTGTCGCGCGCGACCCGACGTTCGAGCCGGAGGCCGGTCGGGGTGTCGAGGTACAGCTTCAGGTCGAAAAGCGGACGCATCTCCGCGGGCCGCAGCAGCCAGAGGCCATCAGCGAAGACGAGCGCCCGCGGCTCCCAGGAACGCCGGGCGGGCTGGCGGGAATACGTGGCAAAGTCGTAAGCGGGGAGCGCGGTGGGCCGCCCGGCGCGGCAATGCTGCAGGACCGTGGCCGCGTCGGACCAGTCGATCGCGTCCGGAATGTCGAAATTGAGGCGGGCCCGCCGGCCCATGGACAGGTGTGAACGGTCGCGATAGAAATCGTCCAGCGACAGATGGCTTGCGGCGCCTCCGAAGACCCGGCAAAGCCGCCGGACGAACCACGTTTTACCGGCGCCGCTGCCGCCGACGACGGCGATGGTCTTCACGCTGACGGCAGGCTGCGGCCCGCGGGAGGCTCCGGCCGTGGGCGGACGGTGCCTGGTTTCCGCGGGGCGACCGGGCGCCGGTGCTGCCATGCGAGTGAAAGATTGACGCGGCGCGTTCATGCGAGGGCCGGGCTGGGTTTGGGGGGCACGCTGGCGACAGCGACGGGACGCACCGCCGGCGGCGGGGCTTTGCTCACGCGCGCGAACAGGTCCTCCAGGCCGTTGATGTACTTGCCGAAGGCGAACCGCTCGGTGACCCAATCACGGCCGCGCTCGCCCATGCGCCGCGCGAGCATCTTGTCCCGCAGCAGTTCGTCGATCCCCGCGGCGTAACGAGCGCGGTCCATCCAGGGGACGAGGAAGCCGTTCCAGCCGTCGACCAGCCATTCGCCGATCGCGCCGGCGTCGAACGCGACGACGGGCAGGCCATAGCGCATGGCCTCCAGCCCCACGGCGCCAAACGGTTCGGGCCAGACGGAACTCATCAGGGCCACCGAAGCCTCGCGGTAGTATTGGGCGATGACGGGTTGGGAAACGAAACCGGTGAAGTGAACCCGATCCGTGAGCCCGAGGCTCCTGGACAGGCCCTCGCAATAGGCCCGGTGGCTGCCGTCGCCGACGATCATGCACTCGAAGGGCTGGCGGACATGGACCAGCGACTCGAGGAGCACGTCGACACCCTTGCCGCGGATGATCTGGCCGGCGTAGACGAGGCGGTTGCGCGAACCGAAATCCGGTGCGATGCCCAACTCGGCCGGGCGCGGCACGGGTGGGTGGATCTCGATGGCCTGCTCGTTGAATCCGTTCCGCGTCAGCTCCGTCTTCATGTAGGTGCTCGCGACGATCACGCGGGCGAAGCGCCGGTTCAGTTCGATCTCGCGGCGCTTGTCGCCGTAGCTGATCCACTGCAGGGGAAACGTGCCCTCGCGGTTACGCGCCAGCATGGCGCCGCAGGGGACGAGGCAGTACCCCGAAGCGGGCCGCTGGCAGATCTGCCGCGTGAGCGGGTTGTACTTGTACCCGCGCATGCAGTACAGGTCGTGGTCGTGAACCATGCGGACGACCGGCGGGCTCGTCTGGGTGAGGGCCTCGACGACCGTCAGGTCCGCCATCTTGTGCATGAAGACCACATCGGGCCGGAAGGCGGTCACGGCGGTGCGAACGGAGGGCACGGCGCCCTGCGGAGGCAGGGCGAAGCGTTCGGCGAAGACGCTGCACCACGGCGCCTCGTCCCGACCCGTGGAAGGGCCGTGGAGGATCGCGAGCGTGTGCCCGCGCGCCTTGAGTTCAGACGCGGTTGCCAGGACATTGGCCTCCGCGCCGCCGAAGGCGCCAAAACGTTCGTGGACGAAAAGCAGTCGCATGGACGGTTGTAACGTGGTTCTTGCCGATTTGTGACAGGAGGGTAACGGCCACGGCGACCGGGGGGGAGTGGGTGTGGACCCAAGATGCAGGGAGGGTTGGGCCTGACGACGCGCCCGCGGCGGCACGAACGGAGCACGACCTCCATCCGCGGAGAGATTAAGAGAAGCGGGGTGGCGGGGGCAGCCCTTCGGTCTTTCTCTGAATCTTAATCTTTCTCTTTCTCTCCTGCCTGCAGGGGCCGGCGGGGCACGAGTCTCGTGCTCTTGCTCGTGCTCGTGATCGAGGGCCGTGGTCGGAGTTCGAAAAGGGCCCGGTGCAAGCACGAGCACGAGCACGATTACGAGCACGAAACCCGGGCGCGCCGGAGAGATTGAGGGCACGAGAAGGGTTGCGGGAAATCCCCCATGGCGGGGTGAAAAATCCGGTGGGGTGGATCCCTACCTTGGTGGTCGCTGTAGGCCCTATTCTGGCGCGGCGGAGAACCGGATACAGTCAGGGCACAACTGCTTTCCAACGACCTGTTCCTGCCGTGCTTACCCACCCCTCATCTTCCAGCGATGAAACGCAAAACCGAGTTTAAGATCCAGAATATCACCCATCCTTCCGCACCTCAGGCCGACTACAGTGACCCTCTGCTTCGCGAACTTGTCGCACACCTGAGGCAGAACCGGACGCAGCTGCGTGAGGAGTGGGCCCGCCGCATCACGGATGCGCAGCTGCTCACCGCGATGACGAAGGACGAGATCTTCTCGGAGGCCACCTCTGTCTACGACAACTACGTCGAGGTGCTCGAGACCGGCAGCGTCGAGGCACTCCAGGCGTACGCGCGGAATCTCTCCGAGCGCATCATACCCCGCGGCGTCGAGACCCATGAAGTGGTCGGCATCGTGTTGCTGCTCCGCGACGTGCTCGCCCGCTCGCTGTTCAAGAAGTATCAGGACAATTTCGAGCTGCTCAACCGGGTGCTCGATGCCTACGAACCGGCGGCCAACCGCATCGCGAACACCGTGGCGGTCAGCTTTGTGCAGGAACGCGAGCGCGTCATCCGCCAGCAGCAGGAGGCGATCCGGGAACTTTCGACGCCGGTGCTGCAGGTTCGCGAGCGGCTGCTCATCCTTCCCATGATCGGGGCGATCGACGCCCACCGGGCCCGCCAGCTGACCGAACAGCTGCTGCGCGGGATCCGCGCCAACCGCGCCAAGGTGGTGGTGGTGGATATCACGGGCGTGCCGACGATCGACCAGGCGGTGGCCAACCACCTGGTGAAGACGGTGGAGGCCTCCCGGCTGATGGGCGCCAGCGTCATCATCACCGGATTGTCCGCCGAAATCGCCCAGACGCTCGTCACCATCGGCGTCGACCTGAGCAAGATGAACGCCGTCGGCGACCTTCAGGGCGGCATCGAGGAGGCGGAGCTCCTGCTCGGTTACAAGGTGGTCATGACGAATGAAACCGGCGCCCAGCGCGTCGTCGCCGAGCCCAACGCGTCATGAACCCCCGCGCCCCCCTCACGCCTGCCCCGATGCAGGTCCCCATCCTCAAGCAGGGGGACTATCTCATCGCGAGCATCCAAGCGGTGCTTTCCGATGCGGACCTCGTGCAGCTGCGGGACAATCTCGGGGCGAAGGTGGGGACGTACCGGTCGCGCGGCGTGATCATCGACGTGACCGTGCTGGATGTCATCGATTCCTTTGCGACCCGGATGCTCCGCGGGATTGCGCACATGCTCAAGCTGCGCGGGGCGGAGACGGTGATCGTGGGCATCCAGCCGGATGTCGCCTTCGCGATGGTGCAGCTGGGCCTCACGCTCGAGGGCGTGGGCACGGCACTGGATCTGGAGGAAGGCCTTTTGTACCTCAACGGAAAGACGAAGCGCGCGCGCCCGGATGGACACTGAGTCGCAAACGCCCATCAATTCCGCCGTCGACATCGTGACGGCCCGGCAACGCGGTCGCGCGCTGGCGCAGGAGCTTGGCTTCAACGGCGCCGATGTGACGTTGATCGCGGCCGCGATTTCCGAGGTGGCGCGCAACATCGTCGACCACGCGAAATGCGGCGAGATCGTCATGGCGCCGGTGCTCAACGGAGTCCGGAACGATCGGTGCGGCATCGAGATCGTGGCGCGGGACCAGGGCCCGGGCATCCGGGATGTGGCGCAGGCGATGCAGTACGGCTATTCCACGCGCAAGGGTCTGGGCGTCGGGCTGCCGGGCGCCAAGTGGCTGATGGACGAGTTCGACATCGCGTCCGAGGTCGGCCGCGGCACGACCATCACGATGCGGAAATGGAAACGCTGACCATGGACGCCGCCGTGCATCGTGAGGCAGGGATCGAATGGAGCGTGGTGGCCCGCACGCTCCCGGGAGAAACCGTTTCCGGCGACCAGCACCTGGTGGCGAAATCCGCGGACGGGCTGCTCATGGCGGTGATCGACGGCCTCGGACACGGAGACGAGGCCACGCGGGCGGCGAAGACGGCGGCCGACGTGCTGGCCGACCATGCCGACGAACCGGTCGTCCAGCTGATGCGGCTTTGTCACGCGGCGCTGAAGCAGACCCGGGGTGCGGCCATGACGATCGTCTCGATCAACGCCCGCCGCCGCACGGCGAGCGCGGTGGGGGTGGGGAATGTCGAGACCGTCGTGGTACGGCGAGACCGTGGGCCGCGGCAAGTGACGCCGCCCCGGGAGACGGTGCTGCTGCGCAACGGAGTCGTGGGTTACCAGCTGCCGCCGCTGCAGCCCTGCGAGATCGCCCTCGAGCCGGGCGACGTGGTGGTGTTTGCCACCGACGGCGTCCGCGAAGACTTTGGCGAACGGGTGAATGCGAGGGAGCCGCTCCCGCAGCTGGTCCAGGGGATCCTGCGCCAGAAATTCCGCGGAACCGACGACGCCCTGGTGCTGGCCTGCAAAATCCTGGAGGATTATGAAAGCTAGCACGTGGACCGCTCTCGTCGCCGCCTACCGCGACGCGCTGGCCACCTATGCGGCGAGCGGCGAGGAGGCGCATCTCCAAAACGCCTATGAACTCGGGCGTTCGGCGCTCAACGCCGGCTGCGGGGTGCTCGACATGGTGCGGCTGCACCAGGAGGCGCTCGTCACGCTCGTGGCGTCGACGGCGGCGCCGGTCGCGACCGTCCGGCTGGCGAAGGCGGTGGAGACGTTCCTGATGGAGGCGTTGTCGCCCTTCGAAGCCGCGCACCGCGGGTTTCGCGACGCGTGCGACCGGCTCAAGAGCCTGAACGACACCCTCAAGGAGCGGAACGGGCAGCTGGCGACCACGAACGCGCGGCTCGAACTTGAGGTGAAGGCGCGGAAGGCAGCCCAGGAGGCCACCGAGGAGTCGGAGCTGAAATTCCGATCCGTGGTGGAATCGGCCCGGGATGCGATCGTCACGATCGATGCCGCCGGCAGGGTCGTGGCGCTCAACCGGGGCGCCGAGCACATGTTCGGCTACAAGCGGAGCGAGCTGCTGGGGAAGGTCTTCACGCGGCTGGTGCCGCCGGGGCGCCGGGCGCTCACGCGGTATCAATTGCGCCGCCTGGTGTCGGGCAATGCGCGGCAGCTGCTGCAGCGGCCGCTGGAGACGTGCGGGCAGCACCGCGACGGCTCGGAATTTCCGGCCGAATTGAGCGTCGCCACGTGGAAGACCCGGGACGGCGTGTTCCTCACGGGCATTGTGCGCGACATCCGCGAAAGGAAGCAGGCGGAGACGGCGCTGCGGGAAAGCCGCGAGCATTACATCCATCTGTTCGAAGAAGCCCGGGCGATGCAGGAGAACCTGCGCCAGCTGTCGAACAAGGTGCTCACCGCCCAGGAGGAGGAACGCCGCCACATCAGCCGCGAACTGCACGACGAGATCGGGCAGACGCTGACGGCGGCCAACGTGAGCATCGCGATGCTGCGGAGCCACGCGCAGTCCGATCCGGAATTCGCCCGCAAGGTGGAGAGCGCGCAGGCCCTGCTGGAGCAGTCGATGGAAATGGTGCACCGGTTCGCGCGGGAATTGCGGCCGCCGATGCTTGACCATCTCGGGCCGTTCGCCGCGATGCAGAACTACGTCAAGACCTACACCGAGCGAACGGGCGTCGCGGTCGAACTGGAGAACACCGCCGACGTGCGGAAGCTCAATGTGCAGCAGGGCACCGTGCTGTACCGGATCGCGCAGGAGTGCCTCACGAACGTGTACAAGCACGCGGGCGCCTCGAAGGTGAAGATCAAGCTCTCCGAGCACGGCAACCAGGTCTGCCTCGAGATCAGCGACAACGGGCGCGGGGCGCCTGATCCGACGGTGGATCCCGCGGCGCCGGCCGCCGACCGGCTCGGTTTGATCGGCATGCAGGAGCGTGTGCGCCTGGTGCATGGCACCCTGTCCATCGATTCCCAGCCGCGCCGCGGCACGACCGTGCGCGTGCAGATTCCTTTCAGTCCCGAACTCATGATGGGTCGCGGGAACCCATCGTCTCCGTCAACCGAACCCAAAGGTTCAACCTATCACACCAGTTATGAACAAAATCAATGTGCTGCTTGCTGACGACCACACGGTGGTTCGACAAGGCCTTCGTTCGCTCCTCGCCGCGGAGCCTGACATCGAGGTCGTGGGTGAAGCCGAAAATGGCCGTCAGGCCGTGCAAATGGCCAAGACCCTGGGCCCGGACATCGTGATCATGGACATCGCGATGCCGCAGCTCAACGGGCTCGAAGCCACCCGCCAGATCATCAAGGAGGGCATCCCCACGAAGGTGCTGGTGCTTTCCTCGTACAGCGATGACGAATACGTCCATCAGCTGACGGAGGCCGGTGCGGCGGGCTACCTGATCAAGCAGACGGCGGCGAACGACCTGATCAAGGCGATCCGCGAAGCCTACAAGGGCAACGCCTTCTTCAGCCCCTCGATCTCGAAGCGGCTGCTCGACTACTACCGCGAGGCTTACCTCAAGGGCAAGCCGATCAAGAAGCACAGCGAGCAGCTGACGTCGCGTGAGCTCGAGGTGTTGCAGCTCGTGGCCGAGGGCAAGGTGAACAAGCAGATCGCCGCCGACCTCTGCATCAGCATCAAGACGGTGGAAAAGCACCGCCAGCAGGTGATGAACAAGCTGAACATCCACGACGTGGCCGGCCTGACCCGCTACGCCATCTCGCGCGGAATCATCGAAAGCACCCCGCAGCTGGTGTGAGGAGGCCCCGCTGCGCGGGGCCCCGGCGCAGCCGGGTGGGCCGTGGAAACCACGCGGCGATTTTCCAGTCCGGTTGGACTGGAAAAACGGCGGGAGTGCGTATCCTATGCGCGTTCACTCAACTCCTTTCACGCTATGATACCTACACTGGCATTCCTTCCTCCGCCGGTCTTTTGGGCGATGTTCATTGGCGTCCTGATTCTGTCGCTGTATGCGCAGTTTCGGGTCTCCAGCGTCTACAACAAGAACGCGCAAATCCCTTCACGCGGGCGCATCACCGGGCGCGAAGCGGCTGAGGCGGTGATGTCGAACGCCGGCATCACGGACGTCTCCATCGAGGAAACGCAGGGGCATCTCACCGACCACTACGATCCCCTGGGCAAACGGCTCGTCCTTTCCTCGGAAAACTACCGGGGCACGAGCCTGGCTGCGTTGGGCGTCGCAGCCCACGAAGCGGGCCACGCGATCCAGCACAAGATCGGCTATTCGATGCTGAATTTCCGCATGGCGCTCGTGCCGGCGACGAACTTCGTGTCGAAGATTCTGCCCTTCGCCATTCTCGGTAGCATTTTCATCACCGGTGGCATGACGGGCATGATGCTCGATATTGCCATCCTCTGTTACGGTGTCCTCACGGTGTTTCAGCTGGTGACGCTGCCCGTCGAGTTCGACGCCAGCCGGCGCGCGAAGGTGGAGCTGGTGAACCTCGGGATCATCGACCGCGATGAAATGCCCGGGGTGAGCCAGACGCTGAACGCCGCGGCGCTGACGTACCTGGCCGCATTCCTGAGCGCGCTGATCAATCTGCTCTATCTGTTCTCGCGACGGGATGAGTGAGGAAGGGGAAAGCTTTAGGCGATAGGCGATAGGCTTTAGGCGATAGGCTCCAAACCGAGTGGCCGCAAAAAGGCGCAAGAAGGCGCAAGAAAAGGGCTCGTGGTGGTGCGCAGCTTTAGCGTGCAGTTCAGACGGGCGGATACTGCAAGCTGAAGGATTGCACTGCCGTCCAAGGCATTCTGCGTAAACGCGGGACTACATACTCAAGCCGCTCCGTTTTTTGCGCCTTCTGCGCCTTTTTGCGGCCATTCTTATTGGGCTGAAAGCTGACGCTTACAGCCTACTGCCTATCGCCTACCGCTTCATCACGCCGACGCGGCGGTGAGCGTCATCCCAATCATTGAACAGAAGGTAACGAAGGAAACGAAGGCCGCTGCGTGAATTGGAGCAGTTCCTCCAAATCAGATTTCACAAAAACCGAACGACCGCGCCGAGTGATCCCGCAATCCTTCGTTTCCTTCGTTACCTTCTGTTGAATGGATTGATTTGGTTGCGGCGCAGCCGCTCTAGGCTCTCTGTGGCTACTTCGGAATCCAGGCTCAACCTTAGCTGACCTTTTTCTTCCGCAGCACGATCACGTTGCCCACCACGCACAGCACGATCCCGATGATCGAGCCCAGGCCGAGCGTGAGGCCTTCGAACCACACCGAGAGCAGGAGCGCGACAATGGGGATGACGGCGCCGCTGTAGCCCGCGCGATCGGCGCCGATCCGGCCGACCAGCGTGAGGTAGGCCCCGAACGCGATCACGGAGCCGAACCAGGCGAGATAAACCAGGGAAAGGACGTACCCCGCCGACCAGTCGAACGTGAACGTGCGGCCGGCCATGAGCGCATACAAGGCCACGAAGGCCGCGCCATACAACATGCCGTAGAGGTTGAGTTGGAGCACGGGCAGGCCGCGCCGCTGATTGCGGGCGGAGAGCAGATTGCCACCCGACGCGCAGATCGTGCCCATCACCGCGAAGCCGACTCCGATCGCTCCGTTGCCGCCGGCGTTGGAGTGTCCGAGTTCGGGCAGAAACAGCAGGGTGACGCCGGTGACGCCCAGCGCGGCGGCGAAAAGGGTCGAGGGACGAAGCGGCGTCCCGAAGAACACGCGGGTCCCGAGAATATTCCAGAACACGATCAGCGAGAACAGCACCGCGACGACCCCGGAGTTGATGTGCGTTTCCGCCAGATAAACGCAGACGTAGTTCACCCCGAACAGCAGCCCGCCCTGCGCCGCCATCCAGAGGTGCTCGCGCCAGGA
Organism: Verrucomicrobiota bacterium; assembly: GCA_023457715.1. GTDB lineage: Bacteria > Verrucomicrobiota > Verrucomicrobiia > Opitutales > Opitutaceae > ER46. The sequence continues at coordinate 14,115 of JAEWKR010000106.1, forward strand.
GAACCGCAACCGCAGGCCGCGGATCAACGCCCACGCCAGCAACGTGATGCCTGCCAGCCCGAAACGATAGGCAACGGAAACCTCCGGCGCCACCGTTCCAAACTGGAACGTGATCGCCAGCCAGGTGGAGCCCCAGATCAGGACCGCCGCGAGGTAGAGGGTCAGGTTGTTCATCGTCCGAAGGCCGCGACCATGCCGGGCCGGCGCCGCGACACCAACGAAAACACGAGCGGTTCTGTCAGCTCCGCGCCCGAGTCGCCGGCACAGCGGGGATGGGCGGCGCCAGCGCCCCCCTGTCCGTCCACCCCGCCGCCGAAAAGGTAAAGCAATGTTTGTCGTTTGCGCGATCCGCGGTCACACCTGTGACCACGGATTGGAGGGGTGGGAATCGCTCGCGTGGGCGAACCCGCTCTCGCGACCCACCGTTCCCGATCACACCTGTGACCACCGACGCGCCCCGGGGGGGGGCGGCCGCGTGGGTATCAGAGATTCACCGACGAGATTTTCCGGGGAGTCCGCGACCCCGGAACCGACCGGGCGCAGGACCCGGTCTTGGTGGGCTGCAGACCTCGGCGCAGGACGCCCCGGGATCTTCTATCCTCGGGTATGATCGCGATCTCTACACGCTTCATCCGCGCCTCGGCGCTGCTCACGTCGCTGTTCACGACGGCCGTGGCCATGGAACCTGTGACCAACCTGCAACCCGGCATCGTCACGCCCGCCGCAGCCCGACCGGACCGGATCATCGTCAAGGGCCGGCCTCACGGCGCCCCACAGGCCCTGGAAAGATTGCATCAGCGCCTGGGGACGCGCTGGCGTCATCGGGCCGCGGACCCCCAGGGCGTCGACGTGGTTGACCTGCCGCCGGGCCTGACCGTCGCCGCGGCGGTGGCCCAGTTTCGCGGCAGCGGGGGTGTCGAGTACGCCGAGCCGGACTATCTCCTCAAGGTCCTCGCGACCCCAAACGATTTCCGATACAACAACCTGGACCAGTGGAATCTCAAAAACACCGGCATCTACGGCGGCCGGGCGGGCGCGGACATCAATGCGGAGGCCGGCTGGGATCTGCAGACCGATGCCTCGAATGTGATCGTCGCCGTGGTCGACACCGGGGTGCGTTACACGCACGAGGACCTGGCCGGCAACATGTGGGTGAACCCCGGCGAGTCCGGCACCGACGCATCGGGGCGCGACAAGCGCACGAACCTCGTGGACGACGACGGCAACGGCTACGTCGACGACGTGCACGGCATCAACGTGCTCACGCGGACGGGCAATCCCATGGACGACTGGGGGCACGGCACGCACGTGGCCGGTATTGTCGGCGCCGTCGGCAACAACACGGTCGGCATCGCCGGCGTGGCGTGGCGGGTGAAGATCATGGCGATCAAGTTCATTGACGCCCAAGCCAACTACAGCGTTTCGGATGCGGTCATCGCGCTGGACTACGCGCGCCGCCACGGGGCGAAGATTGTGACGGCAAGCTGGGGCAACTACAGCTTCAACTCCCAGGCCCTGCGCGATGCCATCGTCGCCCTGCGCACGGCCGGCATTATCGTCACCGCGGCGGCCGGAAACGATAACAGCAACAACGACGTCACCCCGCTGTACCCGGCCAGCTACGATTACGACAACATCGTCGCGGTCGCGGCCACCAATCGCATCGACGATCGCGCCGGCTATTCCAATTACGGGAGCGTGACCGTGGACATCGGCGCGCCCGGGTCGCCCGTGTTCTCCGCCTGGGCCGGGTCCGATACGCAATATCTCTACGCCGAAGGCACCTCCATGGCGGCGCCGCACGTGGCTGGAGCGTGCGCCTTGCTGTGGGCCCGTTTCCCCGGCTCCACCCACCAGCAGATCATCCAGCAGGTCCTTTCGTCCGCGGAGCCGATCCCCTCCATGTCCGGTCGGGTGAAGTCCAACGGACGGCTCGACCTGGCGGCCGCGCTCGCGTCCGGGACGCCGCCCCCGCCGCCGCCGCCACCACCACCCCCGCCGCCGCCGCCCCCTCCTCCTCCCCCGACCAATCTGACCGCCACCCTGGCCTGGGCGGACAATTCAACGACCGAGACCGGTTTCGAGATTGAACGCTCGCTGGACAACATCGCGTTCACGCTCATCGCCAGCGTTGCGCCCAACACCACCACGACGACCGATCCGACGCTCGAGCGCGGGAAAACCTACTTCTACCGGGTGCGCGCGCGGCAGGACACGCTGGCCTCGACCTACTCGAACATTGCCAGCCTCACCACGCCGCAGTGAGGGAAAGGGAAAGAGGGAGCGGGGATCCCCTCACTCCCTCACTCCCTCATTCCCTTCGTCTCATTGTGGGCCACGATGGCTCGCAGCGTGGTGGCGTTCTCCTTCAGCTGCCGGGCGTTGTTCTGCTGAACCTCCGCCTGGCTTTTCAGTTCGGCGCGATCCTCCTCGGAGAGACCGGGAAGGTGCTGGCTGAGCAGTTCGGCCTTCGCCCCGTTGTCGCTCAGCAGGGCCGCCGTGACCTCGCACATCGCCGCGATGGAGTCCAAGGCCAGTTTTTCGTATTTCGTCATGGGTGAGCAGCACCCGTAGCCGGCGGCCCGGAAGTCACAAGGGGGAAAAGGAGGGCAGGGGACCCTTCGCCGCCATACTCCAACCGGGCTAAAAGCAACCCCGGCGCGGTCGGAGCCCGACCTGCGCTCCGGCCACAAAGCGTTTCGGCTTACTCCGAATGGCGTATGGTCGCGCGGCGCGTTTTGGGGCATAACCGGAGCCATGAAACTGAGCCTTGTTACCCTCTCCCTCCTGCTCGCGCTGCCCCTGGCGGCCCAGGCTGAGACGAAGGAGACTCGCACCTGGATCCATGGTCGCCGTGTCACGGTGACCACTGAAGTGACCACGCAGACGCCGGCGCTGAGCCTGGCCCTGGTCAATCATCAGGTCGACCAGCAGGGCTGGCACGACCACATCTACACCACGACCGAGAATGACCGCGCGTACTTCATCTACAGCCAGCGCGACAACAACGCCTGTGCGACGTGCGACACGAAGGTCACCTTGTGGAAGGCCGTGGACAAGGACGGGAAAACCCACGTCGAGACCTGGACCTACACCCTGCGTCCGAGCGAGGTGAATGATTTCCTCGATCGGGAACTGCTGAAGGCGACGGGCCTGTTCATGCGGCTGGCCCCCACCGTCCGCTGAGCGCATTTTTGTTCGCGAGTTCAGCCCGCTCTTCGGAGCGGGCTTTTTCGTATCCGTCGAGCCGGTGACGGAGGCGGGCTGAAGACCGCTCTCCGCCGGAGCCCGGCGCGGCGGGCGCTCACACGGCGGCCGCGGTGGCGCGACGGACGCCGCACACCGCCTGCGCAAACCGCAGCACGCTCCAGAGCGCCAGCTGGCCGCCCGGCCCGTGCACGTTGTGGTCGAAGGCGTGCGTCGCCCACGGGAGCTCGAGGTGGACGTGAGGGAGGCCTTCCTCCCGCAGGCGGGCGGCGAAGCGCGCGCTCTGGCGATGCCACACCAGGGGGTCGAGCCGCCCGTGCAGCAGCAACGTCGGGGCCGCGCCGCGGCGCACGTGGAAGTACGCGCTCGCGTCGCGATACTCGTCCGCCGCCTCCGGATACGGCGCGCCCATCAGCTGGGTCATGAGCCGCGGCGAATCCAGCACCTTGTCGAGGTTGCCGCAGTTCCACGCGAACTCCAGGTCCGCGGGGCCGTACAGCGAGACCACGCCGCGCACCGCAGGATCGGCCGCCTGGGCTGCCCAGGTCAGCGCAATCTGGGCGCCGGCGGAGCGGCCAAGGAGGATGAGGCGCCCGGCATCGATGCCCAGGTCGGAGGCCTGCGACTTGAGCCAGGCGATGGCCGTCGAAGTGTCCTCGTGCTGCGCCGGCCAGCGGTGGTCGGGTGCCAGCCGGTACGTGATGGCGGCCACGGCGAAACCCGCGTGGGCCAGGGCATGGTGGAAGGCTTCGAACTGCCGCTGGTCGCCGCTGTCCCAGCCGCCGCCGTGGATCACCACGATGCACGGGGCAAGGGTGTCGCGCGGGGTCGCGTCGCCGCGGGCGGGCGCATAGAAATCGAGTTCCAGGGGCCCGCTGTACCGCCAGGTCCGGACGGCGGCGCGCGGGCTCCGGAGGTGGAACAGCCGGCCAGGCTCGAACGCCCGCGCCCTCCGGGTCGTCCCGCCACCGATGTCGGGACCGAGTGCCTGGTCGAACTGCGCGGGCAGGGAGCCGGCGAGCCGACCCGCGAGCCGCGAGGGCCGGAGCAGCAGGACCGCCGCGCCCAGCGCACCGGCGGTGGTGAGCGGCGCCAGCGCGGGCGTCGCGGAGGGCACCCACCAGACTGCCGCCGCGGTGGCGAGCGCCGGAAGCACGAGCCAGTGTCCGTACTCACCGGCAAGTACGGCCAGCTTCCAGTTCACCCAGCTGCGGATCTCAAACACCGTCAGCGTCGAGAGCGCCAGCAGCAATCCGGAGAGCAGCACCAGGAGTACGTCCATGGGCCCACATGCCTGCCCGATCCCGGACCGAATTCAAGACCCCAGCCCGTCAGAAAACGGAGTGGTCCAGAATCACTCCAGATCCTCGAGCGCGGCGCGCAGGTAGGGAGCCGTCCTGCTCTCGGGATGCGCGGCGATCTCGGTCGGGGGACCGGCGGCGACGATCCGCCCGCCCTGGGCTCCGGCGCCCGGGCCGAGGTCGATGACCCAGTCGCTCCCGGCAATCACCCGCATGTCGTGCTCCACCGTGATGACCGTGTTGCCGGTATCGACCAGGTGGTTGAGCTGCACCATCAGTTTTTCGACGTCCGCCGGATGCAGGCCGGTGGTGGGCTCGTCGAGAATGTACAGGGCCTGGCCGCGCACCCCACGCTGCAGCTCCGTCGCGAGTTTGATCCGCTGGGCCTCGCCGCCCGACAACTCGGTGGCTGGCTGGCCCAGCCGGAGGTAACCCAGCCCGACCTCACGCAGCAGGTGCAGGGCGCGACGAATGGGCGGCTCGTCGGCGAAGAAGTCATGGGCGTCGTCGACCGTCATTCCGAGCACGTCCGCGATGTTCTTGTCGCGGTAGGTGATCTCCAGGGTCTTCGCGTTGTAGCGGGCGCCGTGGCACGTCGGGCAGGGCGCGTAGACGCTCGGCAGGAACAGCAGTTCGACCATGACGAAGCCCTCGCCCTCACAGGTTTCGCAACGCCCCTTGGCCACATTGAAGGAGAACCGCCCGGCGTCGTAACGGCGGGCCCGCGCGGCCTTGGTGCCGGCGAAGAGCGTCCGCACGTGGTCGAACAGCCCGGTGTACGTGGCGAGGTTGGAGCGCGGCGTGCGGCCGATGGGTCGCTGGTCCACGCGGACCAGGCGCTTGATCTGCTCCAACCCGCGCCGGATCTGGCCGCCCGAGGGTTCGGTGCGCTCCGTGTCGTCGTTGTCCTCGGCGGCTTCCTCGAGTTCGAGGCCGAGGTGGCCTGCCGCCAGTTCCACCAGCGCCTGGCTGACGAGGCTCGATTTTCCCGATCCGGAAACGCCGGTCACGCTGGTCAGCGCGCCGAGGGGGAAGGCCACGCTCACGGCCTGAAGATTGTTGCGGGTGACGTCCGCGAGTTCGAGCCAGCCGGCCGGGGTTCGCGGTGCGCGCCGCGGGGTCTTGCGTTCGTGAAAGAGGTATTCCCGCGTGCGTGAATCCGCGATGTCGCGAAGGCCGGCCGTCGGCCCGCTGTACAGGATGCGGCCACCCTGCTGCCCCGCACCCGGTCCGACGTCGACGATCCAATCCGCGCGCCGGACGACGTCGAGTTCGTGCTCGACCACAAAGAGCGTGTTCCCCGAGGCCTTCAGCCGTTGCAGCGCCGTGAGCAGCGCCTCGGTATCAGCCGGGTGGAGTCCCGCCGAAGGCTCATCCAGGACGTACACCACGCCGAACAGATTCGAACGCACCTGGGTGGCCAGGCGCAGCCGCTGCAGCTCCCCGGGCGAGAGGGTCGGCGTCGCCCGCTCGAGGGTGAGATAACCCAGCCCGAGGTCGAGCAGCACGTCCAGCCGGGCGCTCAGATCCCGGGCAATGCGCTGGAGCGTCACCGCCTTTTCGGGCCGCTCGTCCGCCAGCCGGGCCCAGCCTTCCGCCGATCCCTCCGCCCAAGGTCGAAAGATCCCGGCGACTTCCTGCAACGGGAGCCGCGACAACTCGGTGATGTCGAGGCCGGCGAACGTCACGGCGAGGGCCTCGACGCGCAACCGCTTGCCGTGGCACACCGGGCAGTCGGAACTCACCATGAAGCGCAGCGCCCGCTTCCGCATCAGCGGGCTCTCCGTGTTGCGGAACGAGGTGAACACATGGCGTTTGGCGCTGCTGAAGTTGCCAATGTAGTCCGGCGGATCCCCGCGGCGGCGGGCCTGCTTCGTTTCCTCCGGCGTGAGTCCCGGATAGACGGGGACCTGCGGCTGCTCGTCGGTGAAGAGTATCCAGTCGCGCAGCTTCCTGGGCAGCTCGCGCCAGGGACGGTCGACGTCGTGGCCCAGCGAAACGAGGATGTCGCGCAGATTCTGGCCACCCCACGCGGTTGGCCACGCGGCCACCGCCCGTTCCCGGATGGTCAGCCGGTCGTCCGGCACGAGCGACTGCTCGGTGACATCGTAGACGCGGCCCAGCCCGGAGCAGCGGGGGCAGGCCCCGGCCGGCGTGTTGGGGGAGAAGGCCTCGGCGTCGAGGTGCGCGTGCCCCCGGGGGTAGTCTCCGGCTCGCGAATACAGCATGCGGAGCAGGTTCGAAAGGGTGGTCACGCTGCCTACGGACGACCGGGTCGTGGGCGTGCCACGCTGCTGCTGCAGGGCCACGGCCGGCGGCAGCCCGTCAATGGAATCCACCTGGGGCACCCCGAGCTGATGGAACAACCGGCGGGCATACGGGGCCACCGATTCGAGGTACCGACGCTGCGCTTCCGCATAGAGGGTTCCGAACGCCAGCGACGACTTGCCCGAGCCGGACACGCCGGTGAACACGACGAGCGCGTCGCGGGGGATGTCCACATTCACGTCCCGCAGGTTATGTTCCCGCGCCCCCCGCACGCGGATCATGCTGTGATCCCCGCTGGCCGGCGGTTCCGATGGGGTCGCCGCCGGGTGGGGCAACCGTGGCGGCTCGAGTCCGTCGTCCGACCGGCGGCTGCGTCTCTCCACGTGGGCGCCGGGTCCCAGGACCTTGTCGCTGCGGGATTGCATCGCGCAACTGACCCAGGGAGGCCGGCTTCGGTTCGCGCCGCCCGGCGGATTGATTCTTTCGTGGCGCGGCGCCTTCCGGGGGGAGTCAAACCGAGGGTTCCGCGGTCTCAAGACCGTGCGACGCGTGATGGTGGCCCTCGCGGCCTGGATCGGAGCCCGGTGGGTGGCCCGCCAGGAACGGGAGATCGCGCGCGGTGGCCGGGCCCTTACGCCCCGCCAGCGGGCGGAGGCGGTCGGACTGGGGGTGCGGGAGCCGGACCGCGTGCGCGTCCAGTACTTCCGTGACTTTCCGTCGGGACTGCCCGGGTGGCTTGGCTGGGCCGGCCCGCTGGTCCGTCGGGCGGCACGGGGAACCGAGGGCATGGCGCTCGGGCATGGCATTCTCTTGCGGGCGGACCGGGCGGCAGACCCGGTGCTCCTCCGTCATGAACTCGTTCACGTCGCGCAATACGAGCGTCTTGGCGTTCGCGGCTTTTTGCGGGCGTACCTGTGGGAGTGGTGGGTTGCCGGCTACCCGCACGGCTCCCTGGAGATCGAAGCCCGACGCAAGGAAAGGTCCAGCTGAAGGCTCAAACACCCCTCACTCCCTCATTCCCTCACTCCCTCCTCCTCCGGTCTCCACCTACCAGGAGAGTGGGCGAAGACCTCTGGAACGGAGTGCCGGAACCGCGTTCCATGAAGCATCCGAACGACGCCAAGCACCTCAAATGCAGGACGCTGCGCCCCGGATGAGTTTTTTGGATGAAGCGTGTTGTGTCATGATGAACCTCATCGGCCCCGCCGGCGTGCAAGACATGGGTCACGCCGCGCGGGGCCGATTTGTTTTGGTCCCTTCCGCCGGCGGGCCTGGCACCTGACCGGAGCGCACACCGCGCCAGGGCTTATCAGCGGGCTCACCGGCGGCGTGTAGATTCTCTTCAAGCTCAGGGGTGTCCCGGATTGCGCCTCGGATCCTGGCGGGGGTGATTTCAGACTGGTTGTCGCCTGAATCGCGCGGTTGCCCGCGTCCCGAATCAGCGCCGTCGGTCATGAAACAATCCATTGCTTTCGAATTGAATGGCCAGCCAGTGGAACTGGCGGTCGACCCCCAACGTACCCTCCTCTGGGTGCTGCGCACGGATCTCGCTCTCACCGGCACCAAGTACGGCTGCGGCATCGCGGAGTGCGGTGCCTGCACGGTCCTGGTCAACGGCAAGGCGGTGCGCAGCTGCGCGGCCGACATCAAGTCCGTCGCCGGCAAGAAGGTGACGACGATTGAAGGCCTCGCCCGCGACGGCAAACTGCACCCGTTGCAGGAGGCGTTCGTCGCCCACGATGCGCTGCAATGCGGGTTCTGCACGCCCGGCATGATCCTCACCGCGTACGACTTCCTCCAATCCCATCCGACGCCTTCGCGCGAAGACATCGTGAAGGGAATGGACCGCAATCTCTGCCGCTGCGGCGCCCAGCCGAAGATCGTGGATGCGATCGAGCAGGCCGCCGCCGCCATGAAAGGAGCCCGCCCATGAACCCGACCCAACCCGCCGTCCCTTCGCGTCGCGAATTCCTGCAGAAGCTGGCCACCGGGCTCGTCGTGCTGGTCGTTGCGCCCGAGCTGTTGCGCGGTGCCGAGTCCGAGGCCGCCCGTCCGGCCCGCCGGGAGCAGAAGGTGCCCACCGATTTCAATGCGTTCCTGCGCGTGGGCGAGGACGGACGCGTCACCTGTTTCACGGGGAAGATCGAGATGGGCCAGGGCGCCATCACCTCGCTGGCGCAGACGATTGCGGAAGACCTCGACGTGCCCATCGAGTCGGTCGACATGGTCATGGGTGACACCGATCTCTGCCCGTATGACCAGGGTACGTGGGGCTCGATGACGACCCCGTTTTTTGGTCCGGTGCTGCGCAAGGCGGCGACGGAGGGGCGGCTCGCGTTGCTCGAGTTGGCCGCAGTCGCGCTCGCCGTGCCGGTGGCCGACCTCGCCACCGAAAGCGGCTCCGTGTACGTGCGACGGCAGCCCTCGCAGCGGATCACGTATGCGCAGCTCACGAAGGGTCAGCGCATCGAACGCCGCGTGTCCTCCCAGGTCGACCTGAAGGACATCCGGGAATTCAAGGTCGCCGGGAAGCCGATGGCGCGCATCGACGCGCGCGACAAGGTGACGGGCAAGGCCAGGTACGCGGGTGACGTGCGCATTCCCGGCATGCTGTACGCCAGCCTGCTTCGCCCGCCGTCGCATAGCGCCGTCCTGAAGTCGGTCGACGCGAGCGCCGCCCGCGCCATGCCCGGCGTCGTCGTCGTCGAGGAGAAGAACCTGGTCGCCGCGCTGCACGAACTCCCCGATGTGGCGGAAGCCGCGCGCGATGCGATCAAGGCGGACTACACCGCTTCACCGCTTACGCTGAACGACCGCACCATCTTCGAGCATCTCGCGAAACAGTCCCAGGTTCCCGAACGCGTGGCGGCGAGCGGCGGCAGTCTGGAGGAGGGGCGCAGTCAGTCCCGGCAGGTGCTCACCGAAACGTACTACAACGGCTATGTCGCCCACGCGCCCATGGAGCCGCACACGGCCCTGGCGGAATTCAAGGACGGTCGGATGACGGTGTGGGCATCGACGCAGAATCCGTTCGGGGTGCGCGAGGAAGTCGCCGACACCCTGGGGCTGCCGCTCGAGAATGTGCGCGTGATCACCCCCTACGTGGGCGGCGGCTTTGGGGGCAAATCGGCCAATGGACAGGCGGTCGAGGCCGCACGTCTCGCCCTGGCCACGAAACGGCCGGTGCAGGTGGCGTGGACGCGCGAGGAGGAATTCTTCAACGATCACTTCCGCCCGGCCACGCTGGTGAACCTGTCGGCCGGCCTCGACGAAAAAGGCCGGGTGACGTTCTGGGACTATGTCGTGCGCTTCTCCGGCGAACGCGGAGGGCGCCAGTTCTACACGTTCCCGCATCATCGCACTGCGGCGCAGGGAAATTTCTTCGGGATCCCCGGCGTGCACCCTTTCAATGTCGGGGCGTGGCGCGGGCCCGGCGTGCACATGAACACGTTCGCGCGCGAGGCGCACCTTGAACGCCTGGCCGCGATGGCGCGGGTCGATCCGATCGAATTCCGGCTGAGCCAGCTCGATCAGCCGCGCATGGTGCGCGTCCTGAAGGCCGCCGCCGAGAAGTGGGGTTGGAAGCCGGCCGTCGGTCCCTCGGGCCGTGGCCTCGGTGTGGCGATGGGCGAAGACGCCGGCAGCGTCGTGGCGATGATTGCCGAGGTGGCGGTCGACCGCGATACCGGCCGGGTCACGATCAAGCGGCTGCTTTGCACCCAGGAAATGGGGCAGGTGGTTAATCCGGCCGGCGCCCTCGCCCAAATGGAGGGCGGCATCGTGATGGGGCTGGGTTATACCCTCACGGAAGAGGTGCGCTTCGAGAATGTGATCCTCAAGGACACGAATTTCGACACGTACGAACTGCCACGCTTCTCCTCCGTGCCGCGCATCGAGTGTCACATCGTTCCGGCCGACGACATCCCGCCGAAGGGCGGGGGGGAGCCGTCGATCATCCTGGTCGGCGGGGCCGTCGCGAACGCGATCTTCGATGCCACCGGCGCCAGGATGAACCAGATGCCCTTCACGCCGGAGCGGGTGAAGGCCGCCCTCGCCAGCGCCTAGGCGTCGTCAACCCAGGCGACGAATCCTTCCGCCTGAAGGCGGGACAACGTACTCAAACCGGCTTCACAACCCAAAACCCAAAACCCAAAACCCAAAACTCAAAACCAGAGACCAGAAACCAGAAACTAGAAACCAGAAACCAATCTCAGCGCCCGGTGGAATCCTCGCCCGGGCGCGCGGCCCTCACGTTCACTGCGGATATCCGGGCATGGCCGCCGACCCCACCAGCTCCGGCGTGGACTGCGATCCGCGCCGCCGCCGGAGACCCGCGAACCGCCGCGGACCGCCCGGGCCCCGGCGACTAAGCGCCACCACCGCCAGGCCTGCCGCCGCCAGCAGGGCGCCGCTGACGGCCGGATGCACCGACGAGCGGGTGTAATAGCTCCGCTTCATCACGTAGCCGGGATGGTCCCCGCGCACGCGGCCGTCCATCCCCGGCCGATACAGCGTTCCTTCCGGATTTCGCGGCGGCTCGGGCCGGCGTTGCTGGTCGGGCATCGTGCGACTCGAAAACCTGCTCATCGTGCCGGGGGCGACCCGCCCCATCACGCTCATGAGCTTGGAGCCCCCGCCGACAAAGATGTCCCGCTTCGCATGCGTGGCCGCGTACAGGATGGCGTAGGCCACCTCTTCCGGCCGGTACACCGGCGGCGGCAGCTTCGGCTCCTGGCTCATGTAGTTCCGCGCGTGCTGCGGGAAGGGCGTGTCGATGCCCGTCGGCTTGATCAGGGTCACCGAGACGGGCGCCCCTTCGTGCTCCAGCTCCATCCGCAGCGCGTCGGTAAACCCCTTCACGGCGTGTTTGCTGGCGCAATACATGCCCTGCAGGGGAAGGGCGGTGTCGGACGCAACGCTGCCCAGGTTGATCAGGGCGCCGCCGTAGCGCTTGAGTTCCTGGACGGCGACGAGGGAGCCGTGGACGGTGCCCCAGAAGTTCGTTTCGAAGAGCCGGCGATGGTCCTCGTCGCTGACCTCCTCGAGCCGTCCGTAAATGGAGTGGCCGGCATTGTTCACCCAGGTGTCGAAGCCGCCGAAGCGTTCGCGCGCCCGCTGGGCGATGCGATGGACATCCGCGCGGTTGCCGACGTCGGCCACCACCTGCACGGCGTGGCCCCCGCCGGCTTCGATTTCGGCGACGACGGCGCTGAGCACCTCTTCATTGCGGGACGCAAGGACCAGCTTCGCGCCTTGTTCGGCCGCGGCGCGCGCGGTGGCGAGCCCGATGCCGCTGGAGGCGCCGGTGATGACGATGACTTGTTCGGAGAGTGGTTTGAAGGAGAGCCGCATGATGGATTTGGGTGGGTCACAACCTAGCCGCACGCGCGCGCCCCGCCATGGGGCCCAATGCCGGACAGCGAACGGGAACTTGGCTCCGCCGAGGGTTGGGGCCTGCATCCCCCGGAAATTTCCCTAGGCGCGGTCAAACGCTCGCGAAACCATGTTGCCTTATGCGCCAGGACTTTGCGACAACGGTCCGCTCTCCCACGTTCGTCGACCTGGCATGATCAGCTCCCACATCGAACCTGCCCATCGACTTATCACGACCCGCCTGGCGGGCCGGTTGTCGCCGCAGGACCTCGCCGCGCAGCTGTATCGAATCATTCGCGACCCCAAGTTCACGGCCGACCTCAACGGCATGATCGTGGCGCTCGACGCGGAATCCATCCCCACCGCCGCGCAGTTCGCGCTGCTCCGTCCCATCCTGAAGCTGTGGCTGACCCAACGCAGCGGAGCGCGGTGGGCGGTCGTGGTGCCCAACGCGCAGGCCCGCGACGTCGTCGAATCGTGGATGCACGAGTTGCATGTCACCGCCGTCACGAAGTGTTTCACGTCCGAAGGCGCGGCCCTCGCCTGGCTGATGGCCGCGCCCATGGAAGCACCGCGCCCGCCCCATTCTCCCTCGCCGTGAATCACCCGCCGGTGGCACCGGGGTCCGATGGTGGACAAACTTCATTTCACCCTCAACCATGGGGGAGCGTGTTTCCTCTTTCCCCCCGCTTTCTCCTGTCGTCGATCCGAGGCCGGCTCGCCCTGCTCGTGCTCGCGGTCGCGGTGCCCGGCGCGGTGCTGGTGGGCCTGCTGACCAAGCGGGCCTACGACGGTGCCCGGGAGGCCGTGACCGAGCATCTGGTCACGAGCACGCGCGCGGTGGCCCTGCTGACGGAACGGAAGTTTGATGCGGGCGAGGCCCTGATCCGCGGACTCGCCACCTATCCCGCCCTCCATGCGGGCGACCTGGCGGCCTTCGAGGTGCGGGCCCGCCAGGTGCTGCGTGACCCCGATGAATGGTTGGTGCTGCTGGACGAGCACGGCACCCAACGGGTCAATACCCGGGTGCCGCCGGGAAACGAATTACCGCGGGCGGAATTGCCGGAGGAGTTCATGTCGACCCTTCGCACCGGCTCGCGCTATGTGTCGAACGTGATCTTCGGGCCGGCGATCCGCGGGCCCGTGCTGACGGTCTCGATCCCCGTGATGATTGACGGGCGGATGCGGTACGCGCTCTCCCTGGCGATGACGCCCGCCGCGCTGGGCCGCTCCGTGGCGATCCGCGAGCTCACCCGCACCCAGATCGTGGCGGTGCTGGACCGGCAGGGGGCGGTGGCCGCGCGCAGTCGGGGCGCGGATCAGTTCGTCGGCAAGCCCGCCACGCCGGACCTGGTTGCTGCGATCGCGAAGGCCCCGGAAGGCGTGATCGAGTCGCGGACGTTGGAGGGGATTCCCACGGTCACCGCGTTCGCGCATTGTCCCACGATCGGCTGGACCGCGGCCATCGGCGTGCCGCAGGCGGATCTCAATGCCTCGGCGCGCGCGATGGTGGAGCTGAGCCTGCTCTGGACCCTCGCGATGGTGGCGGTTGCCGCCGTCCTGGCCTGGTGGATCGGCCGGGCGCTGGTTCGCGGCTTCGAGGGGGTGGGACGCAGCGCGAACGATCTCGCGCGCGGGGAGGTGCCCCCCGCGTCTTCCAGTGGGTTGCAGGAAATCGACCGGGTGGGGTTGGCCGTGCAAAACGCCGCGCGCGAACTGGTCATGCGGGGGCGCGAACTCGAGCGGTTGAACAACGAACTCGAGACGCGCGTCGCCGTGCGCACCCGCGAACTCGACCAGGCGAACACCGCCCTGCGCAGCGCCAACCGGGAACTGGAGGACTTCGCGCGGGTGGCGGCGCACGACCTGCGGGAACCGTTGCGCTCGATGACGGCCTTCACCGACGTCCTCCGCGAGGAACACCAGCAGCAGCTCGATGAGACGGGCCGCGGTTATCTCGACCGGGTTCATCGCGCGGCGGGCCGGCTGAGCGGGTTGCTCGAAGCGATTCTCTCCTATTCGAAGGCGAGCGCCGCCCCGCTCGGCGACCTGGCCGGAGTCGATCTCAACCAGACCCTGGCGGCGGTCCTGCAGGACCTCGCGGCGCGGATCACGGACACCGGAGGACACGTCGAGGCGGGACCCCTGCCGACGGTGCGCGGCGATTCGAAGCAGCTGCACCAACTGCTGATGAACCTGATCGGCAACGCCCTGAAATTTCACCGGCCCGGGGAAGCTCCCGTGGTCAAGGTGCGGACCGTCGTCGCGGACGGATGGGTCACGCTCTGGATCGAGGACAACGGCATTGGGTTTGATCAATCTGCCGCCGACCGGGTGTTTGCCCCTTTCGAACGGCTCAATCGGAACTACGAAGGCAGCGGCATCGGCCTCGCCATCGTGCGTCGCATCGCGGAACGTCATGGCGGCTCCGTGCAGGCCACCAGCCAGCCTGGCGTGGGCAGCACGTTCATCGTCCGGCTGCCCGCCTCCTGACACAGCCGCGCATTGAAACCCTGGCCCGGCGGTGCTACCGTTCGGGACGATGAACAGCTTCGTCATCGATTTTGAGCCTGACCGCCGGGTGGTCTGGACGGTGTTTCGCGGCGTCGTCACGCCTGCAGATATCGCGCTCGAACTGGATCGAACCCACGCCGAAGTCGGAGCGCTGCAGCCGGATTTTGTCGTGGTGGCCGATCTCACCGAGGTGCAGGAGATTCAGCTGGAATGCGTCGGCGGCATTGGACGCATGATGGATCGGTTTCTCGCCCTGGGGGTGGGCCGGGTGGTGCGGATCATTCCCGACCCCGACAAGGATTTCGGCTTCACCATCCTCTCCCACACGCATTACCGCGGCCGCGTGCCGTTCCAGTTGTGCGCCAGTCGGGCGGAGGCCGAAGCGGTGCTGTCGGGCCTCGCGGGTTCCGTGCGGTGACCGGCAGGCCGGGGTGGGGCCGCGTGTCGTCGCGGCGCCCCGGTCCCTCAGCGCGGCGCCCCAAGGAGCCGCTCCGCCCACTCCGCGGGCTTGAAGCCCACCACGCCGACCTTCTCTCCGAGCAGAAATGGTCGCTTCACCAGTTTGCCGTTGCTCGACAGCAGCGCGAGCGCCTCGGCCGGCGAGAGCGCCGGCAGTTTCGTCTTCAGCCCGAGCGCGCGGTATTCCAGCCCCGAGGTGTTGAACAGCCGGCGCACGTCCCCGTCGTAGTGCGCGAGCATTCGCCGGAGCTCGGTCACGGGGGGCGGCTCGGTGTAAATCGGCCGCTCGTCAAACGAAAGCGCGTGCTGCCCTAGCCATTTCACGGCGTCACGGCAGGTGCTGCAGCCCGCGTAACTGTAGAGGACGAACGGTCGCGCCATCCGGCCGAGACTGAAGCGTGCGCCGCCGCTGGCGAGCACGCGTTGCGCGCCGGCGTCAGTTCGTTCGGGGCGCGGCAAACCGCAGGATCGTCAGGGAATGAGCCGGGGCCGCGTAATCGAAGTCGGGGGTGATCCGCGCGTCCGTCGTGACCGGCGCGACGGCCGCGGGCTGTCCGTCCTCGTTCGCGATCGCCGGGTCGTCATGCGCCAGCACAACCTGGCGCGCGGTCACGCCCCCGGCCGGCAAACCCTCGAGGCGAAGCTTCACCGGCGTGGCGGCGCCGCCGTTGACGAGTTTGACGATGAGGTCGCCCGACTTCGAGTCCCGCACCGTGGACGCCGCAAAGGGCGTGCCCTCCGCCGCAACCGTCGTGCCGACGTAGTGGTCCCCGCGGTGCAGCGCAAAGAGCCGCTGCACCTGGTAGTTGATGGTCGGGTACACCGCGGTGCCGGTGAAATAGATCAGGTCGGGCGTCCACTGGGTGTGGCCGCGGCGCGCGAGCAGCGGCGCATAGGAGGTCAGGTGGACGAGGTCGCCGTTGCGTTCGAAGGTGGTCAGCGCGGCGGCTTCCGCCAGCGCCGAACGCAGGGTGCTGCGCCGGTCGCGTTCATGCGCCGCGTATTCGCCGACGTACACCTTGGGCCCGTTGCGGTCGTAGCCGTCGTATCGCCGCAGGTTGTCCCAGAACCATTCCGGGGATCGATAGTAGTGCTCGTCGACCATCGGGGTCTTCAGCTCGCGCGCCACCTTCCAGCCGCGTTCGAAGTCCTCGCCGTCGGGAAAGGGCCCGGAGGTGCCGATCACGACGATCCCGGGGTGTTTCGCCTGCACCGCCTCCTGGATCATTTTGAACCGGGCCTCGAATTCGGGGGTGATCTTGTCCTCGTTCCCGACCCCGAGGTAAGTCAAGCCGAAGGGCGCCGGGTGGCCCGCGGCGGCACGCTTGGCGCCCCAGACCGACGTGGCGGGCCCGTTGGCCCATTCAATCAGGTCCAGGACCTCCTGAATGTAGGCCGGCATTTCGGCGAGCGGCAGCCCGGCCTGGCCCATGCCGGGCGAGTTGTCGGCGTTCTGGCAGCAGACGCCGGCCGGAACGACCGGCAGGGGCTTGGCGCCGATGTCCTCGCAGAACTGGAAGTATTCGTAGTAGCCGAGCCCGACCGACTGGTGATAGCCCCACAGGTTGCGCTGGCCGCGCCGCGTCTCCACCGGGCCGATCGTATCCTTCCAGCGGTACATGTTGCCGAGTCCATCGCCGTGCGCGAGGCACCCGCCGGGGAACCGCACGAACCTGGGGCGCAGGTCGGCGATGACCTGGGCCAGGTCGGCGCGCAGACCGTTGGGCCGGCCACGGAAGGTCTGGCGCGGAAACAGCGACACATGGTCCACCGCCAGGCCTCCGGGCGCGTGCGCGAGCAGGACCAGCCGGGCGCCGGTTTCGTCCCGGCTCGGCGTCAGCGCGCCGTCATACCGCTGCCACGGGCGGCCGCTCACGTCGAATTTCAGCTCCGCCAGGAGGTCCCCGTTCGGCGCCTCGAGCCGCACGGTCACGGGCATCGGTTTCCCGTCGATCCCGTTGTGGGGCGTCCACTTTTCGCCCCGGTAGAGCTGGTGGGAAAAGCAGCTGAAGTCGTACGCCTCGCCGGCCCGCACCGGGATGCCGTCGAAGCCGGGATTCCGGAGCCCGACGCCGTCGCCCGGCTCCTTCACCCCGATGGCGGCGTAATGGGGGTTGTTCGGGTGCAGGGGGGCGGCGGTCGAGACGCTGACGTCCCCCTTGCCGCCCCCGCGCTGCTCGAGTTCCCAGAAGGAGAGGGGATTCCAGGCTTTCTGCTCGGTCGCGTCGTACTCGAACGACCGGTTCTGGATCAGTTCCGCGTAGAGCCCGCCATCGGCCGCGTAGTTCAGATCCTCGAAAAAGATACCGACCAGGTCGGGACTGATGGGCTTGCCCGTTTCGGCGGCGTGAACCGTGACCTGCACGGAGGGCACGGCGGCGGCCGGGGCGAAGGGGGCGGACGCGAACGGGGCCAGGGCGAGGAGGGCGCAGCGGAGGGGGCCAGTGCGATGCATGGCCTCGTGTGCTCCGCCCCCCGGGAGGGGTCAAACCCCCGGGACATGACCGTAACGGGACGCCGTATGACACACGGGCGTAAAAACACTTAACGGAGGGAACCTCCTGGTTCGTCAAAATAGGAGACCCACCCGGCACTGCGTGCCCGTCGCTCAACCCCGACCCTTCATCCTCTGGCCTGTTTGGACGCAGGCGGGGCTGCTGCATGGGCGCGCCGCAACCGGGCAGGTAGCAAACAACACCCAAGCACAAACATGAAGATTCATCCGAAAAAGTACCTGCTCCTCCTCGGGGCAGTCGCGGCCATCCCCTGGGCCTTCGCCCAGACGGCCCCCGCCACGCCGCCGGCGACCAGTGCGACCACGACCACCGATGAGGAAATCCTGGAACTGAGTCCGTTCGAGGTCAGCTCCACCCGGGACAATGGTTACGCCGCCACCGAGACGCTCGCCGGCACGCGCATCCGCACGAACCTGTCGGACGTGGGTTCCGCCATTTCCGTCGTGACCCGCCAGATGCTCGAGGACATTGGCGCGACCGACAACAGCACCCTCCTCCAGTACACGCCGAACGCCGAAGTCGCGGGCACCCGCGGCACGTACGCCGGCCTGGGCAACGGCACGGGCGTGGATGAAACCGCCGTGCTGCGCAATCCGGCGCTCGCCAACCGCATCCGCGGCCTCGCGAACGCCGACCAGACGCGCGACTTCTTCGTCACCGATATTCCGTGGGATACGTTCAACATCGACCGCGTTGAAATCCAGCGCGGCCCGAATTCGATCCTGTTCGGCCTCGGCAGCCCCGCCGGCATCGTGAACGGCTCCACGCGCAGCGCGGAGTTCCGCAATCTCGGCAGCATTGAAGGCCGCGCCGGCTCGTACGGCTCGTGGCGCGCCTCGCTCGATGCGAATGTCGAGGTGATCGACAACGTCCTCGCGCTCCGCTTCGACGCGCTGACCAGCGGGGAAAAGTTCCAGCAGGAGCCCGCCTTCCAGAAGGACAAGCGCTACTACGGCGCCATCCGCTTCGACCCGAAGCTCTTCAACCGCCCCGACTTCAAGACCAGTTTCAAGGCGAAGTACGAGGACGGTGAAATCAAGGCCAACCGCCCCCGCATCGTCCCGCCGATCGACGCCATCAGCCAGTGGTTCCGGCCGGTCGACAACACCAGCCTCAACGGCGGCCTTGGCAAGTACCAGATCAACTACGGCTATGATCTCGGCTCCAATGCCGCCGCGATCAACCCGTGGCTCACCGCCGGCATCGCGAATCAGCAGCAGCCGATCTGGTTCATCGACGGCACGACCAACCAGCAATACCGCATCTACGGCGGCTACGTGAACACGGGCGCCCGCAATCTCAACGGCTCCGTGCGCGGCATCGGCGACGCTCTCCTCGGCCAGCGTTACTCCGACCTGTTCTTCGGCATCAACGGCGTGCCGCAGTACGCCACCGCGGCCCGGCTGCCCGGCGCCCAGTACGGCCAGTACCGCAACATGTCCATGAGCGACGCCAGCATCTTCAACTTCTATGACGAGCTGATCGACGGCCCGAACAAGAAGGAGTGGGAGAACTGGGATGCGTACAACCTGGACTTCAGCCAGACCATGTTCGACGACCGCCTCGGCGTGCAGCTGACGTATGATCGCCAGAAGTACGAGCGCGGCGGCCAGGCGCTGCTCGGCAATCCGCAGATCACGATCGACATGCTGCGCAACTTCCAGGATCTCAGCGCCAACCCGAACTTCGGCCGCCCCTACATCGCGGCCGGCCCGGGCACGGGCAACTCCTATGAGAGCGACCGCGAGTACCTCCGCGCCTCCCTCTATGGGGAACTGCGCGCCCGCGATCTGTTCGACAACGACTTCCTCGTGAAGCTGCTGGGCCGCCACCGCATCAACGGCGTGTACAGCGACGAGGATTACTCCACGGAAAACCGCGAATGGCGCATGAACGCGCACAGCCAGGAATGGGCCGGCTACTGGAATCGCACCGATGGCCGCACCTCCGACTTCCGCGACCGTCCGCCGGTCGCCGCGGTCTACCTAGGGCCCTCGCTCGCGAACGCCTCGACGGCCGCCGGCGCGAACATCTCGCGCATCGGCGCCCCGATCACCCTGAACAACGGCAGTCTCTACCACTTCGCCTCGACCTGGACCGCTCCCGCGAGCGTCGGGTTTGGCGATCCGTGGACCGTCCCGGCCAGCCTGCAGCCGATGTTCAACACGGACGCGACGGCCCCGACCGCCCAGGTCTCGAATCCCGCCAACTACATCGGCTGGAACTCGAACTTCGCCATGAACCCGCTGCGCTCGGACGAGGGCCGGAACACCGACCTCCTGACCCGTGCGCAGAAGTCGTACCGCAAGACCGAGTCGTACGCCGGTTCCTGGCAGGGTTTCCTGTGGAACGACGCGATCGTTCCGACGCTCGGCTGGCGCTATGACGTCGTCCAGGGCAAGGCCGTCACCGCCTCGCCGGTGCCGAGCAACCGCCTGATGCTGGACCTGAGCCCCGACAAGTACGTTCTGCCCGCCACCTACCCCGCGTCGCAGGTCTTCAAGGACCACTCGACCGCCGGCGGCGTGGTGGTGCACCTGAACAAGCTGATCGGCGACAGCCCGTTGCCGGTCAACGTCAGCCTGACCTACAACAAGTCTAACAACTTCCAGGTCACGGACACGCGCCGCAACGTCTACGGCACGCCGCTCGCCAACCCGACCGGCGCGACCAAGGAATACGGCGTCCTGCTCTCGACCAAGGACAACAAGTACTCGCTGCGCGTCACCAAGTACGAGACCACCGTCACGGGCGCGAGCACCCCGCTCGACCTCGGCGGCCTCGCCGGCACGATCACGCAGGGCATCAAGTTCCGCAACGTGTTCCTGTACCGGATGGCCGGCTACACCTGGGACACGCGCGAGCAGACGAACATGACCGCCGGCCAGCGTTACTTCTGGACCCCCGCGTACATCAACTCGGCGGGTCGCCCGGTGGCCGATCTCAACGGCAACCCGACGCCGGTTCCGTCGGGCGCGACGCTCGAGACGCAGGCCCAGGCGGACGCTCATCGCGACGCCTCGATCCGCGCCTGGAACACGATCCAGACGACGCTCGCGGCCAGGGGCTTCTTCAGCGCGTGGGGCTACAACCCGACGACGCCGTCCGCCCTCACCGATCGCGCGACGTATGAAGCGACGTTGAACGGCGGCACGACGCCGGCGGCGCAATACCTGCCCGACTTCGCGAACACCGTCTACAACTACGGTTTCACGACGCCGTCAGGCCTCACGGTCACCTCCGACACCACGTCGAAGGGTTACGAGTTCGAGTTCACCGCGAACCCGACCCGCAACCTCCGCATCATGGTCAACGGCGCGCGCCAGCAGGCGACCCGCAACAATGTCGGTGGTCCGATCCTGGACGAGCTCGTCTCCTACATGGACCAGCAGATGGCCGGTGTCGCCGGCGACATGCGCCAGTTCAACGGCAATTACGTCCCGAACAATGAAGTCCGGCAGAACTGGGCCAACTGGCGCGGCCAGTACACCCTGCTGAAGCTGCAGGAAGGTTCCGCGGCCTCGGAGCTCCGCAAGTGGCGCTGGAACGTCATCGCGAACTACACGTTCGACGAAGGCTTCATGAAGGGCGTCGGCCTCGGCGGTGCGTACCGCTGGCAGGACAAGGTCGTGATCGGCTATCCCGTCATCCCGGGCACCGCCGGTCAGGCGAGCTTCGATCTCTCGAAGCCGTTCTACGGCCCGTCCGAGGACGGCATCGACCTGTGGGTGAGCTACACCCGCAAGCTGACCAACAAGATCAACTGGCGCATCCAGGCGAACGTTCGCAATGCGTTCGCCGACGAGGGCCTGATCCCCGTCTCGGTCCAGCCTGACGGCCGCACCTGGGCCTCGGTCCGCGTGAAGCCGGTGCAGGAGTGGTTCGTGACGAACACGTTCATGTTCTAAAAAACCCCTTTGGGGTTCGGTTCGACCGGCGGCGATCTTCGGATTGCCGCCGGTTTTTTTTGGCCCGGCGGGGCCGGGATTTCAGATCTCAGGTTTCAGATGTCGGGTTCTGAAATCTGAAATCTGAAATTACTTCTGCACCGCCTCGAGCAACGCGATCGCCACTTCGTTCCGATACTCGCGCGCAATATCCAGCGCGGTCACGCCGAGCTTGGAAACGATCGCGGGGTCGACTTTGTGCTCCAGCAGCAATGTCACCATCTCGGCGCTGCCGCTGGCGGCCGCCTCATGCAGGGGCGTGCCGCCGCGCTCGCTCAAGGTCATCGGATCCGCTCCACCGGCGAGCAGCGCACGGGCCACCTCCAGCCGGTCTTTGGCGGCCGCATGGTGCAACGGCGTCCAGCCGATCTTGTCGTGTTCATTTGGCCGCGCTTTCTTCGCGAGCAAGGCGCGGGTGACGTCGACATTGCCCCGTTCGGTCGCCAGGTGCAGCGGGGTGCGCCGGCTGCCGTCGGGCTGATCCACGTCCGCACCGGCGGCGATGAGCGCGAGCGCGATTTCCGTGCGGTTGCGCAGGATGGCCTGGTGCAGCGGTGCCAGCGGCGCTTTGAGTTTTCCGTGCAGGCGGGCCGGCTCCTGGGCGAGGTGCAGGCGAACGTCCTCGAGGTCGCCGCGGGCAATGGCCTCGTCGATCGTGCCGTACTTCGGCGCGGTTGCGACATTCGAAGGAACTCCCGCCGGTGGAATCTCGACCCGCGCGATCCAGGCGATGCCGTTCAGGACCAGCGTTCGCACCGGGGCCTCGGTCCAGTTGCGAAGGTAATGGCCGCCCGTGAATCCGAAGGCGCGACGCCCGTTCGTCTCGTACGCCCACGCCAGGGTCTGCGGTTCGCCTTTTGCCAAGGCTGCCCTGACCGACGGATTGCCGGAGCGCGGCCCATCGTTGCCAAGCGTACTCACGGGGGGATGCCCCTGCAGCAGCGGCACGGCCCCCGGCCGGAAACGCAGATGAAAGTACCACTCGTCCTTGCTTTCGAAGGACGTGATGCCGCGCGTGACCGGGTGTTCGGCGAGGATGGGGTCGCGCAGCGTCCAGACCGGATTGACCGAGCGATCCGTTTCGAAGCGGCCGCCCACCGCTTCCAACACCAGGTCCGCGAGTGGGCCGGGGTGGGGTTCCAGCGCGAAATGCAGCACGGCCAGTCCGCGCCCTTCCGCCAGATGCCGGCGCAGCGCGGTTTCGTGCCCCGCCGCCACGTGGTCACCCAATCCATCGGAATAGATCACCAGCGCGTCTGCCTGCGCGAGAACGTCCTCGGCCGGCCAGCCCCGGCTGACGTCTGACTTGACCGGCAATCCGCTGGCGTCCAACGCGGCGGCCAGCAGCTCGGCGCTCTCCGCGAACCGGTGTTCACCAGGCCCGTGGCTGTCGGGTCCAACAACGAAGAGGACCGTCCGGGGCGTCGCGGCGAGGAGCGAGATGGACACCCCGAAGAAGAGACCAAGGCCTTTCAGAAACCTACGTGTCATGGGGGCCAAGCTATGCAACGTCCGCTCACCACCAAGCTGGAATTGCCGAATGTAGCGGGGAGCGCCAGCGAGACGACCGCGTACCTCCAAACCCGAGCGT
>JAEWKR010000107.1 GCA_023457715.1 Verrucomicrobiota bacterium
TGGGAAAAGCATCACTTCCGCGCAGGCACAAAACAGTGAGCGGGACTACGGACGGGCTGCATTCGAGTTTCCTCTCCTATTCGTGTTCATTCGTGTCCATTCGTGGTTAATCCGTCTGCATAGTTCCGGCTAAAGCCTATCGCCTACCGCTTACCGCCTATCGCTCCCTCTTCACGCCGCCGCTGCCGAACGCTCACCGGAAACCCCCGTGATGATGCGGGCACCGCGCTTGAAGGTGATGTACGAATACATCCACTGCATCAGCACGGAAAACTTGTTCCGGAAGCCGATCAAAAAGAGCAGGTGCACACCGAGCCAAGCGATCCACGCCGGAAAGCCGGTGAGCTTCCAACGGCGCATCTCCGCCACGGCCGCTGACCGTCCAATCGTCGCCATCGACCCCTTGTCCCGGTAGGCAAACGGAGTCCGTCCCACAGGGGCCAGCGGATTGCCCTCGAGTTCCTCCCGGAGCAGACGCGCGACATGCTCCCCCATTTGCAGCGCGCCCTGGGCCACTCCCGGGACCTCCACCCCGTTGGTGTCCTTCAGCGCCGCGATGTCGCCGATCGCAAAAGCCTCCGGATGCCCGGGGATGCTCAGATCGGGCAGCACCTGGATCCGGCCGCCACGGTCCACGGGAACCCCCAATTGCTTCGTGATTCCCACCGCCTCCACCCCGGCTGCCCAGATGATGTTGTCGCTCCGGATCGTCTCCCCCGCGACCACCACCTCGCCGGGACGGATCGCCTCCACCCGGGCCCCGGTGCGGACGTAGACGCCCCGTTTTTCGAGCTGCTCCTGCGCGCTGGCGGAGAGCTTTTCGTGGAAGGTAGGAAGCACCCGGCTCCCGCCCTGCACCAGAATGACCTTCACCTGCTCGGGATCGATGTGATCGAAGTCACGGCGAACGATGTACCGCACCAATTCGGCAAAGGCGCCGGCCAGTTCCACGCCCGTCGGTCCACCGCCCACCACCACAATGGTCGTGGCTGCGACCTGCTTCGCGGGATCGGGCTCCGTCTCCGCCCGCTCGAGCGAGCACAGAATCATGCGTCGGACCCGCAACGCGTCGTCCAGCGTCTTCAGCCCGGGCGCAAATTGTTCCCACTCGTTGCGGCCGAAATAGCTGGTGCGCGCTCCGGCTGCGAGCACGAGGTAGTCATAGGCAAGTTCCCCGCGTTGATGAACCACCTTCCGCGCCGCCAGATCGATTCCTGTCACTTCGGTCATGATGACCTCGAGATTCGGCCGATCACCGAAGAGGGCGCGCACCGGCTGGGCGATATCCACCGCCGACAGCGCCGCGGTCGCGACCTGATACAGCAGCGGTTGAAACACGTGGTGGTTCTGCCGGTCCACGATGGTGATCCGCGCAAGTCCTTCGGGAAAATGCTTCGCAAAGGTGAGCCCGCCGAAGCCGGCGCCAATCACAACCACGTGGGGCAAGGAAGACGACGAGGCGCGGTTCATCCGCACACCCCTAGTCAGATTCAACTCGTTCGCAACGCGAGGCCTGCAGAGGCGGGAGTGAAAGTGAAAGTGAAAGTGAGAGTGAAAGTGAGCGTGCGAGTGGAACGCGGATCGCCGCGACAAGCATTGCGTCACTCTCACTTTCACCCTCACTTTCCTCCTCCCATGATGCCCGTTCCCACCAATATCCAAGCGATTGGAAACGAGATCGCGATCGTCTGGGACGACGGCGCCGAATCGTATTTCGACTTCGAGAAACTCCGTGCCGCCTCGCCCAGCGCGGCCAACCTGGGCGAGCGGGACATCCTCGGAAACCAGTACGGCGGCGATGGTCCGAAGCAGTTCAAAGGCGTCCGCGTGGTCGGCTGGGAACGCGTCGGCAACTACGCCCTGCGCTTCGATTTCAGCGATGGCCACAACAGCGGTCTGTATAGCTTCGAGTATCTGCGCGGGCTCAAATAGAGCATCGACCTGGATTCCGAAGTAGCCACAGAGAGCACAGAGCTCCGACACATCCACCTTCGCCGAGCCTACGGCGGACAAGGAAGACACGGAGGCTCGGTCCTGGGAGAAACCTGTTCATCGCGTGACCCCAAGACAGTCGCAGCGCCGGCCTCCGGCTGGGCTCTGATTGGGCCTCTGTGACCTCTGTGGCAAAATCTGCATTGAGGTTCGATGTTCCGGTATGCTCGGCCACCGCTCCGGGCTTGTCCCATCTCGCCCTTCCCTGTACGCCAACGCCTGTATGTCCTTCGTATTCCCAGCTCGTACGAATTCCGCCGAGATCGAACTCGGTGCGACGTTCCAACCGAAATTCGGGCCGGACGGCCTGCTGCCATGCATCACGACCGACCATGTTACCAGCGAGGTCCTGATGTTCGCGTTCATGAACGCCGAAGCGCTGGCGCATACGATCAAGACGAAAAAAGCCACGTACTGGAGCCGGTCGCGCAACAAGCTCTGGGTAAAGGGCGAGGAATCCGGCAACGCGCAGCTCGTCAAAGCCCTCATGGTGGACTGCGACCAGGACGTGATTCTGCTGAAGGTGGAGAACGTCGGTGGCGCGGCCTGTCACAACGGCTACAAATCCTGCTTTTACCGCAAGCTGGTCGACGGCGCCTTGTCGCATGATCCGGCGACGATGAAGCTCGAACTCACCAGCCGCCCGGTCTTCGACCCCGCGACGGTGTACAAGAAGAAGTGACCTGAGCGGGGGTCTGGGGTCTAGGATCTGGGACCTGGGGGATATCCCCAGGCCCCAGATCCAAGACCCCAAACCCTATCTGGATCCCGGCGCAAGGCCGCGCTCGCTGGTCTTCGCGAAACTGAGCACGTAGTGGAACTCTGCGGACGCGGCCTCGGGGTGCGCCTCCATTTTTTCAAGAGCCTGCGAGCGATTCAGACCGTCGCGATACAGCAGGCGGTAGATCTGCTTGACCCGGTCCATCTGCTGCGGGGTGAAGCCGTTGCGCTCCAGGCCCACCTTGTTGAGGGCCCGGATTTCTGCGGGTTGCCCGTCCGCGATGACATACGGCGGCACATCCTGCACGATCTTGGCGTAGGCCGACAGCATCGCGTAGCTGCCGATGCGGCAGAATTGATGGATACCGCTGTTGGCGCCGAGAATGACACGGTCGTGCACGATCACGTGGCCCGCGATACCCACGCCGTTGCTGGCCACGATGTGGCTCCCCAGCTGGCAGTCGTGCGCGACGTGGGTGTAGGCGAGCAGCGTGTTGTGATCGCCAACGGTGGTGAATTCACCGTCGTTCGTCGCCGCGTGAATGGTGACGTACTCCCGGAAGACATTCCGGCAGCCGATCCGCACGCCGGGCGAACCGCCCTTGAACTTCAGATCCTGCGTCTTCCCGCCAATGCAGGCATAGGGAAAGACCTCGCATCCTTCACCCAGGACAGTGTTGCCCTCGACGCTGGCATGGTGGTGCAGCCGCGTGCCCGCGCCGATCGTGACGCCCGCGCCGACATAAGCCAGCGCACCGATGTCCACGTCCGCGCCGAGACTGGCTCCCGGCTCGACGATCGCCGTCGGATGGATCCTGGTCATGGGCGCCGGTTCACTCCACGTCGGCGTTGTCGACGACCGCGAACATCAGTTCGGCGGATGACGTCACCTGGCCATTGACGAGGCATTCGCCCTCGGCGACACCGATCTTGTTCCCCCGGCTCTTGGTCATCTTGACGTTGATCATCAGCTGGTCGCCGGGCCGGACGGCCCGTCGGAACTTCACCTTGTCGCAGCTCATGAAGAGCGCGGTTTTCCCCTCCGCGGTGATCTTCCGGAGCATCAGCACCCCGGCGGCCTGGGCCATCGCCTCGATCTGCAGCACGCCCGGCATCACCGGGTTCCCCGGGTAGTGGCCCTGGAAATACGGCTCGTTGATCGTGACGTTCTTCAGCGCGGTCAGTTCCTCCGGGCTTTTGAACTCCACGACCTTGTCAATCATCAGGAAGGGATAGCGGTGCGGCAGGGTGTCCAGGATCCGGCGGACATCCAGCGTCGTCTCGGTCGCAAGCACCATGGCCGGCCCCGGCGGAGCCTTCTTCTTGCCGCCATTCGCCTTCCGCTCCTGCAGTTTCTCGAACAGCAGCTTGGTCAGTTCGGCGTTGATCGCGTGGCCGGGCCGGGTGGCGACGATGTGCGCTTTCAGCGGCATGCCCAACAGCAGCACGTCACCCACGATGTCGAGGATCTTGTGCCGCACGAACTCGTCTTTGAAGCGCAGCGGCTCCTTCGACAGGATCTTGTCGCCGCGGATCACAATCGCCGAATCCAGCGAGCCGCCGCGGATCTTCCCCAATTTCAGCAGTTCCTCGATGTCCTCGTAAATGGTGAAGGTCCGGGCCGCCGCCACCTGGGTCATGTAAACATCCGGGTCGAGGGCCAGCGACAGGTGCTGGGTGTGAATCCCTCGATCGTCCGCCGACGTGCAGGAGATCTTAAAGCCGTCGAAAGGCAGGGCGATGATGGAGCGATTTCCCTTCGTGACGGAGATGGGCGCATCCAGTTCGAAATACTCGCGCTCCGCGTCCTGCTCCACGGGCTCCCCCTGCAGGATCAGATTCACGAAGGGCTGGGCCGAACCGTCCATGATCGGCGGCTCGGAGGCATCCATCTCAATGATCACATTGTCGACGCCGCAGCCGTGCAGGGCGCTCAGGACGTGCTCCACCGTGTGAATCTTCGCGTGGCCGGATTGAATCGTCGTGGCCCGAACCAGATCCGTGACCTGATCGACGCGCGGCTTGATCTCGGGCGCCCCATGCAGGTCGATCCGCCGAAAGACGACGCCTGTATTCACCGGCGCCGGCTTCATCGTCAGCGTGACGGCGTCGCCCGTATGCAGCGCGCTGCCTTTGATGGACACTTCCCGCGCGAGGGTGCGTTGTTTCATTGATGGCCGGAGTTTCGTCCCCGCGCCAAGGCCCCGGCAAGCGAATCTTTGGGGAGCCCCAAGCCATGATGCACGGTACAGGATGCATGATACAGGAATCGGCCGGCACCGCATAATCGTGCCTCCCGGATCCTGCCTCCTGCATCTTGGATCCTGCCATCCCCGCCCTGAGCCTTGACACCCTAATCAAGCGACAGCCAAACTAACCGTTTTCTACCGACCACCGAACGTCCAACGCCATGCCCGCAGCCAACGACATCCGCAAAGGCCAAGTGATCAAGTTCAACGGCGAGCCGCACCTCGTCATGGAAACGCAGCACCGCACGCCTGGAAACCTCCGCGCGTTCGTGCAGATCAAAATGCGCAACCTTCGCTACGGCAAGGCCTTGGACCAACGGTTTGCGTCGACCGACACCATTGAAGTGCTGCCGACGGACAAGAAGACCCTCGAGTTCAGCTACGCCGATCGTGACACCTTTGCGTTCATGGATCCGACCACCTTCGAGCAGATCGAACTCACGGAGACGCAGTTGGGCGACGTGAAGAACTACCTGGCTCCCGGCGGTAAGGTCGACGTGCTCTTCGTCGACGAACGCCCTCTCTCCGTCGATCTTCCCAGCGCGGTGAACCTGAAGGTGGTGGAGTCGGCGGACGGCATCAAGGGCGACACGGCCAGCAATGTGCAGAAGCCGGCCAAGCTCGAGACCGGGCTGATGGTACAGGTGCCGCTGTTCATCAAGGAAGGCGACGTCATCCGCGTGAACACCACGGACGGCAGCTACCTTGGCCGCGCGTGATGAGCGGTAGGCTTTAGGCAAAACACTTCGAACCCGCGGATTTTCGCCGCGGGTTTTTTAATGGACCGCGGGCGGCCCGCCCGCCATCCGGGGACACAGCCTGGGGCTGATCGCCAGCGCCTCCCCTCATCGCATCGTGGTCCCGCACTGACCGCACTCCCAGACGAGCGGATCGGTCGCCGATCTGGACATCTTGGATTCGCAGGTGGGACATGACGGCGTCGCATAGTCGCCCGTCATCACATCCTTCAGCAGCTCAGCCCGCGCGGCATCCGGAAGGGCATTGAGCTTCTCGATGAAAACATCTCCCGGCAGCAGCGTGATCTGTCTCTCTTCGGCCGACTCGCGGGCGCCCGGGGAAAATTTCCCGGACGTCACCACATAACCACGACGCACGTCCTCGGTGCCAAGCGCCCCGTGGAGAGCTTCGATCGGGCGTTGATCCACCGCCATCGGCGCGTGGGCGATGCAGTGCACACACGCAAAGGGACGCTGCTCCCCTTTCCACGAGATGCGAATATGCACCGGGTTCTGCCGGCCGGCCTTCGTCCGGACTGCGAGCACGCCCGTCTTGTTGTAGTAAGCGCACACCAGCTCCTCGAACCGTTTCCACTCCAGCTTCTGCAGCAGATCCAGGGTGAAGCGGCTCGACGGCGGATGCACCAGGGGAGTCGTGGTGAAAGGAGGATGGGAGACGGCGGTCGCCTCCAGCAGAAGCGAGCGTTGGCGGCGTTGCCGAAGAATCCAGGCGAGCAGCGCCACCAGCGCGGCCGCAATACCACCTAGAATCAAGGGGGTGCGCGGAGTGGCCTCGGCGACGGGCGGCGTGGTCGCAGCAGCGGCGACCGCGGCCGGATGCGGTTCGACCGGCGTCGCCGTGGGGGTCGTGCTCGGGCTTCCCGCAGCGGTCGCACTGGCGTCCGCAGGCAGATTGGCGGCCCCGCCCGGTCCTTCTGGCGCGAGCGGGGTGGCTTCGAGCGCCGGCGGCGGCACCGCCACGGACGTGACCACCGGCGCGGGCACGGTCGCGGGCGGCGTGTGGACCTCCGCAGCCGGCGGGGCCTCCCCGCTGCCACGGCCGACAGACGTTCCCCGACTCGAATCGCCAACGGTCGGGGTCGAGGGAGTGCCGTTGCCGAGGGTGGTGACCGTACGGGAGGGCGGGCGCACGGATTTGATCGTCACGGTCTGGCCGGCTGCCGCGGGCGCCGGCTCGGCCGTGGCCGCCGGGTCAATCGAGTCGGACTTGGCGGGAGCCGTGCCCGTGGACGTCGGGTCGCTGCCCGCGCCGGCGACCGCAGCGGTTTCCTCCGCCGCCTCCGCCGGCGCTGTCGCGGAAGCGGTCGCCCTGGGACTGGAGAGTTCGTACAGCGCGTCGACCTCCACGACCACGCCATCTCTCAGGACGACGCGTTCCTGGGGATAGATCAGCACTTCCCGCGTGCCGGCCATGATGTTGCTCTTCGGCTCGCCGAGTTTCGCCCGGACCTGGTCACGCGTGGAACCGATGAGCGGCGAGCGACGCTCGGCCGCCATGAGTCCGCACAGCACCAGAACACAGAGCACGGAGCTGACGCGGAAAACGGACGTGGTACGCATGAAAGATTGAATCGTGAAACGAGATCTGAGGTCTGGGAGCAGCTTGGACCGGGTGGAGTCTACGGGTACGAAGGGCAGGATTTCAAATTTCAGATTTCAGATTTCAGAATCAAACCCGGCAGCGCACCCATCATCGCAGCCCGACGGTTGGGCATCAAGAATGCGATCTGTTGTTCCGAGATCTGAAATTTGAAATCTGAGATCTGAAATTCTTCCGGACCCTACGCGACCCTTGCCCAGAGCACCTTGAGGTAACGGCTTTCGAGGCAGTTGGAGAAAACGGGATGATCGACGCCCGGGCCGGTGCGATCAAAGAACTGCAGCCGCCGATTCTGCCGGTGTGCCGCCTTGATCACGTGCGCCTCGAAATCTTCCAGGCTCAGGAGGCCGGAACAGGAGCACGTCACGAACACGCCGCCGGGTTTCACCAGGGAGATGGCGAGCAGGTTGAGGTCTTCATACTTCTGCCGGCCCTCCCAGTTACCGCCCTCCTCGCGGGTGAAGATGAACTTCGGTGGATCCAGCACGACCAGATCCCACGTTTCCTTGTTGGTCTGCATCTGCCGGGCATACGCAAACGCGTCGGCATGCACGAATTTCAGCCGCGCCTGGTTGAGATTCGCGTTGCGCTTGGCCTGGGCGATCGCGGCCTCGTCAAGATCCACGCTGGTCACCTCCGCCGCGCCGCCCATGACCTTCGCGTTGAGCGAGAACCCTCCGGTGTAGCAGCACAGATCCAGCACCCGCGCGTCCTTCGCGAACCGGGCCACATTGCGCCGGTTGTCGCGCTGATCGCAGAAAAATCCCGTCTTGTGGCCCTCGGCGAAATCCACCTCGTAGCGCACCCCGTGCTCGCGAATCTTGACGGTCTTTGGCGCCGCGGCGTTGGTCTCGTTGAACGTCGACGGCCGGATCCCCTCCAGGCTGCCGAGATCGTGGTCGACCTGCACGCGCGCGTATTGGGTCCCGGCGAGTTCGTGGAGGAGCGGCAGCCATTTTGGCAGTCGCTGCGCAATGCCCAGCGAATACACTTCGCAAAGCAGGGTCTCGCCGTAGCGGTCGATGGTCAGTCCGCTGAGACCGTCGCCGTCCGAGTTGATCAACCGGTAGGCGTCGGTGTGCTCGTCCAGCTTGAACAAGCTTCGCCGCAGCTCGACGGCCCGGCGGATCGCCTGTTCGAAATACTCCTGTTCCGCGATCGGCTGCGTGCCATGTGCGACCACCCGCAGCGGAATCTTGGCCCGGGGGTTGAAGAGGCCCGCCCCGGTCAGCTCGCCATTCTTGTCGTAGACCGACACCCAGTCGCCCGGCTTCGCATCCGGCGAGACCTGCCCGAGCAACCGCGGGAAAATCGCCGGTTGATACGTGAAGTACTTCAGCTGGGCCCAGGGACGCGGCCACGCCGCGCGATCGTACTTCGGCGCGGGCTTGGGTTCGGCGGGCGATGTATCGGCCATCGGGAAGAAGGTGGGCAATGGGCATGCACCGTCAATCGGGTACGGTGCCGCCGGATAATTTCAGATTTCAGATTTCAAATTTCAGATGGGAGCACTCCCGATCTGAAATCTGAAATTTGAAATCTGAAATCCCGCTGCGGGCATCGAAAAAGCCGGTCCTCGCGGACCGGCTTTCGAAGTGATTCCCCTGCGGCGGGCGCCTTACGCCACCCGCTCCACCACCAGCGGCGGCGGCGTCGGACGCTTCGGAGCCAGACGGTAGGCATTCTTGAAGTATTCGAGCGCCTGCTCGAGCTTCGCCTCGTCGTTGTAATGAATCATCATCAGCGGTTCGCCCTGCTTGACCTGGGTGCCGACCTTCTTGATTTCGGACACGCCGACCGAGTAATCGATCTTCCCATGGTGGCCGTTCTCGGTGTCCACCCCCGCGCCGAGAAGATGCACGCCTCGCGCAATCATGGCCGCGTTGATCGTGTGCACGTATCCGCGCTTCGGCGCCGGCAATTTCCGGATGTGCCGGGCCTGCGGGAACTTCTCCGGATGGTCAACGTAGCTGGTTTCGCCCCCCTGGGCCTTCACCAGCTCCTTGAACTTCTCCAGCGCCGAGCCGTCGGTCAGGTGGCGCTGCACGGTCTGCTTCGCCGAAAGCGTTGAACCCGCGACTCCGGCCAGTCGGACAATCTCCATCCCGAGC
Source organism: Verrucomicrobiota bacterium (assembly GCA_023457715.1). Taxonomy (GTDB): domain Bacteria; phylum Verrucomicrobiota; class Verrucomicrobiia; order Opitutales; family Opitutaceae; genus ER46. The sequence goes on from JAEWKR010000107.1 coordinate 9,431, forward strand.
TTGAGCACGAGTTCCTTCATGTCCTCCGGGCCTTCGCCCTTGAGAAGCTGGATCGCCTCCTTGACCTCGAGCGCGGTGCCGACCGCATCGCCGAGGGGCTGGTTCATGTCGGTGACCAAAGCCACGCACCGGCGCTTCATGGAGCGGCCGACGCGGGTCATCGACCGCGCGAGCTGCTTGGCCTGCTCGAGATCCTTGATGAAGGAGCCGTTGCCCCACTTCACGTCGATCACCAACCCTTCGGAACCTTCGGCCAGTTTCTTCGACAGCACGCTGCCGGTGATCAGCGGAAGGCTGGGGATCGTACCGGTTTCCTTGCGCAGCTCGTAGAGCTTGGCATCCGCAGGCGCGAGATCCTCGGTCTGGTTGACGATCGCACCGCCGATGCGTCCCAGCTGCGAGGAGAACTGGTCGTTGCTGAGATTACCCTTGAAGCCGGGAATCGCCGCGAGCTTCTCCAGGGTGCCGATCACGTAATCGTGCTCGACGCCGCACATCATCGGCACCACCACGCCGCTCGCCATCGCGAGGGGCACGAGCACGAGTGAGGTCTTGTCGCCGACACCACCGGTGGAATACTTGTCGATTTTCGGCTTCGCGATGTGCGAAAGATCGATCACCTCACCGGAAAGCATCATCTCTTCGGTCAGGTCGGCCGTCTCCTGCGCGGACATGCCGGAAAAGTAAATGGCCATCGCCAGCGCCGCGAGTTGGTGCTGCGGCATTTCGCCGTCGAGCGTGCTGTCGATCAGGTACCGAATTTCTTCCTGGGTGAACTCGCCGCCATCACGCTTCTTCTCGATCAAGAAGTTGAATGAGGGCTTGATGAAGCGGCGGGTCGGAATATTTCGTTTGTTGGTCATGAGTGAGTAGCGCTGGCGAGGGGCTTGGCCCCCGGCGCGGAAAAGTTTGGGAGACAACAAGGATGGCCGCAAAAGTCGAGCCAAAAGGGCGCGGCCAGGCCTCCCGTGCGCCTGCAGGAACAGACGTTTTGCGGCCCAGTTGCAGGATACGCCCGCCGACTCCGCCGCTCCGCCACCGTTTGACTCGGCCCGTGGATACCTTTGGTTAGCGGCGGATGGCAGACTTCCTGACCGACAAACCCACGAATCTTCAACGCGCGTTTCTCGTTGGCGTGCAGACAGACACCATGGCCGAGGGCGAGGGCGACGAACTCCTCCTCGAGCTGAAGGAATTGGTCGAGAACCTGCGGATCGAGGTCACCCGGACGACGCTGGTCAAACTGCGAAAACCCTCTCCCGCCATGCTGCTCGGCAGTGGCAAGTCCGCGGAGCTGATCGAGCTCGCGAAAGCGGATAACGCGGACGTCATCGTGTTCGACGAGGCGTTGTCCCCGGCCCAGCAGCGGAACTGGGAGGAGCAATCCGGCATGGCGGTCATCGACCGGCAGGAAGTGATTCTCGAGATCTTTGCCGACCGCGCCCACACGCGCGAAGCCATTCTCCAGGTCGCGCTTGCCCGCATGGAGTACTCCCTTCCGCGTCTGACGCGGGCCTGGACGCACTTGTCCCGCCAGCGCGGCAAGGGCGCGCTGGGCGGCGAAGGTGAAACCCAGCTCGAGCAGGATCGGCGCATCGTGCGCGACCGGATCGCCCACCTGAAGCAGGAGCTGAGGCACGTGGTCCAGCAACGCGACGTCCAGCGGCGCAAACGGCAGCGGGTGCCGCTGCCGACGTGCTCGATCGTCGGGTACACGAATGCCGGGAAATCCACCCTGCTCAACACCCTCACGGGCGCGGAGGTGCTGGCGGCGAACAAGCTGTTTGCGACCCTCGATCCCACCACCCGCCAGCTCGTGCTGCGGGGCAATCAAAAGCTGTTGGTGACGGATACGGTCGGTTTCATTCGCCGCCTGCCGCACGGTCTCGTGGAAGCGTTCAAGGCGACGCTCGAAGAGGTCATCGTCGCGGACTTTCTGGTCCACGTCGTCGATGTTTCCAACCCCAACTTCGAACAGCACCACCGGACAACGCTGGCCGTCCTGGCGGAGCTCGGCGCGGCCGAGAAGACGATGATCACCGTATTCAACAAGATCGATGTCGCCGAGGCGGCGTTGGTTCGCCGGGCCCGTCATCTCGCACCCGACGGCCTGTTCGTCAGCGCGCACACCCGGGCGGGGCTGGAGACGCTCGAATCGCGCTGCCTTGAACTGATCGCCGAAACCCACGCCTCCACCGAATTGATCGTGCCGCACACGCGCTACGACGTGATCGCCCGGCTGCACGAGGTCGGGCACATCCAGGCGGAAGAACAGCTCGACGAAGGCGTCCACATCCGCGGCCGTTTTCCCCCCGCCCAGGCCGCGTTCTTCGCTCCCTTCGTGGTGTCGCGTTGAGGGATGAATCCAACGGAGACGTCCATCGAGGGCCGCTGGCAGCTGCTGCGCGCCGAGCAGGCGGGCGAAGCGGCGCCCGAGCTGGTGGTGAGGCGAACCACGCTCAGCCTGGTCGCCGGCAAATACGCGATCTGGTTCGCGGGCGAGGAAATGGATTCCGGCACGTTCGAAACCGGGGGTCTGGCCGGCGCGCTCACGCTGTTGCTGCGCGGCTTGCGCGGCCCCAACGCGGGTCGGACGATCCCGTGCATCTATCAATTACGCGGCGACCGGCTCCGCATTTGCTACGGCTTCAACGGCACCGCGCCGACCGATTTCGCAACGGCCGCAAACGACCAGCGCTACCTGGCGACGTACCAGCGGGTGGGCTAGCGGGTGGATTGAGTACGTTGTCCCGCGTTTACGCGGAATGCCTTGGCGGCCGCCGGCCAAACTTCCGCCTGAAGGCGGGACAACGTACCCGAGCACCACTCTCCTCACCCGCGCGCGACACGTAAGAAAAACGGCCGCGAAATCGCGGCCGCTTTGAAAGGTCTCTCGTCCCTGGTCTGGCCCCCTCAGCTCTTCCACTGCGCCTTGCGCATGTCGCCGTTTTCCAGGAAGGCGAGGTGCATCGCGAAGGCGTTGTTCAAGGTCTGCGGGACATGGCCTTTGCTGGAGATCCGGAGGTAGTCGCGCAGCAGCTGGCGGTACTCGGGATGCACGCAGTTTTCGATCATCAGGGTGGCGCGGTCGTGCGGCGACTTGCCCCGAAGATCCGCGATCCCATTTTCGGTCACGACGACCTGCACCGAGTGTTCGCTGTGGTCGAGGTGCGTCACGAACGGAACGATCGTGCTGATCGCGCCCTTTTTCGCCATCGACGGGCACGTGTAGATGGAAATGTGCGCGTTGCGGGTGAAGTCGCCCGACCCGCCAATGCCGTTCATGAGGTCCTTGCCCATGACGTGGGTCGAATTCACGTTGCCGAAGAGATCGATCTCGATGGCCGTGTTGATGGTGATGAGACCAAGGCGACGGACGAGCTCCGGACTGTTGGTGATTTCCTGCGGCCGCAGCACCATCCGGGGGCGGTAATACTCCAGGTCCGCGTAGATCTCCTGGAGCTTCGCGGGACTGACCGTGAGCGAGCAGCCGCTCGCGAACGTGCACTTGCCGCTCTTGATCAGGTCGATGACGGAATCCTGGATCACCTCCGTGTACATCTGGAACGGCGGGATGTCGGCGCTGGAGCCCAGCGCGCCGATGACGGCATTGGCGATGTTGCCCACCCCCGACTGCAGCGGAAGGAACGAGGAGGGGATGCGACCGGCGCGCAGCTCGTCCGCCAGGAATTTCGCGACGTTCTCGCCGATCTTCGTGGTCACCGGATCGGGGGCGTCGAAGCCGCCGGACTCGTCGGGCGTATTCGTCTGCACAATACCCGCGATCTTGCGCGGATCGACCTTGATGACGGTGGAGCCCACGCGCTCGGTCGGCCCGTAGATGGGAATCTCGCGGCGCTGCGGGGCATCCTGGGGCTCGTAAAGATCATGGAAGCCGGTGAGCGCCGCCGGATGATAGGCATTGAGCTCGATCAGGACCTTGTCCGCCATGCGGACGAACGTATTGGCGCAGCCGACCGACGTCGTGAGCGTGATCTCGCCGTCCGGGGTTACCTTGCAGGCTTCGACGATGGCCCAGTTCACCTTGCCGAGAACGCCGCTGCGAACCGTCGGCTGCACGGCCGAAAGGTGCAGGTCGAAGAACCGCGTGCGGCCTTCGTTGATCGCCTTGCGGAGCGTCGGATCAGATTGGTATGGCGTGCGCCAGGCAATGGCGTCGGCCGCGGCGAGGGCGCCGTCAAGCGACTTGCCGGTCGAGGCGCCGGTGATGACGCCCAGCTGGAAGGGCCTCTCGGCCGCGTGCTCGGCCTTGGCGCGCGCGGCAAGCGCGAGAGGAATCACTTTGCAGGCACCCGCCGCGGTAAATCCGCCGAAGCCAACGGTTTCGTTGTGCTTCACCATCGCGGCAGCTTGTTCGGGTGTGAGAATAGGAAGGCCCTTGGTCATGTTGGAGAAATCCCAGCGTGCCATACGTGTCAGCGTGGTGCTGCGCAGCGTTTGGCGCACGCACCGCGAATCTTGCCGACGGCCCTTCGCCGCGCAACCGGAGCCGGCATTTTGCCGGTCCCAGCTCCAGCAAAAGAGCGTCGCCAAGTGCCTCGCCGCCTGCACGTTGGCAGACGTGACGCCCCGCCTGCGCCTCCCCCGTCTCCTGCTTGCGCATTTTTTGTCCTACGCCACCTGTTCCGTTGCCATGGCCTCCTCCCACCTCGTGTTTTTCGGCACGTACACCCGCTCGACCAGCCGCGGCATCTACGCGGCGCAACTCGACGGCAGCACCGGCACCTTGAGCCCGCCGGTGCTGGTCGCCGAAACCGCCAACCCCACTTGGATCACGTTCTCCCCCGACCGCCGCTTCCTGTACGCCAGCCACGGCTCGCGGGCGCAGGCCGTGGCGTACGCGATCGATCGCTCCGGGCCCAAACTGGTGCCGCTCCCTGCCCCGGCGGCCGCCGCGGAGGCGGGCTCGAATGCCTGTCATCTCACCACCGACCGGACCGGCACACTGCTCCTCACCGCCAATTATGGCGAGGGTTTCATCTCTGCGCTGCGCATCAACCAGGACGGCACCCTCGGCGAACCCCGGTCGATTCGTCACACGGGCCACGGTCCCAATCCCCAGCGGCAGGAGAAGCCCCACGTCCACTCGGTCACCGTCTCGCCCGACAACCGCCATGTTATCGTCTGTGACCTGGGACTTGATCGCATCTTCACGTACGCCCTCGAACTCAGGGAGGCCGCGGTGACCACGCCTCCGGTCGCCGTCGCGGAGGCCCAGCCCTGTTCCGGCCCGCGCCACTTCAAGTTCTCCGCCGACGGCAAACGGGGGTACGCGCTCACGGAAATGGGAGCGACGATCGAAGTGTACGATTACGATGCGAGCCGCGGTGCGCTGACCCGCAAGCAGATCATCTCCACCCTCCCCTCGGATTTTCAGGCCAAATGGGGCGCCGAAATCCGCCTCCATCCGAACGGCCGCTTCCTCTACGCTTCCAATCGCGGCCACGACAGCCTGGCCGTCTTCGCCATCGATGGCACTGACGGGACGCTGGGGTTGGTGGAAATCGTCAGTTCGGGCGGCAAGGTGCCCCGCAATTTCGAACTCTCGCCCGACGGCCAGTGGCTGGTCTGCGCCCACCAGGAGTCAGGCGGGGTTCACGTCTTTCGGGTCGACGAAGCGAGCGGCAGACTCACCAAAACGCCGCAAGTCACCGAGATCGCAATGGCCGTGTGCGTCGCGTTTCTGGAGTGAGCGCCCGAGTCAACGTCCAATGTTCGATGTTCGATGTTCGATGTTCGATGTTCGATGTTCGACCTGGATTCCGAAGTAGCCACAGAGAGCACAGAGCTCCGACACAGAGGACACGGAGGCCGCGTCCTCGCGCCAGACCGGTTTATTGTCGGGGCTTTGGAGGTCAGCCGTCGACTCGCTGGTGCTCCTCGCTACACGAAGGCGCTTTGGGCGTAGCGAAGAGCGCCAGCGATTCGAAATCCGAGGAGGGACGTGGCGAAAACGCGGGCTCCGCTGATCGACTCGCTGGCGCTCCTCGCTACGTTCGGATAGCCGCGGACTCGTTCGATGTTCGATGTTCGACGTTCGACCTTGATTCCGAAGTAGCCACAGAGAGCACAAAGCTCCGACAAGAAGGACACGGAGGCTCGGTCCTTGGACAAACTTGTCCTCGCGTAACGCCCAGGACAGTCGCAGCGCCCGCCTCCGGCTCGGTTCTGATTGGGCCTCTGTGACCTCTGTGGCGAAATCGGTTTTCAGGTTCGACGTTCTGTTTTGGCGCCTGGCTGCAACCCGGCGTGACCGGCACGGTCGGTAGCCGGATGGCTCTACCGGTCCCCCACGCCCTGCCGCCAATGGAAGCGTCGTCCGTGGACGAGATTCCGGTGGGCGATGCCTGGCAGTATGAACCGAAGTGGGATGGCTTTCGCTGCGTGGCCTTCCGCGATGGCGACACGGTTGAGCTGCAATCGAAAGCGGGCCAGCCGCTGGCGCGATATTTCCCCGAGGTGGCCGCGGCCCTGCTGGCGCTCGAAGCGCGGCAGTTTGTGATGGACGGGGAAATCGTCATCCGTCGTGGCGACAGCCTGTCCTTCGATGCGCTGCTCCAGCGGATCCATCCGGCGGCGAGCCGCGTGAACAGGCTGGCAGCGGAAACGCCGGCGTGGCTGGCCGTGTTCGATTTGCTCGCTGAGGGAAGGAAATCGCTCGTGGACCGGCCGCTCGAGGAGCGCCGCCGGGCGCTGGAGGCGTTTGCGGCCCGGCAGTTCGAGCGCGATGGCGCGGTCCGTTTGTCGCCCGCCACGACTGATATCCGCGTCGCGCGAAAATGGTACGGCTCGGCTGGCGGTGCGCTTGACGGTATCATCGCCAAGCGCCGCGATCTTCCGTATGGCGCCGGCACCCGTGACGCGATGGTGAAGGTGAAGCCGGTCCGCACCGCCGATTGCGTGGTGGGGGGATTCCGCTACGCCGGGAAGGCCAGGGTTGTGGGCTCGCTGCTGCTGGGGCTCTACGACGACGCCGGACTGCTGCATCACGTCGGCTTCTGCTCCGGCCTCAAGGCCGCGGAAAAGCCTGCCCTGACGCGCAAGCTCGAGCGTCTGGCCGGGGGCGTGGGTTTCACCGGCCGGGCGCCAGGTGGGCCGAGTCGCTGGACCACCCAGCGCTCCACGGAATGGCAGCGGCTGGACCCACGGCTCGTCGTCGAGGTGTCGTTCGATCACGTGACCGGCGGCCGGTTCCGTCATGGCACCAGCCTCCTGCGCTGGCGGCCGGACAAAGCGCCGGAACAGTGTACGCTGGATCAGCTCCAGCAGACCTCGGCGCGGATGCTGACGCTGCTGGGCAAGTAGCCGGCGGGGAGCGCCGGCTTTGGCCGGTACCCGGCTCCGGTCCTTTTGCCTTCCCGTCCCGCCGCCGCGTGTTTCTATCCGGCCCTTCAATTCCCACCATGGCCAAACCTGACAGCGGCACCGAGACCTTTCTCGAACGTACCATTTTCGCGAGCCGATGGCTCCAAGCCCCCCTCTACGTGGGGCTGATCATCGCCCAGTGCGTGTACGTGTATCAGTTCTTTGTCGAACTGTGGCACCTCCTCCACGACGCGGCCACCCAGCGGTTCCCCGCGACTGCGCCGGACCTGAGCACCCACATCATGCTGATGGTGCTGGGGCTCATCGATGTGGTGATGATCGCCAACCTGCTGATCATGGTGATTATTGGCGGCTACGAGACCTTTGTCTCGCGGCTTCACCTCGACGACCACGCGGACCAGCCGGAATGGCTGAATCACGTGAATGCCGGCATGCTGAAGGTCAAACTGGCCACCGCGCTGATCAGCATCTCATCGATTCACCTGCTCAAAACGTTCATCACCGTGAACAACCCGGCTTCCGGGGCCGCGATCAACAGCACCGGCGTGATGTGGCAGGTGATCATTCACGGTGTTTTCGTTCTCTCGGCCATCGCGCTGGCCTGGACCGACCGGCTCATGTCGCATGCCGGCAAAGCGGAGCATTGAGGAGGAAGGCAGGGAATAAAGGAGTGGGGGACAGCCCCTCACTCCCTCACTCCCTCACTCCCTTGCTTGGACGCCGCGCGTTCCGGCTGGTCGTCAAATTCCACCTTCGCCTCTTCGAGCGTCTGGCGGACTGGTACCACAAACTGCTCGCGCAGGTCCTCCAGGCGGAACTCAATCTCGCTGAAGTCCCATTCGGTTACGAACTCCAGGGCGTCCGCCACCTCCGTGAGGTCGCGATCGGTGAAATGTTCGTCGAGGACTGATTGGCTGCCCTGCAGTGCCGTGAGGGTGGTCACATACTGTTCCTCCTCCGGGACCGCCGGACAAAGTTTCACCAAGCCACGCAGCCGCACCCGATCCACCGTGTCGGCGAAACGCCGCAGGGTCGTGTAAGCGTAGGCAAGATTGGCGAGCTGGGTCTGACGCAAGAGCGCTTGGCGGGTGGCGAGAAGTTTCGAAATGTTCATGGTTAGGACGTTTCTGGCTTCGGTGCCCGTGCACCTCATTGTGGTTGATCCCGGCTTCCCCAGGGAAACCGGGCGTTGGACCGCGACGCCTGGCAGGCGCGGGGTTCGACTCCGACCGAACTCTCAAAAAACGACCGCTCGAGGCGGTAACTCTCCCTGGCTCCTACAGACTACGGCGCAACCTGGGCTGACTTGAGAAACCCTGTCAATGTTCCGTCGTATTCCGACCGCATTCCCCAGCATTTTCGATGCCTGCCGCGGCACACGTAAGCCGCGACCTCATTCCCGAAAGTGGCCGGTGGCCAGGAAGCGCAGACACGCGGCGATCACCGCCTCGTCGCGCATCATCAGAGGGTGGGTGACGGGTAGGACAAGGTGGTCCGTCATCCCGGCCACCTTGGTGTGTTCGACCGAGACCTTGCCGTCATCGGGTCCATCGATCATCGCGCTGTTGATCCAGTTGATCGACTGGTTCCCGGCGATCACCCCCAGTTCGAAGTTTACCGGACCCAACGTGCGGGGCACCGACTGGATATCGGTGCCCAGCTGTTGACCCGCCGGGCCGTTGATGGTCCGGAACAATCGCCAGTCGCGCAAGCGGTCGACCACCTCGCTGCCGCCATTGGGCGGGCCCAGCATCACGACCCGTCCCAGGCGGGCGATGCCGTGCCGTGCAACATAGTCGCGCACCAGAATTCCGCCCAGCGAATGGGTCACGAAATGGACGCGGCGACTGCCCGCGACGCGCGGGTCGGCCAGGGCGCGGCCGATGGCCTGCTCGCTCAGTTCGGCGATCGGCGCCGTGCGCGACGGGTAATCGATGTTCAGGACCTGGTATCCGGCCTTCTGCAACGCACCCTCCAGCTGGGAGAGACTGCTCGCCGACCTGGCCAGCCCGTGGAGCAGCACGACGGCGTCGGACCTGAATACCGGTTTTGTGGCTACTTCGGAATCCAGATCGGACGCCGACGCAGCCATCCCCGCCGCGTTCCGGGAGGCAAGACCCATCGCAACCAAGCCGAGGAGGACGGCGCGGAACAGGCGCACCCGGACGTTCACTCCTGATCCCCCCAGCGCCATTGCGGCTTTTCGCCTTTCCACCAGCAGAGCGCGAGCAGGGCGAGCGTCAGGACGACGGCGACTGCCACGAACTCGGCCGCCCGACCTCTTGGGACGAGGAAGAAACCGCAGGATACGACGGACGTGAAATACACGAGGAAGGCCACCCAGCCTTCCCACCGTCTGGGCCAACCCCATCCCCAGCCGTAGGTCTTCGCGACAAACCACGCACTTTCTTTGGGCAGGGGCATAAATGTTGGCCAACCATAGAACGTGATCCCGAGGGTAACGTCGAGCGCAACTGTCGGGCGTTCCGTGCTCCGATGCGAGCGGTGGCGATGGGCTCAAGCCAGCCCGGACAGGTCCTTGTGCAGGAGCGGCAACCGACGCGAAATACCCGCCATCGGCCGGTCTTCGTGCGCGACCACCGTGGCGCCCAGACGGCAGTAAAAACCTTCCGCGTGGGGGTCGCTGAGGATCCGCAAGCGTGTGCACCCCTGCGACCGCGCGGTGCGCTCCGCGTGCTCGAACAGCCGGCGCCCATGTCCCTGCCGCATCGCGCGGGGCGCCACCCACAAGTGCTCCAGGTCGGCCGATTCGGCCTCGACCCTCAGAGCGTAGAATCCCACGGGTCCGAGGTGGTCGCGCGCCACATACGTCGGATGGTCGGCAACCGCCTGGGCAGAAAGCGTCAGCTCGCCAGCCCAGCGGTCCAGCCAGCTGGCCGGGTAACCCCAATGTGCCTTGGCCTCTTTCGCCAACGCCGTCAGAAGCGGTGCGTCCGCCGGTGCCGCCGCGACTATGTCGATGGGCATCAGGTGGGGAACAGATGCGCGATGATCTCCTGGGCGGACGTGATCGCCATTTCCGGCACGAAGATCAGAACTTTCGAACCGGTCGGATACATCCCGAGCGCCATCTGCACGGTGCGTCCCGCCTGGAGGAGATCGGAATGATCGGCTTCGATTTCAAACCGGATTCCCGCTGCTTCCAAGGCCTCCAGCACGCGCCGGGCGTCCTTGGGGTCGAAACCGCCGACTTGGTGCATCATTTCGTCAGGGGAGGACATGCCCGGACGGTGACACAACTCGGCCCGGGACGAAAGCCCGGCTGCAACTTCAGGGCGCTTCGGGTGTTATCCGTGACATGAAGACGTTGGCTGTGCTGCTGCTTTGGACCCTGGTGCTCGTGCTGTGCTGGCCGCTGGCGCTGCTGGTTCTGATCGCGTGGCCTTTCCTCTGGCTGCTTTCCATTCCCTTTCGGGTGGTCGGGGCGGTCCTCGAAGCGTTGCTCGCGTTCGTGAAAGCTCTCCTGTTTCTGCCGGCGCGGCTCCTGGGCGGAAAGTAGACGGGTGGGTTGCCTGGCGGCCCGGCGCCGCAGCGCTGGACACATTTTAATCTTCAAATTCGGACACATGTCCGAATATTGGGCGTTCCCGGTCCCCGGCCGCCCCTTTCTCCTTTCCCCATGCGCATTCTCGTCACCACCACGTCATTCCAGGATACTCCCGGCAGGCACCACCAGCTGCTGGCTGAAACCGGTTGGGAGGTCATCACCGCCCGCGGCCCCCTCAATGAAGCTGACACGCTCGCGCAGGTCGGCGAGGTCGACGGTTACATCTGCGGCGACGACATGATCACCCGGCAGGTGCTGGAGAAGGCGAAACCGCGGCTCAAGGTGCTGTCGAAGTATGGCATCGGCCTGGACAAGATCGACGTCGCGGCCTGCACCGAACTCGGACTTCCGGTGCTGTTCACGCCGGGCGTCAATCACATGACGGTGGCGGAGCACGCGTTCCTCCTGCTGCTGGCGATCGAAAAGAATCTTCTCTTCCACACGGATTCAACCCGTGCGAACGGCTGGAAGCGCAAGACCGGCCGTGAGCTGTACGAGAAGACCATCGGCATCGTCGGGGTGGGCCGCATTGGCAAGGAGGTCGCTGTGCGCGCGAAGGCCTTCGGAATGAAAGCGGTCGGTTACGATCTTTATTGGGATGACGCGTTTGCGAAGGAGCACGGTCTTGCGCGCGCCGCCTCGATGGACGAGGTGTTCGCGCAGTCCGACTACATTTCGCTGCACACCAATCTCACCGCCGAGACCCGGCATCTGGTCAACGCGCAGACCATCGCGAAGATGAAGCCGGGGGTTGTGCTGCTCAACTGCGCCCGGGGTGAGATCGTGCACACCGACGATCTCGTGGCCGCCCTGAAATCGGGTCAGGTGGCTGGTTACGGCACGGACGTGCTGGATAACGAGCCTCCCCAGCCGGATCATCCGCTGCTCAAGCTGCCCAACGTCGTCTGCACGCCGCACATCGGATCGCGCACCCACGAAAGCGTCCAGCGCCAGGCGGTCGCGGCGGTCACCAACCTGATTCTCGCGATGCGCGGAGAAAAGCCCCTCGCCCAGAAGAATCCAGAGGTGGCGGTGAAGAAGTGGGTGTAAGGACTTTCACTCTCACTTTCACTCTCACTCTCACTCTCACTCTCACTCTCCCTTTCCCTTCCACGATGGAAACCTTCTACGTCGTCCCAGAAGAGCAGCACAACGCCCTGGTCGCGCTTGCGTACAAGAAACGCGGCTACAGCAGCCAGGAGGCGGCGGCCGGCGCTCGCTTCTGCGCAGAGGCCACGCGGCATGGCATCCGCACGCACAACGGGCTCAAGGCACTGCACCTCGACCATCTGTTCGGGTCGGGTGCCGGCGGCTGCCAGCCGAAGGCCAGGATCGAGAAGGTGAAGACCCGGTTTCGCGGGGCGCAGGTCTGGAACGCCAACCGAAAGTTGGGCCAGGCCACCGGCTACGCGGCAATCGAGACCGCGATCAAACTCGCGGACCGTTATGGGGTCGGGATGGTCTCAGTCGACAACGCCTTTCACTATCTCTGGGGCGGCGGATACGTGATGGACGCGGCGCGCCGGGGCTACATTGCCTACACGAATTGCACTGCCGCGCTCGCGGAGGTCGTGCCCTTCGGCGGCAGGTTTCCGACGCTCGGCACCAACCCGCACTCCTGGGGTTTCCCGACGACGTCGGCAATCGGCTACCCGATCGTGATCGATTGGGCCACGTCGGTGGTCGCCATGGGCCGCGTGCAGCAGCTGGCGCGCGAAGGGAAGCAGCTCCCTCCGAATGCGGCGGTCGATGAGACCGGCACGCCGACGACGGATCCGGCGCGGGCGAAGTACCTGCTGCCTTTCGGCGGACATAAGGGCTACGGCCTTTCCCTGCTGAACGAGATCATTGGCGGTTTCATCGGCGGCTCGCTTCCGACCCTCCGCAATCGCTGGGACCAGGTGGGCGATGACAAGGGCACCTGCTGCTTCTTCTTCCAGGTCTGGCATCCTGACGCCATGAATGCCGGTGCGTTTGCCAAGGGCCGCAACCAGGCGGAGAACGTCAAAGCGGTGATCGGCGATATTCTCGGCCACGGGAATGAGGGCTGCATGCTCCCCGGGCAGCCCGAAGCCCAGGCCGCTGCCCGCAGTGAGCGCAACGGCGGGCTGTTGTTCTCGGAAGCCGAGATCAACGCCTTCAACGAGATCGCCGCGGAGGTGAAGCAGCCAAAGTGGGATCTGGCCGCGCTCAAGGTCGCGGAAGGGTAGACGATCCCGTTTCCGGCTTTGGGTTCGCGTTCGGAGGGCACGCTTCGGGTTGCGCGGGCCGGGCGTTTTGCCGGGCTCGCCGTGTCGGCCAGGACGGCGCCGGCATTTTTTCGGGCAGGGTCGGGTATTCGAACTCGAAACGCGAAACCCGAAACGCGACACTCCACTCTTCCATGAAGCACACGCAGGCGACGGCCCGATTGGTTCGAAAGCTCGGCGCGAAGGTCGTGCGCACCGACGACACCTCGTTGCGGGAGGCATCGTACGACAGTGCGAAGATCCCTTTCCGGCCGCAGGCGGTCATCCGCGTGCGCAAGGCGGCCGACGTCGGCGTCGTCCTCACGCTGGCCAATCGTCATGGAGTCCCCGTGACGACGCGCGGGCGGGGCACCACGCTCACCGGAGCGGCCACGCCGGTGCGTGGCGGGTGGGTGCTGGACCTGCTTGGGCTCGATGCCGTCCGGATTGATGACGAGGCGGGGATGGCGCACGTCGACGCGGGAGCGAAAGTCGGCGACATCCAGCGGGCGGCGGCGGCGCTGGGGTGGTTTTATCCACCCGACCCTTCCTCGAAGGAGTACTGCACCATCGGCGGAAACGTCGCCTGCAACGCCGGTGGGATGCACGGGGGCAAGTACGGGGTCACGCGCGATTTCGTGGTCGCGCTGCGGGGGTTTCTGCCCACCGGAGAGTACGTGGAGTGGGGGACGGCCACGAAGAAATACTCCGCGGGCTTCAATCTGCGCGACCTCTGGATTGGCAGCGAGGGCATGCTGGGCGTGATCACCGGTGCCGTGTTGAAGCTGGTGCCGGCACCGGCGGCGCGGTGGACTCTGCTCACCTCGTTCAAGGATGAGACCGCCGCCCTGCGCGCCGCGCTCGATCTGTTCCGGGCCCGCGTGCAGCCGGCAATCTGCGAGTTCCTCGATCGAGAGAGCGTGCTGTGTGCGGAACGGGCCACGGGACGCGCCGTTTTCAGCGGGCAGGCCGGGCGCCCGGTCATTCTCCTCGAACTGACCGGCTCGGCCGCCGACGTCGCCGAACAGCGGTCGATTGTCCAGGCGTGGGCCCGCGAAAAGGCCCTCGCGTCCCACGCCGCCAGGGATCGCGAAGAGGCGGAGCAACTGTGGGCGGTACGACGGAAGTGCTCAGGTGCGATGTTCGAACTGGGCGACGCCAAGCTCAACGAGGACATCGTCGTCCCGATGAAGAACTACGTGACGTTTGCCCGTTTCCTCGCGCGGTTGAAGCGCGAGTCGGGGCTGCATATTCCCACCTTCGGGCACCTGGCCGACGGGAATCTCCATGTGAATATCATGTACCACAAGGCGATCCCCGCGGAGTGCCGCGTGGCGGAGAAGACCGTGCAGCGCTTGATGGAAACAGTGGTTGAGCTGGGGGGCGCCATCTCGGGCGAGCATGGCATCGGGCTCGCCAAGACGCCGTTTCTCCACCTGCAGCATTCTCCCGCCCAAGTGAAGGCGATGCAGGCGGTGAAGCGGGCGCTGGATCCGAAGGGGATCCTTAATCCCGGGAAGATGTTCGAGCGGTTCGAAGTGTGGAAGCATGCCCGGCTGGAGGTGCATCTGCCCTGGGATCATAAGTAGGGAAAAGGGAAGGGACAGTGGGAGTGAAGGTAGGGCGAGGCCGTCGGATTCACCCTCGCTTACACGCTCACTCTCACTCTCACTTTCACTTTCACTTTCACTTTCACTCTCCCTTTCCCTCATGAAACGTCTCCTCGTTCTGCTGCTGTCCCTGGTTGCGAGTCTCTGCGCGGCCGAGTCCAAGTTTCGCACGTGGGCCTCCACTCCACCCATGGGTTGGAACAGCTGGGATCACTTCGGCACCACGGTGACGGAGGAGCAGACGAAGCAGCAGGCGGAGTTCATGGCCGCCAGGTTGAAGCAACACGGCTGGCAGTACGTGGTCGTGGACATTCAATGGTACGAACCGAACGCGAAGAGCCACGACTACCAGCCGGGCGCGGTGTTGACGATGGACGAACACGGCCGGCTGCTGCCCGCGCCCAATCGCTTTCCGTCGTCGAAGGACGGGGTCGGTTTCAAGGCCCTCGCCGACCACGTGCACGGGCTGGGGCTCAAGTTCGGCGTGCACCTGATGCGGGGGATTCCCCGCCAGGCGGTGCAGCAGAACGTGCCCATCCTGGGCACGACGGTCCGCGCCCGGGACATCGCGAATCAGAACAGTATCTGCCCGTGGAATCCGGATATGTACGGGGTCGATATGTCCAGGCCGGGCGCGCAGGAATATTACGACTCCGTCTTCGCGCTGTTTGCGAGCTGGGGCGTCGACTACGTCAAAGTGGACGACATCTCCCGCCCGTACCACGAGCATGAGCGTGAAATCGAAGCCATCCGCAAGGCCATCGACCGGACGGGGCGGCCGATGGTGCTGTCGCTCTCGCCTGGAGAGACTGCCCTTAGCGCCGCCGGCCACGTGACCCGCCATGCGAACCTGTGGCGCATCAGCGACGATTTTTGGGACCGGTGGCTGTCCCTCGAGGAGCAGTTCGGGCGGCTGGAGAAGTGGAACCCGCATCGGGTGGAGGGGGCGTGGCCCGATGCCGACATGCTGCCGCTCGGCGTGCTGGTGCAGGGTGCCCGCTCGACGCGTTTCACGCCCGACGAACAGCGCACGCTCATGACGCTCTGGTCGATCGCGCGCTCCCCGCTGATGCACGGCGGCGACATGACGAAGACCGATGATGCGACCCTGGCCCTGCTGACGAATGACGCCGTCCTGGCGGTCAACCAGCACAGCCGCAACAACCGGCCGTTGTTCAATCGCGACCGTCTGATCGCGTGGACTGCGGACGTGCCGGACTCGCCCGACAAATATCTCGCCGTCTTCAATGCCCGCGACCGCGTGCGCCTGGCGGAAGACAATGCCCGCCAGGCCAGTCCGGTGCTGGTGCGCCGCGGGCTGACGAGCCGCTTTGACTTCGACGTGGATTTGAGCGGCGGCCGCAAATTGTTCCTGGTGCTGGATCCGACCGAGGACGGCAGCAACGGCGATGTCGGCGTCTGGCGCGACGCGCGTTTCATCATGGCGGACGGCAGCGAGCGACGGCTGGATGAACTCACGTGGACGGCCGCGGATGCGCTGTGGGACAGCACCCGGGTGCAGAAGGACAAGGCCGGAAAGGCCATCGGAATTGCCGCGCAGGCTGCGTCGGTGACGGAATATGCGATTCCGGCGGGGGCCGCCCGCTTCAAGGCCCGCGGTGAATTCGAGGCGCGGGACGACGCACCGCAGGCCGGTTCGATGCGTTTTCTCGTGGTGGTGGGGACAGCGCAGAACGAGGACACGGGCCCGGGACTGGGTGTGGCGGTGGAGCTGAAGGAACTCGGGTTCAAAGGGCCGGCGCGTGTCCAGGATCTCTGGACCGGCAAGGACGTCGGCGAAGTCGAGGGGACCTTTTCACCGGTGATTCCATACCACGGGGCCGGTCTCTACCGCCTCAGCGGGCGATGACCAGCACCCGGCACGCGCTTGCGCGCGCCGTTGTCCCGCATCCTGGATCTCGCATCCTGGATTCCGGGGCCCGCCTGTTTCCTGCCTCCCGTCCATGAGTCGCATCACGTGTTATCGCTGCTTCTGGCCGAAGGACCTTTGCTGGTGCGGCTCGATCACGCCGATGCCCACGCGAACGCGTTTCGTGTTTTTGATGCACCCCAAGGAGTTCAAGCAGGAGAAAGCCGCGACCGGACGATTGACGCATCTCTGCCTGCCGAACAGCGAGATTCTCATGGGGGTGGCATTCGATGATGACGAACGGGTCCGCGAGTTGATCGATGATCCGGGGAATCTGGGCGTGCTGCTGTATCCGGGAAAACAGGCAATCAACCTGAGCGGGGCGGAGAGTGCGGGGATGGCCTCGCTTCGAGCCGACCTGGCCACGCGGCAACTGGTGGTCTTCATTCTCGATGCGACGTGGGCGCTGGGACGGAAAATGCTCAAGCTGAGCCCCGGACTCCAACGGCTGCCGCGGATCATGTTCACCCCCGACGAGCCGAGCCGTTTTGTGATCAAGCAGCAACCCGCACCCGGTTGCCTTTCCACGCTGGAAGCGGTGCATCAGCTCCTGCAGGCCCTGCACCGGGCGGAGCTGGACACGTATGCGCTGCCAGGCCAGCTCCTCGCGCTCTTCGACCGGATGCAGGGTTATCAAATGCGCTGTGCCACCGACCCTCAGCGCGGCGGGTATCGGCGTCAGGCCTACAGCGCTCCGGGTGAGCGCAAGGTCTTCACCGGCCGCAGTGCGAAGCGGCGCGCGAAGTTGTTTCTGGGCGATCTGTAGGCATCCCAAAGGCGCCGGCGTTTCAATCCCTCCCCCGGGGAAATCGCGCAGGGAGTTTGATGGGCGCGAACTCCGCCGCCGTCCTCGTCTTTCCGGGTCAGTGGTTCCCGTTCCGGCCGTTCGCGCCATGGCCGTTGCGACCGTGGGCACCGTTGGACCCGTGACCGTTGGACCCATGACCGTTGGACCCGTGACCGTTGTGGCTGGGTGAGTGGCCGTTTGCTGCCACGGCTCCCGGGGCTTCCTCGAAGTCCTCGAAATTCAATCCCTCCTTCACGTTCGCCCGCGGGGTCGGAGCGGCGCACGCCGGGCGACGCAGTGGCAAGGCCGGCGTGACGTACGGTGTGGACGGGCGCCGGCTCATGACCGGACGCGATAACGGGGCCGGAACGGCGGCCGGTGCGCTCCGCGCGGACCGCTCACGGTCACGACCGGCCATCGCCGCGGCGCCCACCAACTGCTGCAGCTCGCGGATGGCTTCCTGCATGGAGGCCGCCTGCGCATTAAGCTCTTCGGCCGCCGCGGCATTCTCCTCGGCGTTGCTGGCGGTGGACTGCGTGACCTTGTCCATCTGCGTCAAGGCGGACCCCAGCTGGGTGATGCCCTGGGTCTGCTCGCGGGAGGACGTCGCGATTTCGGCCACCAGCGTGTCCACGCTGCGCGCGTGCTCCACAATATCCGCCAGGACGCGGGCCACCTCATTGGATATGGCGACGCCCCGCTCACTTTTGGTGATGGCATCGTGGATCTTGCTGCCGGTCTCCTGGGCCGCCTGTGCGGCACGCTGGGCGAGGCTGCGGACCTCGTCGGCCACCACCGCAAAGCCCATCCCCGCCTCTCCGGCGCGGGCGGCCTCGACCGCGGCATTCAAGGCGAGGATGTTGGTCTGGAAGGCGATTTCCTCGATGGTATTGACGATCTTTGCGATGGCGGCGGAGGACGCCTTGATCTCGTCCATCGCTCCGCGCATTTCGTCGATCTGGCGCGCTCCCGAGTCGGCGGCCGCCCGCGTGCGGCTGGACAGCTCGTTGGCGCGCTGGGCGCTGTCGCTGTTCGCCTTGGTCATGGATGACATTTCCTCGAGGGAGGCGCTGGTTTCCTCAACGCTGGCCGCCTGTTCGGTCGCGCCCTGCGCGAGCGATTGGCTCGCCCCGGCGACTTGCGACGCGGCGGCGGCAACCTGTGCCGAGCCGTCCGTGATCGAGGCGCCGACGCGACGCAGCAGTTTGTTCGTGGTTCGCACCAGCAGCACGGTGGCGGTGGCGGCGACCACGATGGCGAGGGCCGTGCCGATCACGAGGCCCACCAACGAGGAGCTGACATCGCGGCTGATCTCCGCCCCGTGGAGCCGTCCGTTGCGCTCGTTGAACGCAATCTCCTCGGCCACGACGTTGAAGTACCGCCTGGCCGCTTCGGCATGGCTGCCTTGCAGGAGCGCGAGCGCCTCGGCCTTGCGGCCGTTCCGGCTGTGTTCCAGCACATCGGTGCGCGACGCCATGTATTTCGGACGCTCGGCCGTCAACCGGTCGAAGATCGCGCGATCTTCGGCAATCGTGATGGTTTTCTCGTAGTCGGCCAGGACCTTGGAAATGGCATCGCGCCGGTCGGAGATCCGTTTCTCCAGGGCGGCCATGGTCGCCGGGTCGTTGGCGAGCAGGTGCTCCCGCAGGTTCATCTCCGCCTCATGCAGCGTCACCTCCACCCGGCTGATGAGGACCATGCCGGGCAGGCAGTCCGTCGTGATGATGTCCGAAATGCGCCGCACGCCCAGCAGCGACGTGGTCGCATAGACGCCAAGGGCGACTGTGGTGAGGAGAATGGCGACAACGCCGACGGCGATCCGGCGGCCAAGAGTCCAGTGGGAGAAGTTCATGAGTGACCGCCACAAGGAGGGCGGCACGGTTGGATCGGCCGGGTGGGGAGGCGCTTGAACCGGAAGATGGGAAAAATCTGCGCGTTTCTTGCGACCCGTAACAAGATTGCGGGTACGCTGGGGAGGACGCCTCATCCGCCCCCGGGTGCGTCGCCGCCTCTCCCGGGATTATGTCCCCCCGGCCTGGGTGGCTTCAGGACGCCAGCCGCACCAGCTCCGCCGTCGCGGGCACATCCTTGATGATCTGCGACGGCTCCGGGCCGACCCCGAGATAACGCAGGTTCGGCAGGTGTTCCGGCGCCGGCCAGGCTTCCCCGGCGTAGGCCACGTCCAACAAGGCCTTCATCATCGCCGCGACGTAACGCTGCGCCGCGCGGGGGAGGTCGGCGAAGTGACGGAGTTGCGAAACGTCCTCAGCCCAGCCGGGATGAGACTGGTACACGGGCCGGAGGCTCTTGCGGACGGCCTCGTTGCGGGGGACGTGGGTGAAGACGCGTCCATCCGCCGCCTCGTACGCCACGCAGATCAACAACTCGCTGTTCCAGTCGCCGGAGTGGGTGAGGGCATCCAGCTTGTTGATCATCACATCCTGGAAGCCGCCGTACCGCAGGGCATCGCCTTTTTCCACCGCATCGTACCAGCCCACCATGCGCTGGCGCCCCGTGCTGGTGCCGAACTCGATCTGTTTCAGTTTCCTGGTGAGCGGATGGGCATCGTCCATCTGCGTCAGGAACGTGTGCGTTCCGACCTTGGTGTCGTAGGCCTTCGCCACCCCGAAGGTGTGGATCCGCTGGACCGGGATGCCCGCGCTTTCAAAAAATTCCGGCGTAAAGGTGTGCGAGGCGGTGACGTTGGGCGAAAACCCGTGCCGCTTGTCGAGCCAGTAGGCCTGCCCGAACTCTCCGATGACCGTACGACCGGCGCGCAGCTCCGAGAGGATGAGTTCGCGCACTTCGCCGATGTTGCGGGCGAGCGCGGTGCCCGCCTGCCAGTAGGTGGCGGTGAGCTCGTCGAGGTTGAGCGTGAAAGGCGCCGGGCCGCGGAACCGGGTGAAGTCGAACTCCACGCGTCCGAACACGCCAAGTTCAATGGCCTCGGCGTTGGCGCGCAATTCGGCCGCGCCCAGCTTGTCGAAGAAGCTGTCCCAGCTGGCGTTGCTGACGCGACAGACGTGCTGGATGACGCGGCACGCCCGGTCCGCCCGCGCCGCCAGCTTGCGGGCGAAGAAATTGGGGCCGGCGAGGAAGTCCGAGAAGGTGATCTGCCACTGGCCCACTTCGTCCAGGTAGGAGGGGGTGATGCCGCGGCCGGTGGACCCGCGCGCCTCTTCCGCCAGCACATTCACGCGATAGTCCTCCCAGGCCAGGTCCAGCAAGCGATGCGTCAGATCCGAGACCAGGGTGCGCTCGTCGATCAGCAGCCGGGAGAGGATTGCGTGCCCTTTGCGCTCCAGGGGACGCGTCTCCCACCAGATTTTGCGCGGGTCGGCGACAACGCCGCTCCCGATGCACAGGTGGGCGGCGTCCCGCACCACGACGCCCGCGGGCAGCAGGTTGAGTTTGATCCCCCCGGCGGTGTGGCCGGAGTTGGCCCCGCCATTGACCTTCAGCACCACGGACACGGGGGCGGCGCTTCCACGCAGTTCGTCGGCCACTTCAGGGATCAGGCGGCCTTTGCCTTCGTCGCCGAAGGAAATGCCGACATCCGCGATGAGCTGGCTGGAGAAGGGAAGCAAGGACATGGTTGCAGAGGCAACCGGTGTCTGAGGACCCTTGTTGCCGCACAGGGAAAAGGGCAGGGGGCAGGCGAGGGCAATCCAAAATCCTGACATGCGGCCGGCGGGGTCCCCTTTACGATTACCGAGGCAGGCCGCTGGATTTGCCATCCGGGCGGGCTCCGACCCGTCAAATCCTGCATCACATATCACGAATCATAAATCGCCTTTCCCCTGCCAAAATCCCGCCCCTCTCCGGGATTCCCCCGATGCGCGAATCCGTAGCCGGACTGCGACACCCTTGGCCCTCACGCGATACTCTAGGCCGCGTTCAAATGATGCTCACCACATCGGATGAACGTCCGAGCTGTTCTGCGCGACGGACCGCCGCCGGCCCGCCGGCCGATTCGCGGAGACCGCAGGGCGGCTCGAACCATCAAACGTAACTTGGGGATCAACCATTATGAAGACACAGAAAATCACGCTCACCGTTGCCGCGGCTCTCGCTTCTCTCGCCTTGGGCTTCGCCGGTTGCAGCAAGAATACCAGCAGTGATACGGATCAAACGCAGTCCTCCGCCGAAGCGAGCACTGACACGTCATCGACCGCCGCCTCGGGCTCGGCCTCGGGCAGCTATTCGGGCAACGCCACGATGGATCAGTCGACCAGCGGCGCCTCGACCTCGCAGACCGGGACCACCAGCAGCGACATCAGCTCGCAGTCGAGCGGCTCTGCCACGTCGACGACGAGCAACACCCCCAGCCGCTAAGCGCTGGGCAGTTTATTAGCTTTCTGAAGCGCGGCCGCCAGCCGCGCTTCTTTTCGCTTTGTTGCGCGGCAGGCGCCGCGCGGCGTCACTTGCCCATCCGATCGCGGAGCTGATCGAAGATCGAGGCGAACTGCGGGGAGCTGGCCGGCTTGTCGTGCTGCGCTGCCAGCCGGTTCTCGATCATCACGTATTCCTCGGCGTGCTCTGCCGTCATGCGAACCTCGGAAGGACGCGTCGTCGGGCGCTCCCCGGAAAGGGAATTACGCGCCTGATTGACTCCATCCATGGAATTCATGTGTGCAAGATAGGCAGGTTATCGGCGCAAACACACGACAAATAAAGGCCGTCGCGCCGAAACCGCCCTCCGGTGGCTGCCTCACCGCTTGGGAGGCAGCGAGAATTTGATGCTGGGTCCCGACGCCGCCGCGTCGGCCGGCGGCGTCGCGGCGGGCGTGATGGCGGGTGCAGGATTGACGGTGTGGTCCAGCGGAATCAGGGCCGGCTGCACATACTTGGCGCGCTCGGTGGCGAAATTGGCCGAGCCAGCCGGCAGAGCGGCGAAGCCCTTTTCCATCAGTTCCACCGTTTTCACGTCCCGGCTGCGCCCGTAATCCGCGCGCCCCCCGGGGCCGAACGCACCCATGATGACGACAATGACGCGGCGGCCGTTGCGTTCCGCGGTTGCGCTGAGACAATAGCCGGCGGCTTCGGTGTAGCCTGTTTTCAGCCCATCCACGCCTGCGACCTTCCCCAGCAGCTTGTTGTGATTCTCCATCTTGATGGGGCCCTGGGTGCGCGCGAGGCCGAATTCACGCTGACGCACCGAGGTGTACTTCAACACGTCGGTGTGCAGCAGCAGATAACGGCAAAGGAGCGCGAAATCCCGCGGCGTGGTCAGATCGCCATCGGCGACGCGCCGGCTTCTGGGTGGCAGCCCATGGGGGGAACGGAAGGTGGTGCGCGTCATCCCCAGCTCGCGCGCCTTGGCGTTCATCAGCTCGACGAAGCCGGGGACCGAGCCCGCGGCGACCCGGGCGAGGGCATGCGACGCATCGTTGGCCGACTGAATCATCATGGCGAAGATGAGCTCCTCCACGGAAAAGCTTTCCCGGGGATCGAGAAATACCTGCGTGCCGCCCATGCCGGCATCCGAACGATCGATCTGCACCTGGGTGTCGAGCGTCAGTTCCCCGCTTTTCAAACGGTCGTGCAGCACCGCGTAGGTCATCAGCTTGGTCATGCTGGCCGGCGGCGTGGCCTCGTCGGCGCGGTCTTCCACGAGCACGCGCCCGCTGGCCGCGTCGATGACCACCGCGCCGCGGAAGGACGGGCCGGACTTCTCCGAGGTGCGAGCCTTGGCGTTGGCCGCGCCCGCCGTTTCGACGAAGCCGGCCAGGAGGACGAGGACGATGAACAGGCCGCACCGCGGACGGGCGGAACCGCGCAACCAGGAAATCATCCGCGCAGGAAGGGAGAAATCGGGAGGCCGCGCGAGCCGAAACATGGCGCGCCGAAGCTGGACGTAGTGAAA
Source organism: Verrucomicrobiota bacterium (assembly GCA_023457715.1). Lineage (GTDB taxonomy): Bacteria > Verrucomicrobiota > Verrucomicrobiia > Opitutales > Opitutaceae > ER46. The sequence continues at coordinate 32,767 of JAEWKR010000107.1, forward strand.
AACGCGTTATGTTTCAGGATGGTGGCTGCCGTTCACTTTCGACGCTGGAGCGCGCCGGTTGCCGGGCGCGTCCTGGGGCTGGTGCTGGCGTGCCTGGCCGCGGTCGCGGGCCGGGCGGACGTCGCGAACCCTGACAGCGCCGTGGTTCTGATTGCCGACACGGCCATCACCACGGTCGCGCTCGGCGAACGGGGAGCACGGGTGGCGGTCGCGATCGACCTGCGCAGCCGGGCGGCCCGCACGGTAACGGCCCGCGTGGATACGATCGTCATCGATCCGCACGGGCACGAGAGCGGGCATCTGAGTCAGGTCGTCGATCTGGCGCCGGGCGAGTGGACCGTGGCGCGCAAGGACGTCCAGGTCGCAAATGCCCGCCCCTGGTCGCCGGCGAATCCGGTGCGCTACCGCGCGGTGACGCGGGTGTCGGTTGGCGGTCGCGCGGTTGATCAGGTGACCACCCCCTTCGGATTGAGGACCGTGCGTGCGAGCCCGGACGGCGGCCTGGAATTCAACGGCGCGCCGCTCCCGCTGTTCGGCGTCTCCTTGTCGCGCGCCTCCTTGTTCGGCGCGATCGGCGGACCCGCCGTGGAAGCGCGTCGCGTGACCCTGCTCAAGGAAGCCGGCTTCAACGTCGTGCGGGTAAGCGGAGAGGTGCCTGATGACTTCCTGGAGGCTTGCGATCAGCTCGGCCTGCTGGTGCTCATGGACTTGCTCGATCCGGATGATCTCCGCGCCCCCGGAGGCGATGGAGTCCAGGCCGCCCGGGGCGCCATGCGCCGCAGCGAGACCCGTGTCCGGCAGCACCGCAACCGGCCCTCCGTGTTGGCCTGGAGCGTGGCACGCGGTCAGCGCGAGTTTCCCGTGCCGTATCGCGAGGATCTGATTGGCGAATGGGTGGCCCGCATCCACGATCTCGGGCCGGACCTGCTCGTTTCCGGCGAGGTTGCGGTGGCGGTGCCGGGCGAAAGACTGCCGCCGGTGTCGGTCATCGAGGTGAGTGGCGAGGCGGCGCCGGCGGTGCAGCGGGACGTTGTGCGGGCCGGAAGGGTCGTCTTCCGCTTCGAACCGCCGGGGACGGATCCTTTCGTGGCGTGGCGGCGCGCGCGCGAGCCGGGCGTCGCGGCGAGTTTCACGCCGGCGGAGGACGACTTCAGTCTGATCGGCGCACGCCGGCCCTCCTCATGGTACCGCGAGATCGTGTGGGGCGAGGGGGAGGCGCTGCGCGTGTGGACCGATCCGGCGGCGGCGCGGCACGACACCGGGACGGCACGCAACCCGGCGGGCTCCCGGGGGCGTAGCAGCGTGGAGGTATTCTCACGTTACGACTCCGTCCGGCTTTACGTCGATGACCGGCTGGTCGGGGAGGCGCCCACGCTGGCGGCGCAGGCTTTCAAGGCGCGCTTCGACCTGGAGGACCAGGGCGGGTCGATCCGGGTGGTGGGTCTAAGGCGGGGGCTGGAGATCGAAACGGTCGTCCTCTCGCCGCCGGGCGAGCCCCGGGGGCTGCGGGTGCGTGCCCTGACGCCGGAATTGCGGGCGGATGGCGTGGATACGGCGTTCGTGGAGGTGACGCTCGTGGATGCCGACGGGCAGCGTGTGCCGGAGTCCCGGCCCGTCCGGATCCAGGTGCTGAGTGGCGATGTGGAGGCGGCCTTGTTGGGCGAGGAGGAGGCGGCGGCGACGGGAGCGGCAACCCGGTTGGACGCCGGCCGCGGGGTGCTGCTGGTCCGCGGCACGGCACGAACGGGCCCCGCCCGCCTGAGCATCATCACGCCCGGGCTGCCGTCCGGCGCGGTGGAGTTGAACGTGGTCCCGCCGTGAGGCTGAGGTCCTTGCCGGCGGCGGCGACGACGGACGCGCCGGTGCTAGCGTTTGGTCCAGAAGCGCAGCGAGGAGAGGAGAAACTCCTCGAGCGCGGCCGATTCGTTCAGGTTCAACCGGAGCAGCCCGATGTTATGTTCGAGCCGGTCGATGGCGGCGGTGAGGGCGCGTCGGATGGGCTCATCGTTCTGCTCGAGCCGCGGCACGGCAAAGGCTCGGGTCGCCTGTTCGATTTCAGCAAACAACCGCGTCCGCAGCCCGTTGGCGATGCCGGTCTCGATGGCGATCTCCTCGTCGTCGCTGAGTTCCGCCGGCAGCGTTTCCTTCTGTCGCTTCCAGGTCTCCGCGGTGGCGGAATCGAGGACGGCGCCAAAACGGGCGACCAGGCCGTACAGCGTGAAAATGTGGTCGGCGACCACGGACTTGTCGCTGGACGTTCCGTCCGCCAATCGGCCCAGCCACGCGGTGTAATCCTGAAGCCAGGGCTCCCATCCGTCGGCCTGCACCCGGGTCCCGGCGGACGGAAAGCGGAAATGCAGGACGCGGCTGCGGATGGTCGGGAGCAGCGCGTACGGCCGCGTGGTCAGCAGCAGGAGGGTGGTGTTGGCCGGCGGTTCCTCGAGGGTTTTGAGGAAGACGTTGGCCGCGGTCAGATGCATGCGGTCGACTTCGTGCAGGATCGCGACCTTGCGTGAGGACACGGCCGGAGACACCTGGATCTTCGTGATCAGGTCGCGCGTCGCGTCCGCCGAAATCTGGCGCATTTTTCCCGCCGGCCGGAGCGCAAAACAATCCGGGTGCTGGTCCGGAGGGAAACCGCCTTCGCCGGGTGGGACGCGCGTCGGTTTGCCACTCGTGTCGAATCGAACATTGAGCAGCCGGTCCGCAATCGCGCTGGCCAGCAGGACGAGCGTCTCGGGATCGTCGCCGTGCAGCAGCACGCTGTGCGACAGACGCTGGCGTGCGATCGCCTGTTCGATCACCGCGATGGCAGGGGTGCCGACGAGTGCCGGCGGCCAGTCTACCGGGGCCATGCTGTGGTTCTCAGCCGATGCGCTCCTGGACCGCAGCCCAGATCTTTTTCTCGATTACGTCCTCGCTCTTGGTGCCGTCGACCACGACGAACCGCTCCGGCATTCCCTTCGCGAGCACCAGGTAACCCTCGCGCACCTTCGTGTAGAAATCGATGTTCTCGCGTTCCATCCGGTCCGGCAGATCCGACGCGCGTGTCTTCAGCCGGGCGATGCTCACTTCCTCGGGCACATCGAGCACGATGGTGAGATCGGGCATGACATTGCCGACGGCGAACCGGTTGATCTGCGCCACGGGGTCGGACGCGAGGTTCCGGCCAATGCCCTGATACACGGTGGACGAATCCAGAAAGCGGTCGCTGAGGACGACCGCGCCCCGGATCAACGCCGGCGCGATGACCTCCCGCACCAGCTGGGCCCGGGCGGCGGTGAACAGCAGCAACTCCGTCTCGGCGCACATCTCGTCGCCCTTGGAGTTGTGGACGATGATGTTGCGGATCTGCTCGCCGATTTCCGTGCCACCCGGTTCGCGGGTCGTCACAACCTCCCGCTGGGCCTTTTGCAGATGCGCGGCGAGCCGGGCGATCTGAGTGGACTTGCCCGCGCCCTCGGATCCTTCGAAGGAGATCAGCTTACCGGCGGCCTGTTGTTTCAGTGGCATATGGGAGAAGGTGGAGGTTTGGCTGCCCGTTGGCGAGGAAGGTTTAAGCGGCTGCGCAGACCGGAATTTCTCCGGGCTGAGCCAGTGAGACCACAGGCCCTGAACGCGCGGAGTGGGTTTACGCATGGGGAGTCAGGAGGAAAGCGATCAGCCCGCGCCCGACAAGGCTAAGTCGGCGTTGGGTGGGTTTTGGGCTTGAATACCGATTTTGCCACAGAGGTCACAGAGGCCCAATCAGAGCCCAGCCGGAGGGGGGCGCTGCGACTGTCTTGGGCGTCACGCAATGAACAGGTTTGTCCAAGGACTGAGCCTCCGTGTCCTCCTTGTCCGCCGTAGGCTCGGCGAAGGTGGATGTGTCGGAGCTCTGTGCTCTCTGTGGCTACTTCGGAATCCAGGTTGGGTTTTGAGTTTGGATTTGGAGGAACGCGGCGGCGCGGGCATTGAAACCGCGGGTGCCAGCGAGTGGAACAGCCCAAAACCCAAAACCCAGAACTCAAAACCACGGGGCGCTTGTTACCTCACCCTAAACCCGCGCCCTGATCCCTTATTCCGTTGAACGCGGGGAGCAAAGTCCCCAACTCTAGCCCCACCTGCGCCATGGGTGTGCCAACTCTCATATTTGCCGCCAACATCGTCGAGATCTTCGAACGTTGCGGCACCGTCGACAAGCTGATCGTAGCCGGGCTGGGAATCGCCAGCCTGCTCGCGTGGACCGTCATGTTCGGGAAATATTTCGAACTGAAACGGCTGCGGCTGCTCAATCACAGTTTTGAATCTCATCTGCGGGACCAGCGCACGCTGCTGGACCTGCCCGAATCCTATCGGAAGCGGCGGTCGATTCCGTACGCCGACGTCTTCGCGGATGCCGTTGAGGGCTATTGGCGCGCCGCCGCGATCGCCCGCGAGCAGGGTAACGAGGGCACCCGTGCAAGGGTGGAGCACGCGGAGAACGCGATCCAGCGCGCGTTGGGACGCTGGGTGCTGCGCTACGAGTCCAGCATGATCTTCCTCGCGTCGATCGTGTCCGGTGCTCCCTTCGTGGGGCTGCTGGGCACGGTGTGGGGCGTGATGGAGGCGTTCAGTTCCGTCGCCGACCAGCAGAGCGCAGGGATTCAGCAACTGGCACCCGGTGTGTCCGGCGCCATGCTCGCGACGATCGCCGGCCTGGTCGTCGCCATCCCCTCGGTGTTCGGCTACAATCTTCTCCTCGGTCACACCAAATCGATGGTCACGGAACTGGAGAACTACTCGAGCGAACTGGCCGACCGTCTCGAGCTCGAAACCACGGATCATCGTTAAGCGCCATGGCCCGCACGTTTCGGCGACATCGCAGCACACATCCGATCGCGGATCTCAACGTCACGAACCTGATCGATCTCGGGTTCATGCTGCTGATCATCTTCATGCTCGTCGCCAACCCCGCGATGCAGAAGGAGCAGACGCTGCCGGTGAACCTGCCCACGGTCGCAAAGGCGCCGGAGCAGAAATCCGATCCCTCCGACCGGTTCGTCGCCGTCGGGGTCGATGCGCGCGGCCGGTTCTACGTCGAAAATCGAAACACGCCGCTTTCCACCGAGGAGCTGCGCTCGCAGCTGCGCGGCTTCGCCCGTCAGACCAAGCCGCCGGTCATTCGCATCCGGGGCGACAGCACGGTGCCTTACCAAAAAGTGGCGGAACTTTTCACCGAGGTGCAGAACGCAGGATTGACCCGCTTCACCATCGATTCCCAGTCCGAAGACTGAGTCCACGGCCGTGATCACGCCGAAATCGCCAGGCGCCTTTGTCCTTTCGACCACGTTTCACGCGATGGTCATCGGGGTCTCGTTCCTCCTGACGATCGACTCGTGCCAGCGCGATGCGGACAAGCCGCGCGTGCTGGAACTCGTCGCCGGGGAAGGGGATAATTTCATGGCGACCGAGGCGCCGAAGCTCGGCACACCCGGTGGACTCAAGGTGGATGTTCCCGCCATCCCTGAACCGCAACGCCAGCCTGAGCCGGAGCCCGAACGCACGCCGCCGCCCCCGGAACCCAAGACCGTGACGCCGCCGCCGGAGCCGGAGGTGACCCCGGCCGCAGTGCCCACGCCGGCGCCCAAAATCACCCCCGCGCCCAAGAAGGAGCCGGACGTGATCCCCAATTTCAAGAAGCAGATCCAGCAGAAGGTCTGGCGGGCGGACGCAAACGCCAAGCGCGAGATGGCGAAGAAGCGCGCGGAGGAGGCGAAACGCATCAAAAAGGAGGAATTTGACCGGCTGCAGAAGGCGAAGGTGGCATCCGCCAAGCAGGGCGCGTCATCCCCGCGCGTGTCCCGGATCGACACCGAGGGCATTGCCAAGGGCGTCGTCGGCGGCTCCGCCAACAACAAGGTCGGCGGTGCCGGAGGCCGGGCTCTGACGGCCACCGACGGAGCCGTGACCGAGCGATACTTCGCCATGCTGAAGGAGCGTGTCCGCCTCGCAATCGACAAGCCGCCGGGCGTGAGCGACGACCTGACGGCGACCGTCATCGTCCGGATTTCCGCCAATGGACGTCTTTCGAACCCGCGGATCGCCAAATCGTCCGGCAGCGAGGAGTTCGATCAGGCCGTACTGGCGGCGTTTGGACGCGTCAGCATGCCGGAACACCCGGAGCGCAAGAGCGAAGACCTGGAAATGGACTTCCGGACGAAGGATGCGGGCCAGGGTTGAAAAAGTCCTTGCAATCGCCCGCTGAAGAATGATTTTCCTCCGCCTCGCGAGAAGCACGGGCTCTTAGCTCAGTTGGTAGAGCGCCTCAATGGCATTGAGGAGGTCAGCGGTTCGAACCCGCTAGGGTCCACCATTTTACGATTCGCCACCGCCCGGTTCAGGGGCGGTGGCGATTTCGTTTCCGGGTGGAAGGACGCTTTGGACGCTCGCTCGAATTTGGGAGGTAGCTCGAAAGGAGAGCGATGCTTTGGCCCACCACCTTCCGCGTAACATCCGGCAGGGCGTCGACTGGCGTCCTGCAGCCCTGGCTCCCGTATGTAGTCCCGCCTTCCGGCGGAATTCTGACGTCGCATCCCACACCCAACTGCGACCGCGGCGCATGGAGTTCCTCTGTTGACGCCTACTCCACTCTACGAGAATCATGTGGGCATGTGTCACGCTTTGCTGGCCTGGTTTCCGGGTTCCAAGTTGCTGACGGCGCGCCTCGCGCTGCGGCTCGTCCTGCTGATTCTCCCCGGTATCGCGGCCGCGGCGCCCACGGTCGCCCAAGGCCCGGTGAACGTCCTGGTGCCGGCAGGGCAGAATGCCACGTTTACGGTGGCGGCGACGGGGAGCGGGACGCTGACCTATCGCTGGCGGCGCAACGGGACCCCGTTGGTCGGCGCGACATCGAGCACCCTGGTGATTCCCCGCGCCCGGCGTGCGGATGCCGGGTTCTACAGCGTCGAGGTCACCGATGCCACGGGTTCCGCCACCCCCGGTCCGGCGCGCCTCGAGGTTGCTCCGACCCGTTATCCAACCTTGCTGGCGCCGGACTTTTCCGAGCCCGTACAATTCGAAACCACGGCACGCTACGAGGTGCGCGACATCGCGGTGCTGGCGGACGGTTCCTTTGTGGCGGTGGGCGATTTCAGCCGGGTGGGCGACGTGCGGCGGGCCAATGTGGTGAAGATCCGGGCAGACGGCCGCGTGGATGAGTCCTTCGTTCCGCCCCTCTTTGACGCCGACGTGAGAGCGGTGGCGGTGCTGCCCGACGGCAAGATCCTGGTGGGGGGCGCCTTTCTTTGGGCGGGCCAGCACCGGCGTGCGCTCGTGGCGCGGCTCAACCCGGACGGCTCGCTCGACCAGGGGTTCAGGAGCGAGTTTGCCCCGGTCGGCGAGATCGTCGGGTTGTGGGCGGTCGGGGACGGTCAGATCCTGGCGGCCGGCTCCCTGCCGGGCGGCGCTGTCGTCCGTTTGCACGCGGATGGAGCGATCGATCGGTCGTACACGAGTGGATACGACAGCTATGCCGAGGCGGGGGTGATGCAGCCCGATGGCAAGCTCGTGCTGGTGGGGTACGACTGGCGCACCGGCACCTACCGCCTCCTGCGGGTGTTACCGTCGGGCGGGCTGGACCCATCCTTTGTTCCGCCCCCGGCCTCCGGCGGCGTGCAGTCCATGGCCGTTGACGCGAAGGGACGGATCTACCTCGCCGGCTATTTCTACTCCCTCGGCGGGGAATCCTTTGACGGACTGGCGCGGGTCGGAGCGACCGGAGCGCTGGATGCGACGTTCCGGCCGGAGTTGAAGCAAAGCTACGGCGGACCGGGCTTCGGCTCCGGGGTCGAGGTGCAGCCGGATGGCCGGATCCTCATCGGTGGAGCCTTCGAAACGGTGAACGGGGTGTCGCGATCGGGGATGGCGCGTTTGTTGGAAGATGGACGGGTCGATCCGAATTTCGAACCACCCGCCCTCGCTGGCCCTCGCATGGCGTCCGCGTTTGCCGTCCTGCCCGGAGGCATGCTGGCGGTGGGGCGTACCTTGAATTCCGCCGGAGTTGTTCCGCCGGAGGTCGGTCTCTTTCGGGTGCGGACGACGGGCGCGCCTGATTTGCAGTCTTTCTTTATGCTCCGAGGCAAGAGTCGGGTGACCCACGTGGCGACGTTGACCACCGGCAAGCATCTCGTGACCGGCGGCTTCACCCACGTGAACGGCAAGGAAAAGCGGGGGCTGGCTCGCTTGAACGAAGACTTGTCGGTTGATGACGCGTTCAGCTCCGGTAGCACGATGTACGAAGGAAACTTCCTGGCTGCGCTCCCGAATGGCGGGTTTGCGCTGCTCGGTTACGGCACTGTCCCGTTCGGTGGGGGCTACATGTCGGAGGGCCCGGGCCTCTACCTGTTCGACCAGGCCGGCGCCGTGGTAGCCCGGCCCACGCTGCCGGCCGCTGCCGTCTTCGAGGCCCTGGCCGTGGGGCCAGAGGGCCAGATCGCCATTGCGGGACGCACGAACGAAAACAGCGGGCACGTCACGGTGGTCACCTCGTCGGGCGCACTGTCCTGGATGGCATTGAGCCTGAATCAGCCGGCCGAGAGCCTGGCCTTTCAAGACGACGGGAAACTTTTGGCTGGCGGGTGGTTCACGTCCGTCGGCGGCGTCGCTCGAAGGTATCTGGCCCGCTTCAATGGCGACGGCACCCTGGATGCCGGGTTCATGGTTTCGGATCTGTACGGCGCCGTGCATGCGATCGCTCCCTTGCGGGACGGCCGAATCCTGCTGGGAACGAATGGGATCATCCGGGTGATGGGCGATGGTGCCCGCGACGCGACCTGGCAGCAGCGCACATCCAACGGGGTCTACGGTCTCTGGCCGCAGGAAGACGGGCGCGTTATGGCCGCCGTGCTGTCCTATGCGAATCCGCAGCAGGGTACTCTGCAGCGCTATCTTGAGGACGGTGGCATCGATGCAACGTTGGTCGCGGCGGGCCCGACGACCGTCCAGGGCCGGCCTTCGCTCGTCATGCGCGATAACGGGGAACTCCTGGCCACCGGACTGATTGCGGACGGAGGCCTGTATCTCGGCCGTCACGCCTCGGCCCCCGTCATCCAAACCCAGCCGCAATCCACCACCGCCCCCGTCGGGGCCAGTCGAACCTTTACGGTCGCTGTGACCAGCTCCCTTGGGGTGTCATACCAATGGTACTTCAATGGTGAGCCCATCGTCGGGGCGACCGGGCCGACGCACACCGTCACGAACTTCCGGGCCGGAGACGCGGGGACCTACCAGGTGCGGATCACAAGTGACTTCGGGACCGCCACGAGTCAGGCAGTGACGCTGGATGCTCCGCGAGACCCGCGCGGCCATTTGTCGAATGTCTCCGTCCGCACCGCGATTAGTGCGAGCACTGGTCCGGTGATCGTGGGCTTCGCGCTCGGCGGCAAGGACACGGCGGGAGACACGACGATTCTGGCCCGCGGCATCGGCCCCACGCTGCTCAGCTATGGCCTGGCGAACGCGCTCCCGGACCCCCGGGTCGAGGCGTATGACGTCACCGGCTTGAAGATCGACGAGAACGACGACTGGCGCGGCGTGTTCGACTTCGCCACAGTCGGCGCCTTCGCCCTGGCCGGGCCCCTGCCGAAGGACGCGGCAATCTACAACCCCTACGCCCGCGCGGGCGCGCAGACGTTCCACGTGATTGCGAAACCCGCGACCAGCGGCGTCGTCCTGGCCGAATTGTACGATGCGCGGCCCGTGTCCCAGTTCACCACCCTCGCTCCGCGGTTCGTCAACTGCTCGGCCCGGGCGCGGGTCGGAGCGGGCGACGATGCCCTCATCCTGGGCTTTGTCGTGACGGGTGACACGCCGGTGCGCTTGTTGGTCCGCGCGGCGGGTCCCGTCCTCGGGGCCGCTCCGTACCACGTGCCGGGCACCCTGGCTGATCCCGTGCTCGAGGTTTATGCGGGCCAGACCAAGCGCGCGCAGAACGACGACTGGGGTGCCGAAGGGGCGGAGGCGACGATGGCGGGGACGTTCACGTCGGTCGGCGCGTTCGGTTTTCCCGCCGGCTCAAAGGATTCCGCCATCGTACTCACCCTGGAGCCCGGGGCTTATTCCGCCGTTGTGCGCGGAAAAAACGACACGTCGGGCGAAGCGCTGGTGGAACTGTACGAGATCCCATCCGAGTAGGCAGCCGTTCAGCTGCGCGCGTCCGCGGTCACGGCAGTGACCGCGGGATAAACCTGAAAGCGGGCGTTGCCGCTGCCCGGGTTACTCCGCTTCACGCCATGTGAACACGGACCCGTCCTTGCGGTCGGGGCGCGCGCCGGTGGACTCGGCGGAGTAGGGCTCGCCCGTCAGCGGGTCGAGGGCCACGTGGCGGTGATTTTTCAGCGCCAGGAGCATGCACTGGCCGCGCAGCATATCCTGCCATTGAAAGAGGCTGGCCTCGGTTTCCTGGGGCGCAATCCGCACATCGCCGGACAGGCCAAGACCGACCACCGTCACCCAACCCTTGCCATTGGCGGCTTCGAGCGCGACGCGGCCCTGGCCGCGATCGTGCACGCGGAAGCGGACGCTGGCGGTGGACGCTTCCTTGGAGTTGGGCCGCGCCCAATGGAGCATGCCATTGGGGTTCGCGAAGGCCAGGGTGCCGTTGGCGAGGTTGGTCAGCGTGATCACCTTCCCGAGCGGCAGATTTTTGGACCGATCGGCGTGCGGCTCGGAGACCTGGAAGTCGTCGAAGTCAGCCTGACCGCCGGGTTGGCCAGTGGTGCTGTACGCGAACAAGGTATAACGCACCCCCTGGAAGGTGCGCAGCTGATAGGGAAGTCGAATCTCGCTGCCGATCGCGCGGTAGGTCTTGCCGTCGGTGCTGTAACTCAAACGCGCGAGATCGGCATCGTAGTCGCCTTCGGCGCGGAGGGTGAGGCGCGCGGTCGTTAGCGGGTGCTCGAGCGTCTCGTTGGTGGCCTGGCTGTACCACCGCAGCACGGGTCCGGTGGCGGTCTGGGCGACGCCGATCCAGGCGCAAGGCATGTTGAGCAGCGCCAGGCCCGCAAGGTCGCCCGGTTTCAAGCCGCTCGCATCGAGTGCGACCGTGGCGGTGGATTCCGGGCCGATGACTCGTTGGGTGAGGGAGTTCTTCGCCGTGAGGAAATGACTGGCGGGGAGGGTGTGCAGGCGCAGGACGCCCGGCTTCTCGGTCAGCGACCAGCGGGTGTCATCGGGAACGTGGTTCCATTGCCAGACCGGCAGCAGGGCGGGCCCGGAGAAGTCCTCGTTCCGCTGATACGTCGGGCCGGGGGTGGCCCTGGCCGCCACGGCCGGCTTCACCCAGGTGCGGGGTGAACGTCCCAGATTGCCCGGCAAACCGAAATAGGGCCAGCCCTCATGCCAGGTGACCGGCGAAAGGAAGATGGTTCGACCGACCGACTTGAAATCCATCATCGAATAGCCCCACCAGTCTCCATTGGGCAGGTCGACGACGCCCCCCTGATGCAGGGGCACGGCGCCAAACTCGTTATCGCCGGGTTTGGAGATGTCGAACTTCATGGTGTCGCCAGGCGTGGCGCGGGGGCCGGCGATGTTCGCCCACCACCCGCGCTGCGTGCCCATCGTTTCCCGCGCGCTGATGACCACCGTTTCATAGGGACCTTCCGGGCGGTCGGCCCGGGCGCATTGCATCCGCCCGACGGGCGCGTAGTCGGCGCTGATGATGTAGTACTTCCCGCGGATCTTGTAGAAGTGGTGGCCCTCGCCCATGGCGCTGCCTTGCGGGATGATCACGCGCTCGGTGCCGTCGATGAAGCCGGTGAGGTCGGGCTTGAATTCGATCATCCGAACCTCGCCATAATTCCAGATGCCATAGATGCGACCATCGTCGTCGAAGAGCACCGAGATATCGTGAATTCCGCGCTCGATCCGGCGGTGCTCCCAGGGACCGGCGGGATTGCGGCTCACGAAGATCTGCAGCCCATAGCCATTGACGTTCGAGAAGAGGTAGAACGTGCCCTGGTGGTACCGGATGCAAGGCGCCCAGATCCCCTGGCCGTACACGTCCTTGCCTTCCTCCAGCCGAAACGCCGGCCCCAGATCCAGGCGCGGAGTCGCGTAGCTCAGGAATTTCCAGTTCACGAGGTCCTTCGAATGGAGCACGACCAGACTCGGCATCGCGTGCATCGTCGTGCCCGCGAGGTAGAAGTCCTCCCCGACGCGGATCACATCGGGATCCGAGAACTCGTCATAGAACAGTGGATTCGTGTAGGTGCCGTTGCCGTTGTCGGGCATCCAGGTGGTCGCGACGTCCGCGGCCCGGGACTGCGCGACGAACACGGGCGAGGCAACCAGCAGGCACGTTAACCACAGGCGGGGAAACAGGGGAGTGGCCATCCGCGGACCCTAGATGCGATCATGGCCGTGGGCACGCCGCCGCCACGTGACCGTAATCTCCGGATCGCGGCGCTCTGGCGCGGGGACGGGGCCTCCGTGGTCTCTGTGTCGGAGCTCTGTGATCTCTGTAGCGAAGAGCGCCAGCGATTCGACACCTGACCTCCAATGCCCCGACCCATCCTCGCCCGGGCCGCGCGCGTGGGAGCCTGGCCTGCCGCCAACCCGGGCCCAAAAACATAAGTTGCCGTTATGCAGCCTGACGGGTGACTTTCTTTGCAGACGCCAAAACCGTGTGGGCTTGCAGTGACAGCGCGCCTGGCTGGTGAATTCGCCCGCCTTCCAGGGCTCTAGCCTCCGACGGCGCGCATGAACTTTTTCCGTCCTTGGCTGCCCCGTCTGCTGGCTGCGATCATCCTGCTAGCCGTCGTGTTTGCTGCGCTCCGTTCCCCGCGCTCTGAACCGCTGCCGACGACGGCAGGACGCGCATCCCCGGTTGCCGCGGTCCCCCCTCCGCCGCTCTCGCATGGAGTCCACGCGTTGCAAGTCCCGTTGCGCACGCCCACCGTCGCGCCTCACGTATCCGTCAGGGAATTGCAGTTGGCCGACTTGGAGGCAGGCTCCGCACTCCACCGACAGGTGGCCGCCCTGGAGCCGGCCGCGCGGAGTAACGCGCTGCGACGTCTCAGCCGGTTGATGGCGACGGCGACTGACCCGGAATCGCTCCGGGTCGATCCGCGCGGTGGCGTGTACTTCGTCTGTCGGGCGTTGCCGGTGGAGGGGCGGGAAAACCGGCGGGAGCGGGCGCAAAGCATTGGGGCGGCGGTGCCGATTGCGAACGTACCGGTCCGGCACAGTTTGCCCGGGGCGACGAAGGTCCTGTTTCTTGATTTTAACGGCCACGTCGTAACCGGCACGGCTTGGAACACCGCACAGGCCACCAGCTGGAACTGCCTGCCGTACGACACGGACGGCGACCGTACGACGTTTTCGGACACAGAGCAGTCGGCGATTCTCGAAATCTGGCGCCGGGTGGCGGAGGATTATGCCCCATTTGACGTCGATGTTACGACCGAAGAGCCTGCCCAGTTAACCCCGCAGGTTGCGCGCGCATTGATCACGCTGACGGTGGATGCGCAAGGGCAGCCTCTACCCGAGAACACTGGCGGCGGTGTCGCGTACGCCGATGTGTTTGGCGATCCTGAGTTCGCCACACGCTACTCCCCCGCCTTCATCTACGCCGATAACCTGGCCGGCGGGGCGGCGGCGCCAATCGCTGAGGCGGCCTCCCATGAGCTTGGCCATCTCTTTGGCCTGTCGCACGACGGCACCGCGACTGCCCCCTATTACGATGGCCATGGCAGTGGCGCGCTGTCCTGGGGTGCGATCATGGGCGCTGCGTACCATCGCAACGTGTCACAATGGTCACGGGGCGAATACTTCGGTGCCAACAACACCGAAGATGATCTGACCATCATCGCCAGCCATCTTGGTTACCGGCCAGATGATGCGGGAGCCGGCGTTTCCGACGCCCGCGCGCTGGCGATTGGACCGACGGGGGAGTTCTCCCACGCGGCAGTCATTGCTCACCCCGGCGACGCCGATGTTTTCGCGTTCGCCACCGCAGCCGGTTCGATCACCCTCCAAGCTACCCCTTACTCGGAGAGTTCGGACACGGCGGGCACGAACCTCGACGCCGCGCTTGATATCCTCGACGGCACCGGCGCGGTGGTCGCATCGAGCAACCCGACTGACGGCACCTCTGCCTCGGTCACCTTCACCGCCGCGACTGGCATGTACTATGCGCGTATCACGGGGGTTGGCGCGGGTACTCCGCTGGCGAATCCGCCTATCGGCTACACCGCGTACGGCTCGCTCGGTTCATTCACGTTTTCAGGGTTGGTCAACGTCGCCGCGCCCGGGATCGCGGCCCAGCCCCAATCGGAGGTGCTGGGCACGGGAGAGGTGGCTGTCCTGTCGGTTAATGCCACGGGCGGCCCATTGTCCTACCAGTGGCTGCGCGACGGGAATCCGATCGCCGGGGCAACCGATTCGCGGCTGCGCGTTGACGCGACCCAACCTGGCTCCTACCGGGTGGCGGTCACCAACCCCGCCGGTACCGTTTTGTCCAATCCCGCGGTGATCACGACCGTCGCCGAGACCGTGACTGCCCTGGCGTTGCAAACCGTGGCCGGCACTGCGCCCGGGCATGCCGACGCCACGGGTGGTAATGCGCGATTTCATGAACCGCGGTCGGTGGCCCTTGGCAGCGATGGCACCCTGTATGTGGCTGACGCGCAGAATCACGTTGTTCGTAAAGTGACGAGCACCGGAATCGTGACCACCTTGGCCGGCATGCCCGGCGAGCGCGGTTTCGTCGATGGAACGGCCATGAATGCGCGGTTTCACACTCCCGCCGATCTGGCCGTCGACGCACAAGGCAACGTTTACGTTTCCGATTCGGGCAATCAGGCGATCCGCATGGTGTCGCCCTCGGGCGTCACGACCACCATACCGATCCCCCAAAGCGAATTTGTGAGCGGCTTTGGCATCGCAGTTGACGGCGAGGGCAGCCTGTATGTGGCGGACAGCTACTACTGCACCGTAGTGAAGCGGACCAGTGCCGGCGTTGTAACCACCCTGGCCGGGCAGAAGACGAACCGTGGCTTTGCCGACGGTCCCGGAAACGAGGCCATCTTTAATTTTTCAAACGCAGGGCAAATCGGCTGGGATGGAAATGGCGGACTGCTGGTGGCTGACAGCGCGAATGGCCGAATTCGGCGCATCGGCATGGACGGAACGGTCTCGACGGTCGTGGCAAACCTGACCTTTCCGACCGGCGTGTGCAGCGATGGACACGGTGGCCTGTACGTCGCCGACACCTTCGTCGACAAGGTCATTCATATCGCCGCTGACGGAGCGCGGACGGCATTCGGGGGGCCTGCTGCCGGTAGCGTGGACGGGACGGCGACCGCAGCGCGGTTCAACCAGCCTGGCGGCCTCGCCGCAGATGCAGCGGGAAACTGCTACGTTGCCGATGTGAAGAATTCCACCGTGCGAAAGATCACGGGGGCCGGGTCCGTGTCGACGCTCGCGGGCCGCCCGGTCTCCGGCTTCGACAACGGGCCTTCTCCGGGCGCCCAGTTCGGCGATCCGCTCGGAGTCGCGGTCGACGCGGCTGGGGCCGTGTATGTCGCCGATCGGACGAACAACTCGATCCGGCGCTTGGACGGCGGTCTGGTGTTGTCGACGTACGCTGGGATTCCCGACGGATTGGTTGGCCACGCGAATGGGCCAGGGGCGGAGGCCAGGTTTTACTGGCCGTTCAACGTCACCGCGGACGCGAATGGCAATATCTTTGTCGCCGAGCCACAGATGAATCTTGTCCGGCGGATCGCCACGGGTGGCATTGTCACAACTTTGGCGGGTTTTGCCGCCGAGATTCCCACCATCGTCGGTGGTCTGGCGCCCGGTGGCAGCGCAGATGGCGCGGGGCAAGATGCGCGGTTTTATGGTCCCTTTGCGGTCGCGTGCGATCGCCATGGCAACGTGTTCGTCGCGGATTCAGGGAACCACACGATTCGCCGGATCACCCCGCAGGGGGTGGTGTCGACGCTGGCGGGCTCGGCGCTGGAAATTGGCTCGGCGGATGGAGTGGGGGCAGCCGCCCGGTTCAAGTCCCCGAGTGCAATCGCGGTCAGTGACACAGGGGATGTGTACGTCGCCGATGGCTATGCCCTCGTCCGGCGTATCAGTCCGGACGGGCGGGTAGTGACGGTGGCCGGGTCGCCCAGCGCTAACGGGCTCGTCGACGGCGTTGGCGCGGATGCCCGCTTTTCCGCCCCGTACGGCCTCGCGATTGATGCGCGCGGCGTCGTCTATGTCAGTGACACCGCCAATCACGCCATCCGGGCCATTTCGCCGAACGGCGCTGTGACCACCGTGGCGGGGGATGCATATGCGCCTGGCTTGCGCGATGGGGTGGGAGGCGCCGCCCGGCTTCGTGAACCGTACGGCATTGCAGTGGGCGGGGACGGCCAGCTTTGGATCGCCGATCGCGGCAACGGGGTGATTCGGCGGGCAGAGCGGATCACCGTGTCCAGAATCATCGATCAGATGGCCAATGCCGGCGGTTCGGCCACGTTCACCGTGGTCTCCCCGTATCCGGGGACGACCTACCAATGGCTCCGCAACGGTGTCGCGATTCCGGGGCAGACCTCGTCGAGCATCACGCTGTCCCCGCTTACAGAGGGCATGGCCGGATCGTACCAGGTGAGGGTGAACACCCCTCGCGGGGAGATCCTCACGAATCCGGCAACACTCACGGTGCGAATGCCGCCCACGATTGTATCCGGGCTGGGCGCGATGGCGGCCACGGAAGGTAATCAGGTGATGATGTCCGTGCAGGCCACGGGCGCGCCGCCGCTGAGTTACGAGTGGACGTGCAACGGTGTTCCCATCGCGGGCGCCAGCGGTCCCGAATTGGTGAGAGCAAACCTCGAGCGTCAGGACGCAGGAACCTATGCCGTGATCGTCCGCAACCCCGCGGGCTCCGCGACGAGCATGGGGCAGCTGGACGTCACCGCTGCCCCGACTGGACTCCGCTTTGTGCGCCAGCCGGCTTCGCAGGTTGTCACCCAAGGCGCCGGATTCGCACTCTCGGTCGCTGCGTCGGATCCATCAGCGGTGTATCAATGGCTGCTGAATGGCCTGCCTATCCCCGGTGCCGACGGTTCGATATACACGGTGCCGGAGGCGGGCATTACCGGGTCCTTCGACTATCGGGTTCAGGTCACGAATGAGCACGGGTCGAACCTTTCCGACGTCGCACGGGTGACTATTCTCCGGCGGCCCAGTTATATTTTCGCCACCCTCGCGGGAGGAACGCTCGGGTACGCCGACGGCCGCGGCGCGCAGGCCCGGTTCCGATATCCCTCGAGCGTGGCGCCCGACGGCATTGGCAACGTTTATGTGGCCGACGAAAACTCAATCCGAAAGGTATCGGCCGACGGCGAAGTGACCACGCTAGCTGGCGGGTCCGTGGGACCCGCTGATGGCCTGGGTAAGGCCGCTCAATTCAATAGTCCGGCCGGCGTGTTGCTTCACGGAACCGTTCTTTATGTGAGCGACACCTATAACAGTCTGCTCCGCAAGGTCACTTTGGACGGCATGGTCACGACGTGGGCCGGGCTCCATCCCGAGATGGGCCTCACCGATGGGGTCGGGGCTGCCGCCCGCTTCCGGATGCCCTCAGCCATCGCCTTCGCCACCGACGGGAGTGCATTCGTGGCCGATGCGGAAAATCATTCGATCCGTCGGATCACCCCTGCGGGCGAGGTCGCCACCGTCGCCGGCTCGACATCGTTGGGCGCCGCAAACGGCCCCTATGCCGAAGCGCGGTTCAATCGACCGACAGGCATCGTGCGCCTCCCTTCAGGGGACTTCGTCGTTTCCGAGTTCGGCAATCACCAACTCCGGGTTCTCCGCACCAATGGCACGGTGGCCACGCTGGCGGGGTCGGCGGGCGTCGTGGGCGATGCGGACGGCAGCGGCGCCGAGGCGCGTTTTTTCTATCCGTCCGGCTTGGCCCTCGATAGTCAGAGCAACGTCTTGGTCGCCGACTACGGCAATAATCGCATCCGGCGCGTGACCGCTGCCGGGGTAGTCACGACATTGGCAGGTCGCTATCAGAGGCACACGGATGGCACGGATGATGTCGCCGAGTTCAGAAGCCCGCGCGGCGTCGCTATGGATCCGACGGGCAACGTGTACGTAGCCGACACCTACAATCATGCGGTTCGGGTCGGCCGGCCGGTCCGGCCAGTCACCCTTGCTACGGCCCCGACGAACCTGGGCGGGACCATTACCCTATCCACGGGGCCGTCGATTCCCGGCGCGGCGTACGAGTGGTGGCACGATGGGCAGCGCATTGCGGGAGCCGCCGGCCCGACGCTCGCCATTGGGAGCGTTACGGCGGCCGATGCGGGACTCTACAGTGTGACTGTGACGCACGCTGATTGGACACAGACGAGCGTCGTCGTCGCGCACATCATCCTCCCACCGGTGATCACAGCCGAACCGGTGGACCAGGACGTCTGGCGGGGAGGTGCCGCCAGTTTTGCGGTCAATGCGACCGGCGAGGGCCTGAGCTACCAGTGGCAGAAGGGCGGCGAGAACATCCCGGATGCGACCGGAGCCGTGTACACCGTCGCGAGCGCGACGCCAGCTGAGGTTGGCTCGTATCGCTGCGTGGTCGCCAACTCCGCCGGTGAAGTCGTCAGTGCGAATGCGAGCCTGACCGTTAAACCGATCGCGACCGCGACTCACACCGTATCGGGCGCGCGCATCTCCGATGATCCGGCATGGCGCGAGGTGACAGTCCAAAGCCGGGTCACCTGGGTTGCACCGCTCACCGGAATTGCGTGGCAAGTTGCGATTCCGGAAGGATGGGTGCTTGCCGCGGAGACGGCCAGCACGGCGTCCACGCGTCCCGCTCCGGCGCAGGGCTCGCTCCTCGAA
This sequence comes from Verrucomicrobiota bacterium, assembly GCA_023457715.1. Taxonomy (GTDB): domain Bacteria; phylum Verrucomicrobiota; class Verrucomicrobiia; order Opitutales; family Opitutaceae; genus ER46. Next base: position 51,637 of record JAEWKR010000107.1, read on the forward strand.
TGGTCCTGGACGTCAAGCCCGCCATCGCCCCTGGAGTTTAGCTACACGTTGAGGACCTCTGCGGCTAACAGTACTGCGGGCGCCCTGTCCGCGTTGGTGTCCGCGAACGTGACAGGCGTGAATGGCACGCCGTCGGAGTTGGTAACGCCGGATCCGCTGAGTTTGCCACCGCCCAGTCATTCCGCCGACACGAACGGAGATTTCCGCCTGAGCCTGAGCGAGCTGACACGCGTCATCGAGTTATACAACACGCGCAATGGCACCGTCCGCACGGGCGCGTACGCCGTCGCAACGGTGGCGTCCGAAGATGGGTTTGCGCCTGCGCCCGGCCGGAATCTAAACGAAGCGGTCAGCCTTTCACGGTACCACTCGGCCGATACTCCCGGATCAGACGGCCAGATCAGCCTGCTGGAACTCACTCGGGTCATCGAACTCTACAATTTCCGCAGCGGCACCGCGCGGACCGGGCAGTATCATGTGGAGTCAGGGACGGCGGATGGTTTTGCCGTGGGGCCCTGACGCGGATTCCAAACGGAAACAGCTCCGTGCGATGGTAGCGAATACCGAAATCCCGGTTGATCCGCCACGCGTGACTGTCACTCGGACGCGTAGGACGGTAGGCGTGAATACCGACGGTGCGATCAGCCTGCTGGAACTCACGCGCATGATTGAGCTGTACAATCATCGCGTCGGACAGAACCGCACCGGGGACTATCGCGTGCAGACGGGGACCGAGGACGGCTTTGCGGGAGGCCGGTAACCTCCCGCTGGACCGCCTAGGCGGTTGTCGCCGAAAAGTGACCGCTTCTTTACGCAAGCAGATCGTGCGCAACGGGACAACTGTAGCTGAACCCTGTGAGTCCCTCGAATGTGCCCCATAAGCCGAGCAAGAGTCCCGAGCTGACTTCGGGAATAAGTTTGACTGGCGCACACGGCTTTTCCCCGATGAACGTGGTTTGCTAAGCCCCCATGTTTTCGACGCGAATTTGTCCGATCCAGACCCCTGCCGGGCTTTCCCTTTAACTACTTTCGACGGCCGCCCTTCGCGCGGTTTCCAGCCTTACCATGAAGAGACTTCTATCTACCCTAGTTGCAGCCCTGCTCACAGCCGCAGCCGCGAGCGCTCAGACGGCGACCTTGACGTCCTCCGCCGGGACGTACGGGGCGGCTCAAGGGCAGTTAACTCTCACTGCCACGATTAATTTCCCCGCCAATGCGAATACCATAGCATCCGTGGCGGTCACCAATGGCGGCTCGGGTTACACGTCGGCCCCGACGGTGACCTTCGACTCCTTCGAAATCGGGAGTGGTGCCAGCGCAACGGCGACCGTTTCCGGAGGAGTCGTCACCGCGGTTACGGTAACCAATGGTGGCTCTGGGTACATCGAGAACCCAACCGTCATTTTCAGCGGGCCGGGAACCGGGGCCACCGCCAACGCAGTCGCCGTTCTTCCCACAGCGATCGGATTCAAGGTGGGTCTTCCCGCGGGCTGGGCGTTTCTCAGTCAGAACTTCACGTCCGGCACGCCTGCCACGCAGCCCGCCGTCGGCGCCAATGTCTTGGAATGGAGCTTCTCGAGCTTCCCCGCCGGTAAGCTCCAGTGGACGTTTGTTGTTCGGTATCCGGCTGGAATGACCGGTGACAAGGTTATCTCCGTCGATTCCACCCAATCGATTTACAAGCCCGGCGACGTCCCCCTGACGGTGGCGGATCTCACGATCACCCCGGCGCCCACCGCCCCGCAATTCAGCACGCATCCCGCTGATGCGTCGGTCACGGTCGGCAGCAACGCCACATTCACCGCCGCGGCGAGCGGCTACCCGGCGGCCACGTACCAGTGGAAGCTTGGGACCACGAACCTCACGAATGGCACAAACGCAGCCGGGACGGTCATCAGCGGAGCCACCTCGGCCACGCTCACCCTGACCGGCGTGCATAAAGCCGACGCTGGCAGCTACACCGTGGTGGCCTCGAATTCCGCCGGTTCTGTCACGAGCAACGCGGCCACCCTCACGGTGGCGTCTGCCAGCCAGACGATCACGTTCGGTGCATTGCCGGCCAAGACGTTTGGCGATGCTGATTTCGCGCTCAGTGCGACGGCGAGTTCAGGCCTCAACGTGACCTATACGAGCTCAAACCCCGCCGTTGCGACCGTCAGCGGCAACTCCGTGCACATCGTAGGCGCCGGGACGACCACGATAACGGCGCAGCAAGCGGGCAATGCGGACTTCGCCGCCGCCACCGACGTCCCGCAGACGCTGACGGTCGCGAAGGCGACGGCCACGGTTTCCCTGGCGAGCCTGTCCCAGGTCTACACCGGCTCGCCCCGCAGCGTTTCCGCCACGACCACGCCGGCAGGGCTGACGGTGGGCGTCACCTACGATGGCAGCGCCACGGCGCCCACCGCGGTCGGCAGCTATCCGGTGGTTGCGACGATCTCCGACCCCAACTTTACCGGCACGGCCAGCGGCACGCTGCAGATCACCAAGGCCGACCAGACGATCACCTTCGCCGCGCTGCCGTCGCTCGCGTTTGGCGACGCTCCGTTCCAGCTCGCTGCGACGTCGAGCTCGGGATTGCCCGTCACCTACACCACGTCGGATGCCAGTGTCATCGCGGTTTCCGGCACGACCGCCACGGTCGCGGGCGTCGGTCCGGTGACGATCACCGCCAGTCAGGCCGGTGATGCCAATTACAACGCCGCCACGAGCGTGCAGCGGAACACCACGGTTGGTAACGCGCGCCAGACGATCACGTTTGCGGCGCTCCCCGCCAAGACCTTCGGTGACGCTGACTTCACGCTCACGGCCACGGCGTCGTCCGCACTGACCGTGACCTTCACCAGCTCGAACCCGAGCGTGGCCACGGTCAGCGGCAACTCGGTCCATATCGTCGGCGCCGGCACCACGACGATTACCGCAAGCCAGGCAGGGAGCACGAACTTCAGTGCCGCCGAAGATGTCCAGAGGACGCTGACGGTCGGCAAAGCCACCGCGACGGTCACCCTCGGCGGGTTGAGCGCGACCTACAACGGCAGCCCGGCCAATGCGACGGCGACCACGAATCCCGCGGGGCTCACGGTCAACTTCACGTACAATGGCAGCGCCACGGCTCCTACCAACGCCGGGACCTACGCGGTCGTGGGCACGATCTCCGACGCAAACTATCAGGGCAGTGCCACCGGCAGCCTGGTGATCGCCAAGGCCGCGCAAACCATCACGTTCGGTAGCCTGGCTTCCAAGGTGGTCGGCGACGCGGATTTTTCGATCAGCGCCACCAGCACGTCGGGCGAAGCGGTCACGTTTGTCAGCTCAACCCCGGCGGTGGCCACCGTGACGGGCACCACCGTTCACATTGTCGGAGCCGGCACCGCGACCCTCACCGCCCGGCAGTCCGGCAATGCGAATTATAACGCGGCCACGGACGTGGCTCAGACGCTGACGGTCGGCAAGGGCACGGCCACGGTCACGCTTTCGGTGTCCAGCAAGCCCTACACGGGTTCGCCGCTGCAGCCGACCGCGACGACCACGCCCGCCGGCCTTGTCGTGACGTACGCCTTTGACGGTCGTTCAACCCCTCCGGTCGCGGTGGGGTCTTATCCCGTGACGGCCACCGTGTCCGACGCGAATTACACCGGCACCGCATCCGGCACCTTCACCATCACGAAGGCTGATCAAACCATCGTCTTCGGCGGGCTCGACCCCGTGGTGCTCAGCAGTGGAACCAGGACGATCGTCGCCACCGCCAGTTCCGGTCTCCCGGTCTCCTTTGCCAGCTCGGACACCGCGGTGGCCACCATTGACGGCAGCACCGCCACGCTCGTGGCGGTCGGCAACACGACCATCACAGCGTCCCAGGCCGGCAATGAAAACTACAATGCGGCCGCGACGGTCGCGCGCGTGCTCCGCGTCATCGACGGCATTGCGCCGGTGTTCACCCAAGGCCCCGCGGACGTCACCGTTGCCCCTGGGGCCACGGCCACCTTCACGGTCACGGCCGTGGGGACGCCGGCCCCGAGCTACGAGTGGTACACGCGCACGGGCCCCGATGCTCCATGGGTGCTGATGCTCAATCCCAGCAAGTACGAAGGCACCAACACGTCCACGCTGAAGGTTCTGTCGGTCACCGCCGACATGAGCGGACATCAGTTCATGTGCATGATCGCGAACGTGGCGGAGCAGAACATCCCGTCGAACTTCGCGACCTTGACGGTTGCCGCCGCCCCGGTCTTTACCACCGAACCCGCCGACCGCGCGATTGACGGACCGGCCACGGTCACCTTCAACGCGGTCGCGACGGGTGCGCCCGAGCCGACCCTCAAATGGCAGACCCGCGCATCCGCCGAAGGCACCTGGTCTGATATCGTCGACGGCGCGCCTTATGCCGGTGCGACGACGGGTACATTGAGCGTGGCCGCGACCACGGCCCTGTCGGGTTCACAGTACCGGGCGATTGCCTCGAATTCGGTGCAGGCTGGCGTCACCTCCCGGATCGCACTCTTGACCGTGGGCGAGCCGGTGGTTGCACCGCAGATCACGACCCAACCCACGGATGTCAGCGTCCTCGCCGGGTCCAGCGCCGTGTTCACGGTGGTGGCGTCCGGCACCGGCCCCCTGACGTACCAGTGGGCGAAGGGGACCGCAGCCATCGCCGGTGCCACCGGTGCTTCGCTGACCTTGGATACGGTGGCGGAGGCAAATTCCGGCGAATATTCGGTCGTTGTCACCGGTGCGGCGGGCGCAGCGACGTCGCGCGCCGCCAAGCTGACCGTCACTCCCGTGACTGCCGGCGCGCCCGCCGTGGTGCAGCAGCCGGTGTCCCAGACCGTCGCCCGCGGGAAGTTGGTGGTCTTCAATTGTGACATCGACGACACCCCGGCACCGGTTCCGACTGCGGGAACGCCGCGCACCCTCGCGCTGACCACCACCGCGTATCAATGGCATTTCAACGGGGTACCGCTGGTGGACGGCACGTTTGGTACGACGGTCATCTCCGGCGCGACCACCAAGACCCTGTCCATCGATAATCCGACCGACGCGAACGCGGGCGTCTACACGTGCACGGTGACCACCAGCGTGGGAACCGTCATGAGCAAGCCGGCCATGCTGGCGGTGCAGGCGTCGGCCGTGAACTCGGGCCGGCTCCTGAATCTCTCGGCCCGTGGCCAGGTTGGCACGGGCGGTGATGTCATGATTGTCGGCTACGTCGTCAGCGGAAACGCACCGCTGCCGGTCCTTGTGCGCGCCGCTGGCCCCGCCATCGCCAAGGCGCCTTTCAACGTTCCCGGCACGCTGTCGAATCCTTCGATCGAGCTGCACCAGGTCGTGGATCAGGTCGACAGCGTCATCGGCACCAACACCGGTTGGGCCGGCAACGGGACCATCAAGACCCTGGCTGATTCGCTGTATGCGTTCGACTGGGGCACTGAAGCGACGCCTGACTCCGCGCTCCTGCGCAACAACGCCGCGGGCGTTTACACGGCGGTGATCAGTGGCGCGGCCGGCTCTACGGCCCCCACCGGTGTGGCGCTGGCCGAGATGTACGATGCGTCGCTCAACGCCGCCTACGATCCCGCCACCTCGCCGCATCTCGTGAACATCTCCGTTCGCGGTAAAGTGGGCACGGGCGCGAATCAGCTGATCGTGGGTTTCGTGGTCGGCGGCACTACATCGACGACCGTCCTGATTCGCGCGGCCGGTCCGGCAATCGCGAAGGCGCCCTTCTCGGTACCGGGCACCCTGGCCGATCCGAAGATCGAGATCCACCAGCGGGTGAACGATGTCGATACGATCCTCGCCACCAATACCGGCTGGGGCGCCAACGCCGAAATCGGCCGCGCCGCGGCGAAGGTTTACGCCTTCCCCTGGGGCGATCAGGCCACCGCTGATTCGGCGATCCTGATGACGCTTCCGCCCGGCGCCTACACCGCCGTCGTCTCCGGGGCCGCCGGCGGCACGGGGGTGTCCCTGGTCGAAGTCTACGAAGTTCCGTAATCCCTCTTACGACCAGATCCCGGCACCGCCCGCTCTCGGCACATCCGTGCCTGAGGGTGTGGCGGTGGCCGGAAGTGTCGGGTTGGGGTTGCGCGCGCGCAGAAAGGCCATGGAGTCTGGCGCTGTGAATCTCCGCATCATCCCGGCCGGGCCGATCCAGACGAATGCGTACCTCCTGACTGCGCCCGACCGGCGCGAGGCGGTCCTGATCGATGCGCCCGGCGGCATCTGGTCGCTGATCGCACCGGTGCTGGCCGAACAGGGTTGCACGCTCACCGAGCTGTGGCTCACGCACGGCCATTGGGATCACACGCAGGGCGGAGCCGAGGTGGTGCGGCAGAGCGGGGCACGGGTGCTGGCCCACGCCGACGATCGCGTCATGATCGAGCAACCCGAGATCATGGAACGTTTCATGGGCGAGCGCATGAACCTCGAGCCGATCCGCGTCGACCACTGGGTGGTCCAGGGCGAAAAGCGGCAGGCGCTGGGGACGTCGATCGAAGTGCGGCATGTGCCGGGTCATTGCCCCGGGAATGTGCTGTTCTATTTCCCGGGCGCGGCAGCGGCGTTTGTCGGCGACGCGTTGTTCAACGGCAGCATCGGGCGGACGGATCTGCCGGGCGGTAGCTTTGAGCAGCTCGAAAAGTCGATTCGCGCGGAGATCTACACCCTGCCGGACGAAACCACCGTTTTCCCGGGACATGGTCCCAGCACGACCGTCGGAACGGAGAAGTTCGGGAATCCCTACGTCGCCGCCTGAGCGGCCGCAAATCGCCGCGACGCCACGCCCGAAACCGGACACTCGGAAGGGACGCTCCGGGCGACAGGTTCCGGCGGCCCGGAACTCCGCACTGCTGATTGGACTCCGCGCCGTCGACGCGCAAGATGCGGCTCTCACGATGACGAGTTCCGAACAAGACGAACGGTTCATGCGCCGCGCACTGGAGGTGGCCCGCAGCGTTTGGGGGAACACGCACCCCAATCCGATGGTGGGGGCCGTCATCGTCGAGGATGGCGTCGTCGTGGCGGAGGGTGCGACCGCCCGCGACGGCGGGCCGCATGCCGAACGGCTCGCCTTGCTGGCGCGGGGCAAACCTCCGCGGGCCGGCGCGTCGCTCTACGTGACGCTCGAGCCCTGCTGCACCCACGGCCGGACCGGCGCGTGCACCGACGCGATCATCGCATCGGGCCTCAAGCGGGTGGTCGTGGGCGCGACGGATCCCAACCCGCACCACGCGGGACGCGGGTTTGATGTGCTGCGGGCCGCGGGCATCGAGGTCGTGACCGGGGTTCTCGAGCGTGAGTGCACGGACCTCAATCTCATCTTCAACCATTGGATCACCCAGGGCGGTCCGTTGCTCGCGGCCAAAGTGGCCACGACGCTCGACGGCAAGCTCGCCTCGCGAACCGGCGAGTCTCGTTGGATCACGAACGAAACGTCGCGCGCCGATGTTCACCGTTGGCGCCGCGTGTTCCCGGGCATCGCGGTCGGGGCCATGACGATCCTCAAGGACAATCCCCGTCTGACCGCGCGCCAGGAGGGGCAGCCCGAGTGGTCGCCCAAGCGCTTTGTCTTCGACGGATTGCTCCGCACGGTGGTGGACAAGAACCTGCCCGGCGTTTTCACGGACGCCTTCCGCGCGGAGACGATCGTTGTGACCACGCCGCACGGAGGCCTCGGATACGTCCGCAAACTGCGCGACATGGGCATCACGGTCTGGACGCTCGACTCGCCCACGCATCGCGTGCCCTTCGGCGAGTTTCGGCGGAAGTGTGCGGAGGAGCGGATCTCCGGAGTGTATTTCGAGGGCGGCGCCCAACTGATCAGCGAACTCGTGCGGGCGCGGCAGCTGGATTACCTCTTCGTGTATCACGCCCCGGTGTTGTTCGCCGACGACAAGGCCAAGAGCATTTTCAGCGGCCTGCGTCCGGAGAAACCGGAGCAGGGCGTGCGGCTGGTCGACGTCCGGCATGAGCACTTCGACGGTGACACGATGATTCGCGGTCGCGTGCAGTATCCGGACAAACTCCTGGTCGACGAAACGGTCTTCTCCAAGTAGGAGTGCGCGATGCGATTGTATTTTGCTTCGGGCAATGCGCACAAGGCGGCCGAACTGCAGGGCCTCGCCCGCGTCCTGGACGCGCCGGTCGATATCGTTTCGGCGCGTTCACTCGGGGGCATGCCCGAGGTGACGGAGGACGCGGGCACCTTTGTGGGAAACGCGCGAAAGAAGGCGGCGGCGCTGCGCCAGCGCGTGCCGTCCGATGGGTGGGTCCTCGCGGATGACAGCGGCGTGTGCGTCGACGCGCTCGAGGGAGCCCCGGGCGTCGAGTCGGCCTACTACGCAGGTCCGCAGGGCGACAGCGCCGCCAACCTCGCAAAGCTCGAGCAGGCGATGCGCGGCGTGCCGGCGGAGCGCCGGGGAGCGCACTTTCTTTGCGTGCTGGTGGTCCAGGGGCCGGGTGGCGCCGAGGAGGTGTTCGAGGGGCTCTGCCGCGGCCGGCTGCTCGAGAGTCCGCGCGGCGACGCCGGCTTCGGCTATGACCCGCTGTTTGTACCCGACGGATACGACCGGAGCTATGCGGAGCTGGGGGAGGACGTGAAGAATCGCATCAGCCATCGAGCGCAGGCCTTCGCGCGTCTGGCAGCCTGGGTGCGCGCGCGGAACCGGTAGGTGCCGAGCGGCATCCGTTCCAACCACCAGGCTTAATCCGCCTAGTGCTTCCCGCTTTCCCCCTTCGCGTACAAGGCGGCCGCTTCCGCCCGGCGTGAGACCTGGAGTTTCTCGAACACGGTCGCGAGGTAGTTTTTTACCGTCTTCTCGCTCAGTCCCAGCTTGAAGCTGACTTCTTTGTTCGTGAGTCCTTGCGCGATGAGCGCCAGGACGCGTTTCTCCTGGGGGGAGAGTTGTGAAAGCCGGTCCGCCGCTCCGCCTGCGGTCCCTGTGCGGACGCGTTCCAACAACCGGCCGGTCACAGTCGGGTCGAGGATTGCCTTCCCGGCGGCGACGTCGCGGATGGCGCTCAGCAGTCCGCGACCGTCGATCTCCTTCAGGAGGTAGCCGTGGGCGCCGGCGCGAATCGCATCGTCGACCAGCCGGTCGTCAATCACGGACGTCAGGATCAGCACCCGGGTGTCGGGCGAACGCCGCAGAATCTGCCGGCAGGCGTCGATTCCCGAGCCGTCGGGCAGTCGGATGTCGAGCAGAGCGACCTGGGGCCGCTCGCGGGCGCAGACGGCCACGCCGGCGGAAACGGAGCCCGCTTCGCCCAGGATCCGCAGGTCGGGTTCGGTGCCGAGGAGCGCCCGCAGTCCGGCCCGGACCACTTCACTGTCGTCCACAATCGCCAGGGTGATGTCGGGGCGCGTCATGAAGCGGAGGTGGGTTCCGGTATGGGAAACGTCGCAATCACCCGCACACCCTGGCCGGGCCGTGAATCGATGCGCAAGTCCGCACCAAGCCGTGCGGCGCGGGCCTTCATGTTTGCCAGCCCATGGCCGCCCCCGGGCGGGCGCGCGGAGTCAAACCCCCGACCGTTATCCTGAATCAAGAGCCCGATCGCACCGTCGCCGTGATGCAGGCGAAGCGTGATGTGCGTGGCCTCGCCATGGCGCAGCGCATTGCTGATCGCTTCCCGCACGATCTGGAGCGCCTCCACGTGCTGCTCCGGCGTCAAACGCGCGCCGGCTTCGTCATCCACGTTGAGTTCGAATCGGGCGGTCCGGCCGGCCCGCAACTGCTCGGCGAGCGTCGCCACACTGCGGGCGAAATCGGCCCGCCGAAGGTTCTCCGGCGCGAGGCCCGTGATGTAGGTACGCACGTCGCGGATCGCGGTGTTCAGGCTGGCTCGCACCTCGTCCAGGCGTCGCTCTGCGCCGGCAGGATCGTGCTGCAACTGCGGGCGAATCGTCTCGAGCGTCAACCCCACCGCATACAAGGACTGGATGATCCCATCGTGGAGGTCGCGGCCGAGCCGGATCTTCTCATCGACGGCCTGGGCGAGCAACTCCTGTCTCAGCCGCGCATCCTCCTCCGCCCGCCGCCGCACATCGCGCTCGCGCGAAAGCTCGGCGTCCTGCGCCGCCGACGACTCCGCCAGCCGGGCGAGGGGACCCATGTCGCGCCGCACGGCGGAGAGCGGCGATTGGGACGCGGCGCGGGCGCTCAGCGCGAGCGTAAGTACAAGACCCAGGGCAAGTCCGGTCGCCAGGAGGGCGAGTCCGAACCCCAGTCTCTGGCTCAGCAGCACCGCCCGCGCGGAGACGGGTTCAGCAGGGGACGGCGCCGTTCCGGCGTCGGAACCCGGGCTGACCGCCACCGATGTCCCGGTGCCATGGTGTGCCGCGGCCTGGGGACGTTGCCCGGCCTGGACCCCAAGCAAGGCGGTGAGGGCGGCCAGCACGATGAACAGAGCCAGGCCGAGAATGCGGGGCAGGGGGTTCATCGCGCGGCCCGAAGCGTGGGGCAGCGGCCACCGCGCGTCAATGGGCGGCGAGGATTGGGCGGACGCTGGACATTCCCTGGGGCCGCCGCTTTCTTGGCAGGCTTGCTCATGAAGTCCTTCTATATCACGACGGCCATCGACTACGTGAACGGTTCGCCGCACCTGGGACATGCGTATGAAAAGGTGCTGACCGATGTGATCGCGCGCTTCCGGCGTCAGATGGGCGACAAGGTGCATTTCCTCACCGGCACCGATGAGCATGGCCAGAAGGTGCAGGCGAGTGCGCGGAAACTCGGGGTGGCGCCGCAGGCGTACGCGGACCAGGTGAGCGCCGAGTTCCGCGAGATGCTCAAGCGCCTCGACATCTCCAACGACGATTTCATCCGCACGACGGAAGAACGACACCAGCGCGTCGTACGATCGGTGCTCCAGCAGCTGTTCGATAAAGGCGAGATCTACCAGGCCGAGTATCGCGGCTTCTATTCGACCCGGCAGGAACAGTTTCTGCAGGAGAAGGACCGGTTGCCCGATGGCAGCTGGCCGGAACTCTTCGGGGAGGTGACGGAAATCACCGAGTCGAACTACTTCTTCAAGCTGCGCAATTACCAGGAATGGCTGATCGATTTCCTCACGAAGAACGAAGGTTTTGTCTTTCCGAAGTACCGGCAGAAACAGGTGCTCGAGTTTCTCAAGGAACCGCTCAACGACCTCTGCATCTCGCGCCCGCGCGAACGGTTGGAGTGGGGGATCTCGCTGCCGTTCGACGAGAAATACGTGACCTACGTCTGGTTCGACGCGCTGCTGAATTATTACTCGGCTGTGGCGGATCTGCCGGGCGTCTGGCCGGCGACCTACCACGTGATCGGCAAGGATATCCTGGTCCCGCCGCACGCCGTGTACTGGCCCATCATGCTGCATGCCGCAGGCATTCCCCTCCCCGAAGGCATCATCGCGCATGGCTGGTGGCTGCAGAGCGGTGCGAAGATGTCCAAGAGTACGGGCAATGCGCTGAATCCGCTGTCGCTGGTGGACGAGTTCGGCGCCGACGCCTTCCGGTATTTCCTGATCCGCGAAATGAACGTCGGCCAGGACAGCGACTTCACGCGCGAGCAGTTCCTTGTGCGCTACAACAGCGAACTCGCGAACAACCTGGGCAACCTGGTGAACCGCACGCTCAACATGACCACGCGCTTCACCGCTGGCGTGGTGCCCGCGCCCGACGCGGCGGAGGACCTGGAGCGCGGGTTGCAGGAACTCTGGGCCAGGACGCGCGACGAGGTGGTCACGCTTTGCGAAGGGTTCCAGTTCCACACTGCCCTGGAGCGCGCGATGGCTTTCCTGACCGAGACCAACGCCTACGTGGAGAAGCGCGCGCCGTGGAAGCTCGGCAAGTCCGCTGAGGCGGTGGACCAGGCCCGGTTACGGACCGCACTCGCGACCATGGCGGAGGCGTTGCGGCTTGCCGTCGCACTGATCCAGCACGTCACGCCCTCGACGACCCGCAAGATCAACGCCGTGCTGGGCTATGGGCCCGGACCGGTGTGGCGGGATGAACTCGAATGGGGAACCCGGCTTACGGGATCGAAGGTCGAACCCGCGCTGGTGCTGTTCCCGCGTCCGGCGCCCCCGGCCGCGGCGGACACGCCCAAGCCCCAATCGTCACCCCGGCAGAAGCCCGCCAAATCCTGAGCGTCGGCCGTGCCGGTGCCCGTTGGAGCAGCCCGCAGCCCATGACCATCCTGCCTCTGAATCCGGCCGACAATGCTTCGCCGGACGCGCTGGCCGCGTTTCTGCGCGAGTGCCAGGCCGCAGCGGTGCGCGCGGGGCGGCCGCGTCTGGTGAGCATCTCCGTCGCCGTACCGGCGCTGGATCCACTCGCCGTGCTCGAATCGATCTTCGAACCGGCCGAACCGCATTTCTACGTCGAGCGTCCGAGTGCGACCACGGCGATTGCCGGCGCGGAGGTCGCCCTCGCTTTTGAAGCCACCGGTCCGGACCGTTTCGCCGCGGTCCAGGCCTGGGTGCGGGGAGTGCTTGATGACGCGATCGCCGTGGGCGATGTGCAGGCCCCGTTCGGCGGCCCGCATTTTTTCGGCGCGTTCGCCTTTGCCGCGGCGACGGAGCCGGGCGAGCCGTTCCCCGCGGCGTTTGTCTTCGTGCCGCGCTGGCAGGTGGGGCTCGCGGGTGCCACCACGACCGCGGTGGCGAATCTGGTCGTGACTCCCGACGCTCCGCTCGAACCGCTGGTCGAGCGCGTCTGGCGCGCGCACCGGAAATTCCGCAATTTCGATTATGGCGCGGGCCGCGATCCGACGGCCGGGGCGGACGGCTCTCGTCCGGTCGATGCGACGGAGGGTGTCACGCGCCGTGAAGTGGGGGATTATCGGGGCGCCGTGCGCGCCGCGCTCGCGGACATCGCCGTCGGGGAGCTTCGTAAGGTGGTGCTGGCGCGGGCGCAGGAGATCGTCGCGCCGCGCGGTTTCCATCCCCTCAGGATGCTGAACGGACTGCGCGAGCGGTTTCCGGATTGCTACGCCTTTTCCGTCTCGCGCGGCGCCGCGACGAGCTTCATCGGCGCCTCGCCCGAGCGGCTGGTCCGCGTGAATGCCGGCCGGCTGGAGACGGAAGCGCTGGCGGGTTCGGCGCCCCGCGGGGCCAGCGCCACCGACGACGCGGCGATGGCGGCCGCGCTCTTGCGCAGCGACAAGGACCTGAGGGAGCAGCGCGAGGTGCTCGAGGACATCATCGCCCGTCTCGAAAGGCTCGGGTGCTCACCGACGTACACGCCTGTGCCGCAGGTCCGACGGCTCGCGAATGTGCAGCACCTGCTGACGAGCATCAGTGCGCCCCTGCCACCCGGGCTTGGCCTCCTGGAGGTGGTCGGTGCCATGCATCCGACCCCCGCGGTTGGCGGGCAACCGCGCGAAGCGGCGCTGCCGCGTATCCGGACCTTGGAGGGGTTTCCGCGGGGCCTGTACGCCGGGGCGCTGGGGTGGATCAATGCGCGCGGCGACGGAGAGTTTTTCGTGGGCATCCGTTCGGCCCTCGTTTCGGGACCGCAGGCGCGGGTGTATGCCGGGGCCGGAATTGTCGCGGGGTCCGACCCGGAAAAGGAGTTTGCGGAAACCGAGTTGAAGTTTAGAGCCATGCTCGATGCGTTTCGGATCTAGCAAGCGTACCTGGCGGCTGGCCGCCCTGTGGGCGGCCATGGGCCTGGGCCTGCTGGGCCTGGTCAGCGGTTTGCAAAGCCAGGATGCGGCCGCGCCCACGGAGCCGCCGGCGCTGCTCTGGGATGCCACCGAGAAGGTGCTGAAATCGCTGCCGGGAGAGCACGCGGCGGAGTTTCAGTTCACCGTCACCAACGTCTCCGACCGGGTCGTGAGCATCACCCAGCTCATGCCGACCTGTGGATGCACCGTGGCGGAAATGCCCGCGTCACCCTGGGTGTTGGAACCGGGAGCGACCGGAACCTTCGCCGGCACCATCGACTTCAAGGGCAAGTCGGGGCTGGTGAAAAAAGCCATCCACGTCACCTCCACGGCCGGCGTCCAGACGCTGATGATCGGCGTGGAGGTCGCGCAGATGAACGACGAGGAGCGGCGGCGCAACCAGGAGCTCGCGCAGGCCAACCGCCAGGTCGTCTTTCAGGGCGACTGCGCCAAGTGCCATTTGACGCCGGCGGTCGGCAAGACCGGTGGCGCCTTGTTCATGGCCGCCTGCGGGGTCTGCCACATCACGGAACATCGTTCGAGCATCGTGCCGGACCTGCTCGTGGCCAGGACGCCGCGGGATGCGGATTACTGGCGCAAGTGGATCGCCGAGGGGAAGGAAGGCACCTTGATGCCCGCCTGGTCCAAGCGTCATGGCGGGCCGTTGACGGACGAAGAGATCGATTCGCTCGTCACGTTCGCGCTCGATTCGCTGCCGACCGCGCCGCGCGGGGAAAACTGACGCCGTGCTTCCGTCCCTCGATCTTCGCCATGCCAACTCGCTCTGGGCCGGCGTGCTGGTGGAAACCCTCGCGCGCTGCGGCATCCGGCACGCCGTCATTTCCCCCGGCTCGCGCTCCACTCCGTTGACCCTGGCCCTCGCCCGTCACGACGGGATTCGGTCGATCCCTGTTTTGGACGAACGTTCGGCGGGTTTCTTTGCGCTCGGTATCGCGAAGGCGACGGGCCGTGCGGTCGTGCTCCTTTGCACGAGTGGCACCGCGGCGGCGAACTACTTTCCGGCGATTGTCGAAGCGAGTGAGAGTGCGGTGCCCCTTCTCATCCTGACCGCCGACCGGCCGCCCGAAATGCGCGCCTGCGCCTCGGGACAGACAATCGACCAACAGAAGCTTTACGGAGGTTACGTCCGCGCGTTCCACGAGCTGGCCGTGCCGGAGTTGGCGGAGGGGAGGCTCCGTTATCTGCGCCAGACCGTGGCCCATGCGGCGACCCGGTCCGTCGCACCGATTCCGGGCCCGGTGCATCTCAACGTGCCGTTTCGGGATCCACTCGTTCCCGTCCCCGATGGCGGACTGGCCGAGACCTTTGCGCGCGGCGTCGACTGGGAACGGTTCTTCAGCGGGCTGCATGAGGGACAGACACGTCTTGGGCCTGCAGGGCCGAGCGCAGAGCCGGCTGGCTTCCATGGATCGCCGGAGGCGCACGGCGTGATCGTGGTCGGACCGAACCAGCCCGTCGACGATGCCGGGTTCGCCACGGAAGTCGGGGCGCTTGCGCGCCATCTCGGCTGGCCGGTCCTCGCGGACGGACTCACGCCCCTGCGCAATCATGCTGCCGCGGTCCCTCATCTGGTCACAACCTATGAACTGATCCTGCGCGACCCGACGCTTGCCGACCCGCTGCGCCCCGAAGTCGTGATCGCGATCGGGGAATGGCCGACCAGCAAGGTGCTGCGCAGCTGGCTCGAAGCCTCGGACGCCCAGACGTGGCTCGTAACCAACCGGCCCGACAATCGGGACGCGTTGCACGGTCGGACGCGGGTGCTGGGCACGAGCCTCTCGAGCCTGATCGCCGCCCTGCCGGCGCACGAAGGTGATCACCCGTACCAGAAGCTATGGGCGCGCCACGAGAGGGCCGCGCGAGCACGGCTGGACGCCGAACTGGAGACGCTCACAACCCTCGCCGAGCCGCGCGTCGCGTGGATGCTCGCCCGGCATCTCCCGGCGGGGACGCCGTTGGTGGTGGGCAATTCCATGCCGATCCGCGATGTGGAGTATTTCTGGCCCCCGCACGACCGGCAGACTCGGATCCTCTGCAACCGCGGCGCCAACGGCATCGACGGCACGCTGTCGACTGCGATGGGGGTCGCCCACGGGCTGGATCGTGCGACGGTGTTGCTCACCGGCGACCTCGCTTTCCTGCATGACACGAATGGTCTGCTGCTGCGGGCGAAGAGCCGCGGCGGGTTGACCGTCGTGCTCGTCAACAATCGCGGTGGCGGGATCTTCGAACATTTGCCGGTGGCGGCGTTCGACCCGCCCTTTGAGGACTATTTTGCGACGCCGCAGGAGGTCGATTTCGGGACGCTCTGCCAGGCGCATGGCGTGGCGCACGAAAGAATCGAGGGGTGGGAGACGTTCGTTGCCCGCATTTCGACGTTGCCGGAGCGCGGCGTTCGCGTGCTGGAACTGGGGACCGACCGGAAAGCCGATGCCGCTCTCCGCAAACGTCTCCTGGCTCCCGGGCACCCCCCGGCGGCTGGATCCGCATCCCGTTAGCTGAACGCGGCAGCCGGCAGGCCGGCGCGGCCGGCAATGGGCTTCCCCCGCCAACGACGGACGGCGGTCCGCCTGCCCGGGAAAACCGTCGGAAACCAGCGTCCGCTACGCAGTTGCCACCGTGTTGTAATAAATTGCTCAAGAACGGCCTTGGGAGGGCCGAAGTAGAGCCAGATCCTATGCCGAAGTTTCACTCTCCCCGTTGGCTCCTCCTGCTCGCGGCGCTGGCTGTGCCGGCGTTTGCGCAATCGAAGGTCGAGCCGCCCGTACCCGTCCGCACGGTGACTCCTGAATACCCGGAGAGCCAGCGCAAGAACGGCACCATGGGCGTCGTCGTGGTCAAATGCACCGTCGACGAGCAGGGGAACGTCGTGGAGCCCTCGGTGGAGAAATCGTCCCACGCCGACTTTGATCAACCTGCGCTGGAGGCCTTGAAGAAGTGGAAATTCAAACCCGCCCGGGTCGATGGCAGTCCGGTCGCGAAGAAGGTCTCCTTCCCCATCAAGTTCGTCTCCCACGACTAGGCGTCGCACGTGTCGGGGTTCCTCTCGGGGCGGGGGGAGTCGCCCGCGTAAGCCGACCGGCCTGTCGGTTTCCCACGTGCTGGAGGTGGGTATGGAGCTCCCGCCGGCGCGACCGGGACGGTCTGCGGAAACCCCTTGCCGACGCATTGGTGCGGCGTCCAGACTTGGCGGCTTTGCATGGCTTACGACTGGCTTAAAGGGGTGGCTGACGAGTATGACGTGATCGTCATCGGCAGCGGATTGGGCGGTCTTACCGGCGCGAACGTGCTGGCTAAGGCGGGCCATCGCGTGCTGCTGCTCGAGCATCACTACCAGTTCGGCGGGCTGGCCACCTGGTTCACCCGCAAAGGGGGCCATATCTTCGATATTTCCCTCCATGGGTTTCCCGTCGGCATGATCAAATCGTGCCGCAAGTACTGGAGCCGGGAGATCGCCGACTCGATCGTGCAGCTGAAGGACATCCGGTTCGTGAATCCGCAGATGGATGTTTGGACCACGTTCACCCGGGAGGACTATACGCGGGTGCTCGTCGAGCAGTTCGGTCTGGAGCGGGCGCTGGTGGAGCGGTTCTACGACCATCTGCGGTCGATGAATTTCTACGACAACAACCCCGAAACCACCGGGGAGATGCTGGAGCGGTTCTTTCCCGGGCGCGACGACGTCAAGCGACTGCTGATGGAGCCCATCGCCTACGCCAACGGCTCGACCCTCGACGACCCCGCCATCACCTACGGCATCGTCTTCTCCAATTTCATGGGGTCCGGGGTCTACACGTTCCGCGGCGGCTCCGACCTCCTGATCGAAAAAATGTCCGCGGAACTCCGGCGCAACGGCGTGGAGTTGCGCAAGAAGGTGCTCGTGGAGCGGATCCTGGTGGAGGAGCGCGACGGGCGGAAGGTGGCCTGTGGCATTGTGGCCAAGGGCGGCCGGGTGATCCGCGCCAAGGCGGTCCTGTCGAACGCCAACATCAAGAACACGATTCTGCGGCTCGCGGGGGAGGAGAATTTCCCCGCGGACTACATCGCGGAAACGAAGGCCGTCCGCATCAATTCCAGTTCGTGCCAGGTCTATCTCGGCATCCGCAAGGGCGAGTCCATCCCGCATATCGGCGACCTGGTCTTCACCTCGGACAATCCGAAGTTCAGCAGCCATGAGCTGACCGACTTCCGCACGACCAGCCGCACCTTCTCCGTGTACTACCCCGACACCCGTCCCGGCTCCGACCGCTACACCGTGGTCGTGTCGTTGAATGGCCAATACGGCGACTGGGCGAAACTGAGCGAGGCGGACTACGAGCGCGAAAAGGAGCGGCTGATCGAGGAGTCGCTCGTGGCGCTGGAGCGGTTCATCCCGGACGTCCGCGGCAGGATCGACTGGCGGGAGGCGGCGACCCCGCGCACGATCGAGCGCTACACCACGCACCTGGGGGGCACCTCCTTCGGCACGAAGTTCGAGGGCTTGAAGGTTTCGATGGATCTGCCGGCGAAGCTTCCCGGCCTGTACCACGCCGGCTCGGTCGGGATCATCATGTCGGGCTGGCTGGGCACGATCAATTATGGGGTCATTGTCGCCAACCAGATCGACAAGGCGCTGTTCGAACAGAAACGCACCGCCGCTGCTTCCGCCCCGTAGCGCCGGCTTTAGCCGGTATCCCGCCCTCGCGCCCCCTCCGCACCGCAGAACTCCGTCCCTTCATCCATGACTCCCGTCACCGACCTCATCCCGCATCGGCCGCCCTTCCTCTTCATCGACGAAATTGTGAGCGAGTCGCCGGAAGGTCTCGTGGCGCGCCGGCGGTGGCGGGCGGACGAGGACTTTTACCGTGGTCACTACCCCGGGGCGCCCATCACACCGGGCGTCCTGTTGTGTGAGGCCGTGTTCCAGGCCGCGGCGTGTTTCATGGCGCTCAAGGCGCGGGCGGCGGGCGCGCAGCCGGGCGAGGGGGTGCCGCTGATCGCCAAGGTGAGCGACGTGCGGTTCCGGACGCCGGTGTATCCGGGCGACGAGGTGACGATCGAGGTGAAGCAGAAGGATGCGATGGGTGGCTTCACCATGATGTCCGGCGCGATGAAGAAGGCCGACGGCACGCGCGCGATGAACGTCGATTTTTCCGTCGCCTGGAAGACACCCCAGGGCGCAGCCTGATCCCATGGCCGATTTTCTCCAGCTGGGCGGACGGACCTATGTCGTCTTTGGGGTGGCGAACCGCAAGAGCGTCGCGTGGGCCATCGCGCGGTCCCTGGAGGAGCAGGGCGCGCGGGTGGTGTACAGCGTGCGCTCGGACGCCCGGCGGAAATCGCTGGCCACGCTGCTCGCCGGGAAGCCGGTGCTGGTGTGCGATGTGGAGCAGGAGGGAGCTGCCGAGCGACTTGCCGCCGAGGTGGCAGGTCTGGGCCTCGGAGCGCTGGACGGGTTGGTGCACTCGATCGCGTTCGCGAATTACAGTGGCGGCTGGAAGCCCTTCCATGAAACGGTGCGGGCGGATTTCCTGCAGGCCACGGCCGTGTCGGCCTACTCGCTGGTCGAGGTGGCCCGCGCCTTCAAACCGCTGCTCAAACGGGACGCCGCCGTGGTCACGATCGGCATTTCGTCGCTGCTGGTGACGCCGGACAACTACGGTTACATGGGGCCGATCAAGGCGGCGCTCGAATCCGCCACGCGCTTCCTCGCCAAGTCTTTCAGTGCCGACACCGCGATCCGGTTCAACGTGGTCGGCGCCGGGCCGCTGAAGACCAGCGCGTCAGCGGGCATTCCGGGCTACATCGAAAGCTACCTTTACGCGGAGAAGCTGACGTTCCGCAAAAAAAACCTGGAGACGCAGGAGGTGGCCGACGCCGCGCTCTTTCTCCTCAGTCCTCGCAGCAGCGGCGTCAACGGCACGACCCTGGTGGTCGACGCCGGGCTCGGGTCCAATTACTTCGACCAGGAGATCATCCGCCTGGCGATGCGTCCGGAGGCCCGATGAAGTTCGAGCAGGTCTGCATCGAAGCCCTCGGCGTGGCGCTGCCCGACGAAGTCTGGAGTTCTGCGGCCATCGAGGAGCGTCTGGCGCCACTGTATGACCGGCTGAAGCTCCCGGCCGGCCGCCTCGAACTGATGACCGGCATCCGCGAGCGACGGATGTGGGCTCCCGGGACGCGCCCGTCCGATGCGAGCGCCGCCGCCGGCCGCGACGCGCTCGCTCGTTCGTCCCTGCCACCGGAGGCGGTGGAGCTGTTCATCCATGCGGCCGTCAGCCGCGACATGCTCGAACCCGCCACGGCGTCCTTTGCCCACCAGAAAATCGGCCTTCCGGGAAGCGCGCAGATCTTCGATGTCTCGAATGCATGCCTCGGCTTCCTTAACTCGCTGACGGTCGCGGCGGCGATGATCGAGGCCGGGCAGATCCGGTGTGCGCTGGTCGTCTCGGGAGAGAATGGCCGCGCCCTCGTCGACCAGACGTTGCGCACGCTCCTGGAACAGCCGCTGACGCGCAACGGCATCAAACCGTACTTCGCGAATCTCACCATCGGTTCCGCCGCCGTCGCCGCCGTGGTCTGTCACCGGTCCCTGGTGCGGGGCCGACCGCACCGGCTGCTGGGCGGCGTGGCCGAAGCCGCCACGCAGTACAGCACCCTTTGCCAGGGAGACACGTACGGGGCGGAGTCGCTGGTGATGCAGACGGACTCGGAGCAGCTGTTGCTCGCGGGAGTGGGCCTGGCGCGGCGCACGTGGTCCCGGTTCACGGCGGAGCAGCCCGGGCCCTACGCGCGCTACATCTGCCACCAGGTGGGCAGTACGCACCGGCGCAAGCTGTACGAAGCGCTAAGCCTCGATGAAGGCCGTGACTTCTCCACCTTCGAATACCTCGGCAACACCGGATCGGTCGCACTGCCCGTCACCCTCGCCAAGGCGGTGGAGGCGGGCGCGGTG
The DNA here is from genome assembly GCA_023457715.1 of Verrucomicrobiota bacterium. Taxonomy (GTDB): domain Bacteria; phylum Verrucomicrobiota; class Verrucomicrobiia; order Opitutales; family Opitutaceae; genus ER46. Next base: position 72,241 of record JAEWKR010000107.1, read on the forward strand.
CGCGAGGGAGATCGCGTCGCCCTGCTCGGGATCGGGAGCGGCCTCAACTGCCTGATGCTCGCGCTCGAATGGTAGATCCCAGTCCTCATCCCATGCCCGACTGGCTGGCCGCGGAGTATCCCTTTACCCCGCGGCGCTGGGTGACCGCGCGCGGTGCGGCGATGAGCTATCTCGACGTGGGACCCGTGGAACCACACGCCGTGGTAATGGTGCACGGCAACCCCACGTGGTCCTATTATTACCGCTGGGTGGTGCGCGCCTTGGGGCCGCGGATCCGGTGTGTGGTGCCCGATCACGTCGGCATGGGCCTTTCCGACAAGCCCGAGGGCTATCCGTACACGCTCGAGAGCCGGATCGACGACTTGGAATCCCTGGTGCTCGGGCTGGGACTGGAGACCGTCGACCTGCTGGTGCACGACTGGGGTGGGGCGATCGGCTTCGGCTTCGCCGCGCGCCATCCGGCGCGGGTCCGGCGCATCGGGATTCTCAATACCGCGGCGTTCGCACTGGACCGGATTCCCGCGCGGATCGCGCTTTGCCGTTTCCCGGGCCTGGGGCCCCTGATGGTCCGCGGCTTGAATGGTTTCGCCCGCCCGGCGACGCGCATGGCGATGCACCGGCGCTCCCTGACCGGGGATCAAAAGCGGGCGTATCTGCTGCCTTACGACTCCTGGGCGAACCGGGTCGCCGTAAACGCCTTTGTGCAGGACATCCCCATGAATCCCCGGCACCCCACCTGGGCGGTGCTGAAGGCCATCGAGGCCGCGGTGCCGCAGTTCGGGGACCGGCCCGTCCGGATCGTCTGGGGCGGCGAGGATTTTTGTTTCAACGACCTGTTTCTCGCGCGCTGGCGCGAACTCCTTCCGCGCGCGGACGTCACTCGGATCGCCGACGCGGGGCATTATGTCATCGAGGACGCCCGTGCCGAGGCCGTCCCCCTGTTGGCGGATTTCTTCCGGCGGTAGCGCGAGGACGAAGCCGCGCGCCCTCCGACCGGGACCCTGGGTCGGGACTTGCGGGTCTTCGGCAAACGGTTACATACGAGCGGCATGCCCCGGCCGACCAATGCCCTCGTCGTCGACGATGAACCGCATGTGAGGACCTTCCTTCGCCTGGTGCTCAAAGAGCTGGGCATTGAGGTCAAATGGGAGGCAGCCAATGGCGCGGAGGCCCTGGACGTGCTGCAGGGGCATTCACCCGAGTTGGTCCTGCTCGACCTCAACATGCCGCTGCTCGGCGGTCTCGGTGTTCTGGAACGCCTGCAGCAACTGCGTCCAGGCACGCCCGCCATCATCGTCACGTCGCAGAACGCTCTCCAGACGGTGCAGGATGTGGCCCGGCTCGGCGCGGTCGGCTACGTGCTCAAGCAAAGTCCGCGCGATGTGATGCTGCGGGAACTGCGGGACGCGTTGGACGGGCTGGAATGAGCCCGGCCGGACGGTTCCGCGCCGGGTGCGCGCTAGCGCAGGGCGCGTTCGAGTTCGCGGCGCTGGGCTCGCAGCTCCGCGAGCTGCTTCTTCAGCGCGGCTTTTTCTTCGCGCGTCCTGGCCTGGGCGATGGCTTCCATCAGGTCCTTCTCGTCCTCCATCAGACGGATGCGTCCCTGGGAAACCTGTTGCCGGAACTGGCTTGATTCCCCGCCGAAGAGGGCGAGCGGTTTGGCGACGTCGGCCGAGTTGATCTTCCGATCCAGATCGCTCGACCGGGCCACTTCCTTCTCGCGCGCGATCGCCTTGTCCTGCTTGGCGAGGGCGACATCGAGTTCGGTGATCCGCTCCTTCCGCACGTCCACCTGTGGCAGCACCGTGGGCACCTGTTTGCGCGGATCGACCTCGGGCTCGGCGTTCGCGGCGGGCGGCGTCGCCGGTTCTTCCTTGGGCGCGGACGCTTCTGCGATCGCCTTGGCCGTTTCGCTCTTGGGTGGTTCCGCGGTGGGAATGGCGGGTTTGCCGCTTTTCGCCTCCTCGGCGAGCCGGGCGCGAAGCATCTGCCGCGCGTTGCTGCCGCCTTCGGCGGCGAAAACGAGGGTGCCGGCGAGGGTCAGGCCGAAGAGCGGAAAGAGGACACGACGGGACATGGAGGAAGGGTAGAAGGGAGCTCAGGCGAGTCGAGGGAGGAGTGCTGGCTCTTGCCGTCAGCCCGGCAACTGCCATAACCCCAGCGCGATGATCACCACGCGGGCGCGCGGCCTGGCCAACCTTCACGCCGCCACGGCCACCCTGGCCGTGGGCGTGTTCTTCTGGGTCTACGCGGAGTTCATCCTGCGCTATGTCCCGGTCGTCCGGCTTACCCGGGAGGTGAACCTGCTGCCGTATTTTCTCTGCGTGGTGGGTGGCATGATGCTGACCGCGCGGGATGTCGGACGGCTGATCGGCCGCGCGCAGGCGTTCGAATTGGGCGGCGCCGCCGCGGTTGCCGCCCGGCAGGTGGGGTTCATGGCCGCGCTGATTTTCACCATGATGTTCGCCACCCAGGACCGGAGCATCAGCCGTCTTTTTCTCGGTACCTTCCTTCTGGGATCAGGCATCCTGCTGGCGGTGCTGAACACCTGGCTGCCGCGCCTGCTTTCGCGCCTGGTCTTCCAGCGTGGGCACCGGATGCCGACCCTGTTTGTGGGACGCCTCGCAGCCTTGGACACTCTTCGCGAATGGATCGCCGCGAAGGAAGCGCTCGGCATCCATCCGGTTGGCGTTCTCTCGACCGATGAACCAGGACCGGAGACCGCGGGGCTGCCCGCCCCCGTGCTTGGCCGCCCCGACGAGCTGCCGCGCCTGCTGGGTGAGCGGGCGATCGGTCAGGTGGTCCTGCTGGAGCTGCCGGCGAGTGACGCCGAGGCTCGCGGGGTGATCGAGACCTGCCGGGAGCATGGTTGCCGGCTGCTTCTCCATGACAATCTGGCCGAGCGCTACACTCATCCCCTGGTGCCCATCGAGGAAGAGGGACGCCACTTCTACACCCTCCAGGACGAACCGCTTGAGGATCCTCTCAATCGATTGCTCAAGCGGGCCTTCGACGTGGCGGTGTCCCTTCCGGTCGTGGTGCTGATCCTTCCTTTGCTCAGCCTCTGGGTGTGGATCATGCAGCGGACCCAGTCCCCGGGGCCGCTGTTTCACGTCCGTGAGCGGCGCGGTTGGCAGGGGGGGAAGTTTCGGATGCTCAAGTTTCGTTCCATGCATGTTGCCGAGGCCGACGACGCCGCCGAAGCCCGGCAGGCGTCGGCCGGCGATGTGCGAGTCTTTCCGTTTGGCCGTTACCTTCGGCGCCGCAGTCTCGACGAATTTCCCCAATTCTGGAACGTGCTGTGCGGCGACATGAGCGTGGTCGGCCCCCGGCCTTACATGCCGCGTCTGGATGAGGCGTTCCGGCTGCAGGCGCCCGGCTATCGCACGCGCTATTTCGTGAAGCCCGGCATCACCGGCCTGGCGCAGAGCCTCGGCTACCGCGGCGAGGTCCGCGCGGAGGAGATGCTGCGGCGCCGATTGTATTGGGATGTCTATTACATCACCCATTGGTCGGTGTGGATGGACCTGCAGATTACCCTGCGCACCCTCAAGCACCTGTTCCAGCCGCCGACGACCGCGTACTGACCAGAGGGCCAGAGGGCCGGAGGGCCAGGGGGCCGGAGCACCGGCCTTCCGGCCCTCCGGCTTTCCGGCCCTCCGGCCCTCCGGTCCTCCGGCCTTCCGGCCTCAAACGGGATGGCCGTGCAGCAGCAGCTGTTCGCAGCCCGCGAGGACGTCGCAGGCCGCGGCGGCCGAATCGACGTACTGCAGGCGTTCGACGAAATCCGTCTTCACCGCGAGCATGCAGATGCGGGCGAGCACGTGCAGATGGACGCGGTCGTCATCACAACACAGGAGGAAAAACAGGCGCGTGGGTCGTCCGTCGGGGGCGCCAAAGGGGACCGGTTGGATCGTGCGACCCAGGAGCAGGAACGTCCCCTCGAAGCGAAACTCCGCCTGATGCCGGGCGTGCAGGATGGCGAGCCCGCCGGGCAGGCCGGTGGACCCGACGGCCTCCCGCTCCTCGAGGCTGCGCAGCAGATCCTTCGGATCGAACACGCGGTCCGTCCGCTGGGCCAGCGCCACCATGTCGCGCAGCACCGAGGCCCGCGTCTTGGACGCCAGGGCCAGGTCGATGTGGGCGGGCTGCAGCAGCGCGGGCATCAGCGCCAGATCCGGAAAAATGCGCTGGGTCGCCCGGACGGTTCGCTCATGATACCAGTCGAGGCGCCGGTCGGGGGCCCCGAGGATCCGCTGCGAGGCCCAGGCGTCGATCTCCGCGCGGGGGAACACCGTGCGTCCCCCGCGAATACTGTGGGGGATGTCCGTCTCGCGCAGCAGCCGCTCGATATCCGCCGGGGTCAGGTGGAGGTAGCTGGCCACCTCTTCGAGACTCAACGTCACATGCGGCATGAAGCAGGCCTAAACGATTTGCCGGGCACCCGCAATGTCGGAACGACGCGCAGGCGGGGGTCTCCCAGGATGCCGGTTGAAGCCGGAGGCCACCCGCGATACCCGGAAGGTGGATACCCGCACGACGCCAGCGGACGACCCCCGCAATCCGCCCTCCAGCCCTCCGCCCCTCCGGTCGTCCAGCGTCTGGCGATCCGGCCCTTCGGCCCTCTGGCCCTCCGGCCCTCCGGTCCTCTGGTCCTCCGGCCCTCTGGTCCTCCGGCCCTCAGCCCCCCGCCGGTTGACGTATCCACGAGCCGGTGCAATATCCCGGCGTTCATGCATCGGTTTCTCCGCGCATTCTGGCCGACCTTCCTCTGGATGGGTGTCATCTTCCTCATGTCCACTGACCTGGGGGCCACGCAACACACGGGGCGGATCCTGACGCCGTTGCTCCGGTGGTTTTATCCCGAGATCACGGATCAAGCGCTGGCCTGGGCGCATTATGCCGTGCGGAAAGGGGGGCACGTGTTCGAGTATGCGGTGATGGCGTGGCTGCTGGTCCACGCGTTGAACACGTTATGCGGCCGGTGGTGGTCCTGGCGACAGGTGGGATACGCGTTTGGTTTCACCGTGCTGTTTGCGATCACGGACGAAACCCACCAGCTGTTCGTCGCCTCGCGGGGGGCGTCCGTGACCGACGTCGGCATCGACGCGGTGGGTGCGGCCGCCGGTTTGGCGCTCGCGTACATCTGGCGCGTCTGGATCCGCCGTAGCCCGGTGCGCTTCGAGCCCGCGCCCGCATAGGGCCCCGGTCAGCTGCTTCCCGAGTTGCCGTCGGGTCGGACCTGCGGCTTGATCGCCGGCGGTGGCGTCTTTTTCCCAACCCGTGCGGCGCGCGTTGATCCTGATGCTCATGCTGGCGATCGGGTCCGGCGTGGCGTGGCTGTACGCGCCGACCGCGGGATTCGATTTCGTGATGTTCGATGACGACATCAACCTGTATCAGAATCCCCACCTCGGAGACCTGACGCCGGAACGGATCCGCTGGGCGTTTGCCGATCGCGACTACATGCACCGGTTCATGCCGCTGGGGTGGCTGGCCTGGTGCGGGATTCTCAGTGCCCGCGGACTCGATCCGTCGGCCTACCACGTCGCGAACCTCGTTCTGCATGCCGTGAATGCGGTGCTGGTCGCGGCGCTCGTCTTCCAACTGCTGCGTCTCCGGCAGCGGCGATCCGGCCGCGAATGCGATCCCGGGCCGTCGGCCGTCCTTGCCGGTCTCGCCGCCCTGCTGTGGGCCGTGCACCCGCTGCGCGTCGAAGTCGTCGCCTGGTCTTCGGGTCTGTTGTACCTGCAGGCAACGGCGTGGGCGTTGGTCAGTGGCCTCTGCTTTATCGCCGCCGTGCAATCCTGCGGCCGGCGCAACCTGCTCCTGCAGGGAGCGACGATCGTGACGTTCGCGCTGTCGGTCGCGACCTATCCGGTGGCACTCGGGTGGCCGTTCGTTTTCCTGGCGCTGAAGTTATTGCCGTCCGCCCGCGCGAAATCGGCGGCCGGTGGCGCCGGTTGGGTTACCCCGGTTGTGACCTTCGCGGTTGCGATTCTCGGGGTGCTTGCCGCGGTCGGGGCGCGCGTGGCGGTCACGAGTTATTGGAGCGCGCCGCAGGGGCTGACCGAGTTTCCCCTGGGCGAGCGGATCACCCGCGCCAGCTTCGCGTTGCTCCACCATGTCTGGGGACACCTGTCGTTTGGGCCGCTTACGCCGGTCACCGAATTCTTCCAGGTCGGCAGCGCGGGCCGGTTGTGGTTGTGGCCCTCGGTGGCCATCGTGGCCGTCGGGGCCACCGCACTGGTCTGCGTGGCCCGGCATGAGCGTTGGCGGGGGACGGTCCTGTGGAGTCTGGCCTTTGTGGGCGTCTCCGCCCCGTTCCTCGGCGTCCTGGACCGAAGTTTCGAGCCGGCCGATCGCTACACGTACGTGCCCGGTGTGGTGCTCGTCGCGGGTCTCGCCGCTCTCCTGCAGACCATTCGATGGCGCGCCACCCCAATTTTCGGCGGCTGTGGCGAGCACGGGCGGACCGCGGTTTGGGCCCGCTGGATCGCGGTTGCGGCGGCGGTGTCCCTCGGCGGGGCGGTCCCATGGCTGGCGTCGCGCACCCGGGAGCAATTGTCCGTCTGGCGCCACAGCGATGCGCTGTTCGCGCATGTTGTCGCGCAGCTTCGGCATGATCCCGCGCGGGGAATCTATCTGGCGAGGCACGCCGTCTACCGGACCCGCCAGGGGGACGATCGCGGAGCGGCGGCTCTGATGCGGCAGGCCGAAACGTTGGTGAGAGGGCCCGGCGACCTGAATTTTTACCGCGACCTGAACGAGCGACTGCGCACCCGGAGTGCAGCCGCCTCGGATCGCCCCGTGCCGCCCGCCGCGGTGGAATCGCTTTCTCTCGCGCTGCACGCCGCCAGGACGGGAAACAAGGCGGGCGCCGACGCCCATTTCGGGCGCACCCTTCGCCTGGCACCGACGTATTTCGAGGCGCGGTACGACTACGCGCTGTGGCTGGCGCGCGAGGGGCGGACGGGCGAAGCGGAGCAGCACCGGAAGCTGCTTGCGGCGGCCCACGGTGCCTTCACACCCGAGCTGCAGGATCGCCTGGACGCGTTGCTGCGACCGGCGCCTGCCCGCACGGGAGGGTGAGGGCGGGGCACCGGCTGCGGGGTTAGATTGAGCCGCGTTTCGGAACGGCGGACTCAATCAACCGTCGCGCGGCGTCACGAGTGTCCCTCGCGATGCGGCCGGGTCCGAAGGTGTGTGCGGTAACGATCGTGCCTTCGATCAGGAGCGAGAGTTGTCGGGCCATCCCCGCGGGCTCCTTCAGTACCACCAGGCCTACGACCGCTGCGCCGACGATATCGAATACGCCACCCTCACCGTCACCTCACGAGGGTCCGTCCCCGTCGGTCCGTGCGGGGTCTGTCCCCGTTGCGGCGTGCGGCCTTTCGGGGTCTGTCCCTATCCACGCTGTCGGCTTCGAGCTTGGCTGGAATCACTGCCGGTTTTTAGGGTCTGTCCCTTTGAGGCCAATGCTCGGAGGGTCTGTCCCCCGCTGGCCGCGCTGAGGGTCTCTCCCGTCGGAGGGGTCTGTCCCCACGGGTCCTCTTGAGGGTCTGTCCCCGTGGAGTGGGCCCGTGCGGGGTCTGTCCCCGTTCCGCCCTGTCCCCGTTCCGCCGACGCGGCCTTTTAGGACGGTGCGGGGTCTGTCCCCGCTCCGGCGTGCTGTCTTTCAGGGTCTGTCCCTATCCTCGAGCCTGGCTGGAGTCATTGCCGGTTTTTAGGGTCTGTCCCTTTGAGGCCGGGATGCTCGGAGGGTCTGTCCCCCGCTGGTCTTAGGCGCCTGTCCGACGAGTATTGGGGTCTGTCCTTCTTCACGCCGTCGTGGGGTGAACCGCTTTCAAGGGTCTGTCCCCGCTGGTGGCGCGATAGCCGGGCGCAGCGGAAAGATTTCGAGCATAAAGTTGCAACAGAGGACAATTGCCGGTGTACAAGACGCATGCGCACCCTGGTGCTCGGAGTTCTCGTCTGTACACTGCTTTGCTCCTGCTCGCTGGAGGTTCCCGCGTTGCAGCGGTGCGTCGTCCGGGATGCGACGGCGGCATTGGACGCGCCGGCGAAGGCGGAACTTTCTCCCGCTCAGCTTCGATCGCTGGAGCGTTGGTTCTCCACGTATAAATCGGGCTGGGAGACCAAGGTCGTTGATCTGGCTCCTTCAGGGCTCGTGTTCGAGATGTACCCAGAAAAAGGCCGGGTGATCCGCGGCAACCTGCGCGAGCGTGAGGTGTGGGTCGGCGGGCGTCGCAAAATGCTTTCCCCAGCCGAGCGCTATGAGCTGCTGCATGCGCTCGGCGATTCCACGAGCGTCCTGCACTTCAGCGCGGGGAATTAAATCCCGACTGCGCTGCCTGGAGAGCGACCGGATGGCTGATCCTGGCGAACGGCGCGCCCCTGGCAACGCGTCATGGTCAGCACGGCTCTGGCCGAACCACGGGTTGAGAACCGCTGAACTCCGACCGGCCCCGATCGCTACCGATCGACGACAACGTAGGGTACGTGTCCCGCGGTAATCACGTCGGGGCTTCGCTTGAAATCATGGGGCCAGGGGATGCTCGGAGGGTCTGTCCCCCGCTGGTCTTAGGCGCCGGTCCGACGCATTTTGGGTCTGTCCGTCTTCACGCCGTCGGGGGATGAACCGCTTTCAAGGGTCTGTCCCCGCTGGTGGCGCGTTGGGTTTCATCTCCTCCGGCGCGCCGGTCGCTCGGAAGCCTTCATCCACGACGTCGCCCGCGTCATGGAGTACCACCAAGCGTATGAACGGTACGCAGAGGACATCGAATGCGCGCCGCCTCACGGCCCCTGACCACCTCGCACGGGGTCTGTCCCCTTGACCGAGGGCGTTCGGGGTCTGTCCCTCGAGCGTCTGTGCCCCTAACGCAAGACGGGGTGGGGGTCCGTCCCCCTTTGAGTACCCCTGTGAGGATTTGGGTCTGTCCCTCTTGAGGGGTGCTGCGCGGGCGGGTTCGGGCTTCATGTGGAGGCTTTACCTACCGCACGGGCTGGCGGTAACCCGTCCTTTTCGTACTGCATGGCAACGATTACTTTTCAGCCCGAGCAGGCAGAGCTGATGACCCAGAAGGTCATGGAGATCGCCGACGAATTGGCGCAACGCGGCGCATCGTCTGATGATCTTGAACGGCTGCGGCGGCCCCGGTTGGCCAAAGTGGCTGAGCACCTGCGGGACAATCTCTGGTGGCTACGCTACGTTGTCAGCGTCGCGCAAACGCGTCCCGAAGTGATCGATGAAGCCCGACGGTACGAAAGCAGTCTGCGGGAGCTTGCGCTCGATGATTTGAACTCCGCACTGCGCGCGTTTCGCCAACAGTCGGTCACCGCCGTCGTGGCGCGCCCCTTCGGCGATGCGGCCGATCTATTGTCGGGGGCAGCGGACGCTGGCGCAGCAGGAAAGGACACCGAAGTGCCGCGCGTCCCCTGACCAAGATGGCTGGGAGGAGAGATCGGCGGGGTACTGCGTCAATTCTTCAGGATGACGTACGGAACATGATCGATGGTCACCGTCTCGTCAGCCCGCTGAAATTTGTGGCGAAACGCGCTGATCTGGTTCCAAAGGGCGAGAGGCATGATCGGTTTGCCATCGATCTTCTTCACATCTTCCGGGCTGAACCCCCCCCTCGGATATTCCCAATGGGTGACGCTCGAGGGCACGAAGCCCGCCGCGGTGTAGGTTCCCATCTCGTCGCGATAACCATTGGGTTCGGCCACGATGCGTGTGACCGTGATCGAATCGAGGGACTGCATCTTTGCACAACCGCCGAGGAAGGGGAGCAGGAGCAGGAGGGCGAGGGCGATGGATTTCATGATCAATAAAAGACGGCACGGTCGAGGCTGCGGTATTGGATCGCCTCCATGAGGTGCGCCGCCTCGATCTTCGCACTGCCGGCCAGGTCGGCGATCGTGCGGGCCACCTTGAGAATCCGGTCGTAGGCGCGGGCGGAGAGCCGCAGTTCCTCCATCGCCCGCTGGAGCAGATCCCCGAGACTGCTGTCGAGCGCGCAGTGACGGCGAATCATGGCGTGGGACATACGAGCATTGGTCGTTACCCGGGTGCCGGCATAGCGGTCCTGCTGCCGCGCGCGGGCATCATTGATCCGCACGCGCATCGCCTGCGACGTCTCGCCCGGGGCTTCTGAGCGCAGATCGGTGAGCGACAGCGCCGGGGCTTCGATATGCAGATCGATGCGATCGAGCAGTGGGCCGCTGACCTTGGCCCGGTACTTCTGGATCTGGCTCGGCGAACAGCGGCACTCGTGCTTCTTGTCTCCAAGATAGCCGCAGGGGCAGGGGTTCATCGCTGCCACAAGCATGAAAGCGCAGGGCAGCGTGACCTTACCCGCGCTGCGGGAAATGGTCACGGCGCAGTCCTCCAGGGGCTGGCGCATCACCTCGAGAGCGGAGCGCTTGAACTCGGGGAGCTCGTCGAGAAAGAGGACGCCGTGGTGGGCGAGGGAGATCTCACCGGGCCCGGGAATAGTCCCGCCGCCCAGCAGCGCGACGTCGGAGACGGTGTGGTGGGGAGAGCGGAAGGGGCGGGCCCCCCAGTTTGTTTCACCGGTGATGGTTCGACCGGCCGCGGAGTGGATGCTCAGGATCTCCAGATGTTCGTCGACACTGGGCGGCGGCATGATGGTCGGAATGCGCTTCGCGAGCATCGACTTTCCCGAACCAGGGGGGCCGACCATCAGGAGGTTGTGGGCGCCCGCGACGGCCACTTCGATGGCGCGCCGGACGCTGTGCTGGCCCTTGATCTCGTGAAAGTCGATGGCATCGTCGACTGCCCGGCTCGCGCACTGCGCCCGCACCTGCGGCGCGTTCACGGGAGCAAGGGCGACCTCGCCGCGCAGGAACCGCACGGCCTGATCCAGCGATTCGATGCGGTACACCACAACCCCTTCGACCAATGCCGCCTCCTCCGCTGACACCGGGGGAAGGAGGAGAAACTTCTTGCCCCGGCTCCGAGCCATCCGCGCCATCGCCAGGGCGCCGCGAATGGGCCGGGTCGCCCCGGACAGGCCAAGTTCACCGGCGATCAGGTACTCGCTGACCTGTGGGGCCTCCAATTGGTGCATCGCGCACAGGATGCCGATCGCGATGGGAAGATCGTAACAGGGACCTTCCTTGCGGACGTGAGCGGGCGCCAGGTTGATCGTCATCCGGGTCCTTGGCGCATAAAACCCGCTGTTGGTCAGCGCAGACACGACGCGGTCGTCCGACTCCTTGACGGCCGCATCCGGCAAACCCACCAGGTTGATCTTGGGGTCGCCAATCTCGTTCGCGTTGACCTCGACGTCAACGGGTTCGGCATCGATGCCCTGAAGGGCGGCGGAGCAGATGATGGCAAGCATGAGGAGCGGAGGAGGACCGGCACAGCAGACCGGTTCGTGGCGCATCCAACGTGGAAAGATCAGGCCCGGCACGCAAGTAAAAAGAAATAGGCAACGAGAAAGCAAAACACCGGCTGTAGGCCGCGCGCGCGCTTTGCGGCGTCGGCGGAAGGCCCCGACGCTGGCAATGAGGACAAAAAAAGGCCCGCCGGGAGAGGCGGGCCGAAGCGCGAGGAACTAGAAGGCGATCAGTTGCGCCGACGACGGAGAGCGGCCAACCCGGCGAGGCCCAGGGTGAGGAGTCCGGCGGTGGCACCGGCATCCGGGACGTTTTGCGGGACGTCCGGATTGTCGATGGGCCGGTAGTTGTTGTTGAACTGCCACGAGACGATGTCGTGGTTGCCGCCTGCCGCGCCCGTGCCGCTCGTAAACCCGACGTACGCCGTGTTGCTGCCGAGGACGGTCGGAAGATCGATGGTGGTCGAAAGCAGCGCGGTCAACGGACGGCTGTTCGCGCCGGAGAAACGCACCTCGAGATTGTCGGTCGTGTCATTGTAGTCGACCCAGGCATACCAGAGGTTGCCGTTGTCCAGCTGCTGCGACGGCACGGGGAGATCGGCGATCCGGCTGGTGTCCGTCGTGAACGCGCCGCCCGTATTGATCGCGATGTGATTGTCCGACCAGTCGCCGAGGCCCGGTCCATTGTACCAGGTATCAAACTCAATACCCAGACTGTTGCTGATGCCGAGGTAGCCGATGCCACCGCCCGCGCCACCGACATTGTTTCCGACGGTCTGCATCACAAACACCAAACCGTCCGCACCGCCGCCGAACGGCTCCGTGATGCGGAAGGAGAACGCGGTACTGAAGGAATTATTGTTGAGCGTGATCGCCGTGGTGGAAAACGCGGAGCCCGCCTGATAGTAGTTCGACGGCGTCAAACGCAGAACCTTGTCCGCGCTATAGCTGGGGGTGACAATCTGGGCATTCCCATTCAGCGTGAGATCGCCAGAGGGGCCGGTGGTCGCCGTGTTGAAATTCGTGAAGACGACCGATTGGGCGGACGCCACTGACGCAGCGGTGAGGGCGGCAAGCGCCGCGAGGGTTCTGAGGGTGGGTCGAGGAATCATACGGATAAAGTGGGTTCATTTGCGTTAAGCACTGCGGATGCCTAACCCTTTATCCGATTTATAAGAAGTTGATCTATAGATGAATGAGATATTGAGCCGCCGCGGCCTTCCTCTCCTGCAGGTGGAAGAATGTAAGGTATACCGACGCCGCAGGCGTCCGTACGACAGCGCCGCGCGTTATTCCACGCCCTGCCGGTAAAAGGGACTCATGGCTTCTATGACCTTCGCGCGGAGCTCGGTCGGGTCGACCTGCCCCGTGTGCCGCCAGAGTACCTCGCCTCCGGGAGCGAGCAGGACGGTATGCGGAAGGGGCCCGGGCCAGGCGGGATCAAGCGCCTGGACCAAGGCATCGGCGCTGGCTTCCGTATAGAGGTAGTTGAGCGTGGTGCGCCCTTCCTTCCTCAGCTCGCGTTTCAGCCGGTCGGCCGGCGCCACCCGGTGTTTTTCCAGAAATGCCCTGACCCTGGACTCCTGCTTGGGGTCGTCCATGCTGATGGTCACGAGTTCGAAGTCGCGCATGTCCATCCGGCGGGCAAGGGCCACCAACTCGGGAAACTCGGCGACGCAGGGGGCGCACCACGTCGCCCACACGTTGACGAGGCGGAATCGCTTCGAGTTATTGACGGCGAGTTCGCGGACCCCCTTCGCATCGATGCGCTCCAACGTCACCGGCTCCTTGTTCCATCGATCCAGCGCCTCCTGCACTTCGCCGCGCTTTTCGTTCCATTTCGTCGAGCAACCCATGACCGGCGTCGTCGGCATGCTGACGGGCTGGCCGGCAAGGAGCTGCATCACGGCGTTGCGTGTGTCGTGGGTCTTCACGGTTTCCGGCTCACGGAAACGCGAATCATCCACCCGTCCCACGTACTGCAGCTTCCGGGCGCGATCGAAGAGAAAGACATGCGGCGTGGCGAGGCAGCCGTACGCCTTTGCAGCCACTTGCCGGTCCCCGTCGTACAGATAGGGAAAGGGGAAGCCCTGATCCCGCGCGTAAAGCTTCATGTCCTCGAAGCTGTCGTCGTACTGGCTCCAGCCAAGTTCATCGAGCCGCAGTCCTTCCGGGCTGTTCGGATTGATGGCCACCACGGCGAGACCTTTGGACGCGAACTCTTTCGCCAGGGGGATCAGCCGGGTTTCGGCGGCATGGGAGAACGGACAGTGATTTGAGAGGAAGACGACCATCAGCACCTCGGCGGACGCGAAGTCCGCCAGCGTGTAGTCGCGGCCATCGATGCCGGGCAGACGGAAGTCCGGGGCGGCATCGCCGATCTTCAACTGTCGCACGTCCGGCGGCAGGGTTTCCGCCGCGGCCGCGATCGCCGCGACGACGCCAAACAGACAGGACACGATTCCAGCACGTAGCCAGCAGAGGTTCATAAGGGGAGGGGTGACCGCACGATGGTCGCCGGCGGGCGGGACGCAACCCGGCGGACGAACCTCCTGAACACGGCCTCACGCTGTTCGGCGCCCCCCGCAGCGCGCGAACCCGGCCACTAGGAGGACGACGCCGAGGTTCGGCGGGTCCGTCCCTGGCGCAGCCGACGGCGCAAACGCCACCGCTGCCAGGCATTGACAATGTACCCGGGGCATTTCGGTGCGCCGCACCGGCAGGGATGCAGTCGCCATTCCGAATAGGGAAACCCGTAGTCGAAGGTCAGCTCTTCGTCCGCGGCAATGTCGCGTCGTGCCACGATCCAGATGTGCCCGCGAATCGAATGCGCCTCGCAGTTGGGGGCGCACGAGTGATTGATCAGCCGGGCGGGGTTCGTGCGCGTGCGCCCGTCGAGATCGTAGCGGGCGTTCAAGGTGAAGATGTAAACGCTCCCATCCCCGCCGCGCCGGGCGCGGGCCAGCCGCGCCTCCTCGCGTCGAAGCGCCTCGGCCTTGGTGATTCGTTCCCCGGTGTACTCCACAATCCGCGTTCCGGCCGGAATCGCTTTCGCCGCGCGTACGCCTCGGCCGTGGATGTCCGACGCCACAATTCGCATCCAGGGATGGGCAGGAGTTCGACGTGATGGCGGCATGTCCTGACGGATACGGGTCCGACCGCCCCGCGCAACCATCCGTGCGTCCCGGAGGGTGCGGAACGGAACCCATCGCGGCACCGGGGCACCGTTCCGTGGGACCGAAGGAACGGCAGCATCAGGGCGGAGCGAACCGCCCCCTCATCCTTCTACTGCCGGCACTTGCGACGGCACCCGGCATGGACACCGGCGGACGCCGCGTCAGGCTTCCTCGTGCCCCCCGGCTCCCTATGCGCTTTCCCCCCGACGTTGTGCGACGATCCCTCGAGTTTGTCCTTTTCTCCGTGATGCTCGCGACGAGCGCCGCCGCGCAGTCCGCCCTCAAGCCGTTTGTGTTGCCGTGGGACGACGGCACGGCCACCGCGACCAGCCTGGCGGGCTGGCAGGCGGAGGCGGCCGGTAGCAGGGGACGCATTGTGGTGAATCCAGCAGGCCACTTCACGGAAGGGGCGGGCGGCTCCCGTATCCGTTTTCTGGGCGTCAACATCGGGGCCTCGGCGTGCTTCCCGCCAAAAAACATGGCGGACGGCATTGCTGCTCGCCTGGCGAAATTCGGCGTCAACAACGTCCGCTTTCACCACATGGAGGCGCCGTGGGAAGCCCGCGCCGTGCTCGTGAACTATACGACTGACTCCGCCGGCAATCCGATTGGCAACAGTCGCGATCTCAACCCTGACCGTCTCGACCGGCTGCACTATTTCATCTCCCGGCTGAAGGCGCACGGCATCTACGTCGATCTCAACCTGCTCGTCTCGCGGCAATTCTTCGCCGACGACGGCCTGCCCGCCGCGGTGACCGAACTGGGCTGGAAGGACCAGCACATCCTCGGCTTCTTCGAGCCCGCCGCGCTCGCGCTGCACCGGGAATATGCGAGCAAACTGCTGTCTTCGCACAATCCCTACACGGGTCTGACGCTCGCGGAAGACCCTGCCATCGCCTTCGTCGAGGTCATGAACGAGAACGGATTGCTGCAAAAGTGGCACGACGGCGTCCTGGATACCCTTCCCACCGTTTTCCGCGAGTCGCTCACGACGCAGTGGAGCGGTTGGCTGGCCAGTCGGTTCGTCTCCACGGCGGCCCTACGGAGCGCGTGGGGCGCGGTGAACGAACCGCTGGGCGCGAACCGCCTGACGAATGGCGATTTTTCGGCGGGGACGACCGGGTGGAACACGGAGCAGCACAACGGCGCGGTCGCGACGTTTGCGGCGACGAACGACTTTCCCAACGGCGGGCGGAGCCTCCGGATCACGGTCACCGGTGCAGGGTCGCAGGGCTGGCATGTGCAATTGAATCAGCGGGACCATGCGTTCACCGCCGGAGCGGTTTACACCGTGTCGTTCTGGGCGCGCGCCTCCGTCGGCAACACGCCCCTGGGCGCGCTGTTCGGCTATGCGGGACCCACGGACTACTCCACGGTGCAGGCGCTTCCGTCCGCCGTTCTCGGCACGGAATGGAAGGAGTACACGACCACGTTCACCGCGAACGCGTCGGTCTCCAATCTGCGGCTGAATTTCAACGGCTTCGGCGACCGCGCGGTCTCCGTCTGGCTCGCCAACGTGCGCTTTCAGCCGGGCGGGGTGGTGGGCCTGCCGGAAGGCGTCGCGCTGGAGAGCCGCACGATTCCCCTGCCCACGAAGGCGCGCGAGGGCTCCGGCACGCGGGCCCAGCGGCGCGATTGGACCCGATTCCTGCTCGGGCTGGAAACCGCCTACTGGACCGGGCTGCGCGACCACCTGAAACAGACCCTTGGATACGGCGGGCTCGTGTTCGGCACCATCATCGCCAACAGCCCGCCCAACCAGCAGGCCCTGTTCGACGCGATCGACACCCACAGCTACTGGCAGCACCCGCAATTCCCCGCCGGACAGGATTTCAACCCGAACACGTGGAGTGTGCCCAATGCGTCGATGGTCAACTCGCCCGCCAGTTCAACGCTGAGCGGACTGGCCGTGCAACGGGTGCAGGGCTGGCCGCATCTGGTCACCGAATACCAGCACGCGTCCCCGAACACCTATTCCAGCGAAGGCCCCGTCCTGGCAGCCGCGTATGGGGCGCTGCAGGATTGGGACGGCATCTGGATGTTCGCCTACGGGGGGAATGCAACCAACTGGGACCGCGGCTATGTGACGGGCTGGTTCGACCACGACACGCACGTCGGCAAGATGGCAAACATGCTGCTGGCCGCAGCGCTGTTCCGACGTGGTGATGTCGCGCCCGCGCGTCACGAACACACGCTCCGCTTCACCCCCGACGACGAAGTCGAAGTCGCCTCCTTCCTCGGCACCGGCTGGCACGTCGGCGATGCGGGCAACCTCGGAATGCCAGGCTCACTGGCGTTCCAACATCGCATCAACATGGCGGTCGGGGCCGGCACACGGGGTTCGACCGCCGTGCCGGCGGCCCCCGCGGGAGCGGTGATCCAGTCGGACACCCGGCAACTGCAGTGGGATACCAGCCAGCCGGGGAAAGGGGTGGTCACCGTGGACACGCCCCGCACCAAGGCGGTCGTCGGTTTTGTCGCCGGCCGCACCTTCGACCTCGGCGGTTTCGTCTTCGCGCCGGGCAATACCCGCCAGGATTGGCTGACGGCGGGTCTGCTGACGGTCGAGGGCGAGTCGCTCGTCCATGCGGGGGGTGCCCGCGCGCTCCTGATTCTGACCGGGGATCAGGAGAACACCGGGCAGCGGTGGAACGACAGCACGCGCACCTCCGTCAGTGCGAACTGGGGCAGCGCCCCGGTGCTGGTCGAAGTTGTGCCGCTGACTCTCACCCTGCCGATTCCCGCCGCGCGGGTGCGCGCCTGGGCGCTCGATGCCCGGGGCGCGCGCACGACGGAACTCGCCGTTACCGACAGCGCCGGAAAAGCGCGGGTGGTCGTGGGCTCGGCCGCGGACACCGTGTGGTACGAGATCGTGGTTTCCCCGGGTTCGCCCGTGGCGCCTGAGATCACGCGCCAGCTCCTCGGGCAAACCATCGCGCCAGGGGCCTCTGTCACCCTCGAGGCTGGTTTTTCCGGGTGGCCGACTCCGGAGATCGCGTGGTATCGCGGCGCCACTCGCCTCAACGCCACGGGGAATCGACTTACCCTGACCAACGCCACTCCCGCCGACGCCGGGCTTTATCGCGCCGTCGCCACGAACAGCGTGGGCGAAGTCGTGACGCGGGACGCGCGGCTGGTGGTGGGGTCGATCGACCCTGCGAGCAGCCGGCTGGCGAACGTTTCGACCCGGGCCGGGGTCCTGGCGGGCGACAAGGTCCTGATCCCGGGCTTTGCGGTGAAGGGTACCGGCCGGAAGGAAGTGGTGATCCGTGGCGTGGGGCCCGCGCTGGCCGGTTATGGACTGGCGGATGCCGTGGTGGATACGCAGATCGCGGTCTACCCGAGCGGTGTGGGCACGCCGATCGCGACCAACGACGATTGGAAACCGTCGGACATCGGCGATGCGTTTGACCGCGTGTGGGCGTTCAACTTCACCGACGGCAGCAAGGACGCGGCACTGCGACTGGAGTTGGACCCGGGCGTGTACAGCATTCACGTCAGCGGCGTCGGCGGGGCGACGGGGGTGGGTCTGGCCGAGGTGTACGATGGCGATCTCTCCGGATCCACGCGACTGGTGAATCTCTCCACGCGCGGGCAGGTCGACACCGACGCGAGGCGGATGGTCGGCGGCTTCGTCGTGGCCGGACCGGCGCCGAAACAGGTTTTGATTCGAGGGATTGGGCCGTCGCTGGCCCCCTTCGGGGTGTCCGATGTGTTGCGTGACCCAAAACTCACCCTGATCGAGATGGCACATGACGGAGTGCCGACGCGGGAGCTCCTGAGCAACGATGACTGGTACGCGGACCCGGCGGTCGGGGCCGAGATCGCGGCGGCGGGTGACGCCGTCGGCGCGTTTCGGCTTCCTGCGGGCACAAAGGACGCCGCGCTGCTCGTCTGGCTCGAGCCGGGCTCGTACACCGTGTTCCTCGAGGGCGTGGCCGGGGACCGCGGCGTTGGCCTGCTGGAAATCTACGAACGCTAGCTCGCGCGGTCGAACCGCGGGACGGCCGCGGGCCTTCAGCGCGCCGCTTCTCCCACCAGCCGGGACTGAATGATCGCCAGGTTGCGCTCCACCGCCTCCAGATACGGATTTCTACCCTCGGGGTAGGGATGCGCGAGAAAGCGATACACCGCCGCAAAATCGTGCTCGAGCTTTGGCAGCACGACCTCGCGCCAGAACAGGGGAGTGCGGCGCTTGAGATCCGCCGCAGAATGGAACAGCCGGCGCCCCGCCGGGACGTGCACGAAATCGTCGGACTCCTGAAACTCGGCGAACAGGATGTCGAGTTCGTCCGGATAATCGGGGGCGGCCATCTGCCCCAGGTAGTCACCTGTCGCCAGCGCGCACCCGATCACACGATCGATCGGTTCGCGGAACGTCAGCCGCGTCACCTGATCCAGCGGCCCCGTGCAGTTGATGGCGCCCAACACCGCCTCGACCTCGTGATCCAGCGCACCGAGCGTGGGAAGATAGGTTGCCGCAAACGCGCAGCTGCGCAGCACGTGGCAGAACGTGTACTTGGCGCCCGTGCCACTGCGGTCGGAACGCAGCTTCAGGTAGCCGGAATCGTGCAAGAGCGAACCCGATACGGCCAGTTCGAACTGACGGGCGGTCAGGCGCGGGTTGACCCCCGCCCGGTGGCGTCCCGCCAGAATCAACACGCTGCAAACGGTGGCCTGGAGGGTATGCTCCAGGTCGTGGTAACGCAGATCGACTCCTCCGTAATCCGGGTGCCGGCCGGCAAAGAGATCCTCCACGTCCTTGAACATCCGGCGCATCCACAGGATGGCGGTGCCCGGAAAGAGGGCGGCGAACTCAGCCTCGATGAACGCGGCGGCCGCGGCGGGGCTCTTGGTGTCTACGGGGGGGAACATGCGGCGGAGCTCGCCTCGGGCGCGGGCCTGGGAAGTCCGTGCGATTAAGGATTTGCGGAAAACCTCGGCAAGCCCAAAGGTCCGCTGACCTTCCCCATGCTGACTGCAGACCGCAGATTGCAGACTGACGGCCGCCGACCCGCGCGTGCCGGATCAGGCCGGATTACCCGATGACGGTAGGACTCACCGGCGGGATGGGGTGTGGCAAGTCGACGGCAGCCCGGCTCTTTGAGCAACGGGGGTTTCGCCGCATCGATGTCGACGAACTGGTCCGCGAACGCGTGCTGCGTGACCCTGCCATCATCGCCGCGATCCGGGGCCAGTTCGGGGAAGGCGTGGTGAGTGACGGGCAAATCAGCCGACCCGCTCTCGCCCGGATCGTGTTTGCGGCCGAGGACCAGCTCCGGCAGCTGGAGGAGATCGTCCACCCGGCCGTCTCGCAGCTCTGGCGCGGTGCGATCGCGGCGGAACCTCACCTGCGCTGGGTGGCCGAGGTGCCCCTCCTGTTTGAAAAGGGGCTGGAGAATAGGTTTGATTTCACGGTCTGTGTGGCCTGTTCTCCCGCTCTGCAACTTGCCCGGCTGGAGCGGCGCGGCGTTCCGCGCGATCTCGCCGGGCAGCGAATTTCCAAGCAACTGCCGTTGGTGACCAAGATCCAGCGGGCCGATTTTGTCCTGTGGAACGAAGGTTCCGCTGAATTCCTCCAGGCCGAAATCGACCATCTGATCGCGCATCAGCTGACTGCTTGAACGTTCGGGTCGCCCGCCACCCGGAATCCTTCCTGGAGGCGCCGTTTTTACCCTCCCGTATCCTTCCTGACATGTCCCTCCCTCCCAAATCTGACGACGACGCACCGGCTGCCGGTGGCGACGCGAAGAAAACGCGCCGTCCGCGCACGACCACGACTCGTGCCCGGAAGCCCAAGACCGAAAAGACTGAGCGCGTGCGGAAATCGTCGCGGACGACGTCGGCGGTCCAGCCGGAACTGCCCATGTCGGACCACCCGGCGTCCGTCGAGCATTCCGCCCCGCGCGAGGAATCGCATGAACGTCGTGGGCCGCAGGAAACGCGTGAGTCCGCCCCGGCGCCGCGCGAGCAGCGCGAACCGGCGCCGCAGCCCAGGGAAGAATTTCGGCCATCGACGGACGAGCGCCGCGGAGACCGCGGCCCGGAGAGGGATGCGCCAGCGGGCGACAGCAGCCCTGCCGCGCCGGCCTCAGCGGGCGCCGACTCCGGTCCTGGCATCCGCGACGCAGCCGACCATCGCGAGGCGCGCGAATTCCAGTCCCCTGCCGCCGAAGGGGGGGGCTCGCAACCGCCGGAGAACCAGACCGGCGGAGGGGAGGGTGCCCCCGCCCCTGAACCCCAGCGGCAACAGGGGGGTGGTGGCGGACACCGCCACGAGCGCCACGAACGTCACCACGACCAGCCGCGCGGCCAGCATCAGGGCGGCCAGCATCAAGGTGGCCAGCACGGCCAGGGGGGGCAGCATGGCCAGGGCGGCGGACGAGAGGACCGGGGATTCTGGAAGCACGGCAAACGCAAGCGCGGCCGGCACGGCGGAGGTCCCTGGCAGCCGGGTGGGGGAGGTGGCGGCGGCCGCGAGCCGCTCCCGCCGCAGTTGCCGCCGCCCAGCAATGCGCCGGTTTTTGGCGACCTGCCGAACCCGTCGCGGTTCGCGGATCTCGCCGCCTTGGACACGCTCGCCCAGGAAGTCACGTCCGGCGGCGGCGAGCCGCTGTGGTTGAACCAGATTTATGCGAAACCGCTGGCGGAGCTGACGACCTTTGCCCGCGAACTCGGCGTGCCGTTCGAGGGCGTGCCCAACCGGCGGCAGCTGCTCACCGAGATCTTCAGGTTCATCGGCGAGAAAAAGCGGCCGCTGCGCGACCTCGGCTACATCGATTTGAACGACCGGGGCGCCTTCGTCGTGCACGACCATGCGAACTATCGGTTGTATCCTGAAGATCCCTACCTGCCCGAGAGCCTGCTGAAGCGGTACGGTCTCAAACGCGGGCATCGCATCGAGGTCACCCTGCAGCCTCCGCAAGAGGGGGAGCGCTGTCCCTCCGTCGTGCGGCTGGAACAGGTGCAGGGGATGGCACCGGACGAGATCTCAAAGGTGACTCCGTTCGAGGAACTGGTGCCGTATTACCCGCTGCAGCGTATTCTGCTGGAGGAGTCAGAGGTGCATCCGAAGGACGTGTCGATGCGGGCGGTGGATATCCTGACGCCGATCGGGTTCGGGCAGCGCGGCCTCATCGTGGCCCCCCCGCGGACGGGCAAGACGATCCTCCTGCAGAACATCGCCAATTCGATCTCGGCCAACAGCCCTGACGTGAAGCTGGTCCTGTTGCTCATCGATGAGCGCCCCGAGGAAGTGACGGACTTCAAGCGCCACACCAAGGGCGAGGTCGTGTCCTCCACCTTCGACGAAACGCCCGAGAGCCACGTTCATTGCGCCGAGATGGTGATCGAGATCGCGCGCCGGCGCGTGGAGCAGGGCGAACATGTCGTCATTCTGCTGGACTCGATCACCCGCCTCGCCCGCGCCTACAACGCGCTGACGGGCAACTCGGGCAAGATCATGTCGGGCGGCATGGAGGCGACGGCGCTCCAGAAGCCCAAGCGGTTCTTCGGCTCCGCCCGCAACATCGAGGGCGGCGGCAGCCTGACGATCATCGCGAGCGCGCTCATTGATACCGGTTCGCGCATGGACGAAGTCATCTTCGAGGAGTTCAAGGGGACCGGAAACAGCGAACTGCACCTGGATCGCGGGCTGGTGGAACGCCGGATCTTCCCGGCGATCAACATCGACCGCTCCGGCACCCGCAAGGAGGAGCTGATCTACCACCCCGAGGAACTCCAGCGGATCTACGCGTTGCGCCGCGCCATGCAGGGCCTCGGGCCGATCGAGTCGATGGAGATGCTCATCACGCGCCTCCGGAAGACGAAGTCCAACGCCGAGTTCCTGCTCAGCCTGGCTCCGAAGTGATTTACGATTTACGATTCACGATTTATGATTGGGGCCGGCCGCGTACGTCACGCTGATCCTTCGGTTGGCACCTTTGGGTGTCTTTCGGCAGCGACCGGCCGGCCACAATGACCCGCAAATCATAAATCGTAAATTGCCGGTCAACGTGCTCCGATCCACGGCTTCGCGCTCGGCCTCTCCCAGATCCGGTCTAGCTTACCCGCACCTCCCGCCATGAGTTACGAAATGAATGACCTGCTCGACCTGATGGTCGATCAGGGCGGCTCCGATCTTCACCTGCAGGTTCACCAACCGCCGACGCTGCGAATCAGCGGCAGCATGCTGCCAATCGACGGCCCGGCGCTCACTCCCGCGGACACGGAGAAGCTGATGCTCTCGATCACCCCGGACGGCCACGTCTCCCAGGTGAAGCTCAACGGCGGGGCGGACTTCGGGTTCGCCTTCGGCGAGAAGGCGCGCTTCCGCGTGTCGGTGCTGAAATCCAAGGGACACTACGGCATGGTCTTGCGGCAGATCCCGTACAAGATGTTCGGTCTGCGGGATATCGGCCTGCCGGATAAGATCCGCGAATTGTTGTTCCGGCCCCGCGGCCTCATCCTGGTGACGGGGCCGACCGGTTCCGGCAAGTCGACGACGCTTGCCTCGATGGTGAACTACATCAACGAGAACCGGGACGGTCACATCATCACGATCGAGGACCCCATCGAGTATTATCACAACCACAAGCGCTGTGTCGTCACCCAGCGCGAAGTGCACGTCGATGTGCCGAGCTTTTCCGAAGCGATCCGACGCGCACTGCGTCAGGACCCGGATGTGATCCTCGTGGGCGAAATGCGCGACCTCGAGACGATCGAAGCGGCGATCAGCGCCGCGGAAACAGGTCACCTCGTGTTCGGCACGCTGCACACGAACAGCGCGGCGAAGACCGTCGACCGCATTGTCGATGCCTTTCCGGCCAACATGAAGGACATGATCCGGACCCAGCTGGCGTCATCGCTGGTGGCGGTCATTTCCCAGGTGCTCTGCAAGAAGAATGGCGGCGGTCGCATCGCGGGGTACGAGATCATGGTGAACACCACCTCGATCGGGTCGCTCATCCGCGAGAACAAGACCTTCCGCATCTCCTCGGACATCCAGACCGGCGCTCACCTCGGGATGATCACGATGGACACCCATCTGATGAGCTTGGTGAACCGCGAGCTGGTTGCCCCCGACGAGGCCCTGGAAAAAGCGCAGGACCCCAATGTCATGCGCGAGAAATTCCTGCAGATGGGGCTCAAGCTCCGGGCGATCTAGGGAAATCCCACCGGCCAAAGAAATCCCAAATCCCAAACGTACAAACCCCAAAAAAATCCCGAACTACAAATCCCAAGGGGTTCCGGTCAGCTTTGGAATTTGGGATTTCGTTGGGATTTGGAGTTTTGGGTTTTGGGATTTGCCCGCCGCGGCCAACGTCCGTCCGCCTCGCCCTAGGCCGTCGTCGGCCGCGGTTCAGGCGGCGGGCTGGCTCCCACTTCGACCCGGTTCTGCTCGGGCGCCGCGGCTTGGTCCGCCTGCACGGCGGCGGCGCAAGGCGTCAGCTTCCGGGTGAGCAGTTGCGTGCTGAGTCCCGGCAGCCGTTCGGAGAACTCGTCCGCATCGCTGCACTGCCTGAGCGCGCGTTGCACCATGCCCATGCGCGCGTCGAGGTTGTCGATCATCGAAACAAAAACCGCTTCCGGGGTCGCTGCGTACACGGCCGCGCCCCATTCGGGCTCCCCTTGGTGCGACAGGACGATGTGCTCCAGCCGTTCCAGTCGCGCGGGGTCGAGGCGCGCCTTGATGCCCGCCTTGCGCGCCAGTTGGTAGCCGAGAACGACGTGCCCCTGGAGAATGCCGCGACGGCTCCGGCGCGTGGCCAGCGTCCCTTCGTATTCGATGGCCTTGCCCGTATCGTGCAGGAGAATGCCAGCCATGGCCAGGTCGCCGTCGACTTCGGGGTACAGCGGCAGCAGCGCGCGGCAGGCGCGCGCCATGTGCAGCGTGTGCTCCAGGAGGCCGTGGCGGTAGGCGTGGTGCATGGCGACCGCGGCAGGGGAGTGGCGGAACGTCTCCCCGATTTCCTCGAACACGCTCCGCACGGTCATCCGCAGCTCGTCGTGCCTGATGGCGTCGATGAAGGCGTTGAACTCGCGCCACATCGCCTCGTGCTCCTCCGGGGCGGTTTCGATGAGGTTCTCGAGCAGCCCGGGCGCGGCGAGTTCGGTCTCGTCGAGCACCCGGGCCCTCACCAGGCGGGGAGAGAATCGACCCTGGTAGTACTCGACTTTCCCCTCGAGCTGCAGCGGCGCGCCTTCCCCGG
The DNA here is from genome assembly GCA_023457715.1 of Verrucomicrobiota bacterium. Taxonomy (GTDB): domain Bacteria; phylum Verrucomicrobiota; class Verrucomicrobiia; order Opitutales; family Opitutaceae; genus ER46. The sequence continues at coordinate 96,994 of JAEWKR010000107.1, forward strand.
CGGCCTTGATCGCTTCGAACACGGGGCTGTCCCCGAACACCGTGCAGTTGAACGAGCCCGTGCGGTCGCCCAGCTCGAGGCTGAAGAAGGCGTTGCCGTTCGACGCGGTTTTCGTGGTCAGCTTGCGGACGATCAGGACACTGACGAACGGGCGACCCTGGAACCCAGGGTCGATCGCCTTGAGTTCACGGACGGTGAGGGGAGAGTCTTCGTCAGCCATGGGTTTTCACGAGTTGCGTGTAGGTCTTGAAGAACGGGTGTGAGACCTCGCGGAGCAGTGCGTAGAAGACGGTCTCTGCCGGCAGGATGTGCGCGCCGGAACGGGCGAGTGCGTCGAGGCACACCCGCGCATCGTCGGGCCGCCGCGCACTGACCGCGTCGCTGAGAATCGTGACATCCAGGTCCTGGGCCAGGGCGGCGATGGCCGTCTGGTAAATGCAGACCGGCGTCTCGATGCCGCAGAGGACGAGGTGCTCCACGTCACGGGCGAGAATCTCCTCGCGGATATTATCGGCGGCGAGGACGGAGAAGGTTTTCTTTCCGCGGATTGGCGCGCTGGGCGCGAGCGCCAGCAGGCTTGGCTCCGTCCCGCCAAGCTTTTCCGGCACCTGCTCGGTGAATAGCGTGGCCAGGCCAACCCCCTGCGCCGCCGCCAGCGCGAAGGCGCAACGCTTCAAGACGCGGTCGCTGTCGGCGACTGCCTTGATGAACACCGGCTGCATGTCGACGCAGAGCAGGAGCGTGTTTTCCAGTCCCGTCGTATCCGGCTTGGCTTCAGACGAACTCATGGTCCGAGGGTAAAGCCGTGGTCGGCACGGTTTCGAGTTTCGAGTTGAGGCCTGGGTAAGTTGTCCCGACGTCAGGCGGAAGGAGTGTGCTCGGCTGCGAGAAGCGGAACGGGTGGGTTGTGCGGGAGGGGACTCGGAATCCGCCTGAAGGCGGGCCAGACTCAAAACCCAAAACCCAAAACCTCAAACTCAGAGCTAGCCTCACGCGGGTCCGCCCCTAAAACTCGGCCCATGGAAATGAGTCTCCAACCGGTGGCGAAAACGTGCTTCGTGTCAGGCGAGCCGTTTGTCGAGGGTGCCCGGGTGGCGAGCTTCCTCATTCGCTCTGCCAAGGGGGAGATCCTGCGTTACGACGTGCTGGAGCCCCAGGTGGCCGGCTTCAAGCCGGAGGGGTTCGTGGCTTGTCGCTGGGTCCAGCCGTTCAAGCCGCGGAAAGCGAATGAGAATGCCGACCGCGCGCTGAAACTGACCGCGGAAAACCTCTTTGCGACGCTGGCCGATCCGACCACGGAGCCCACGCCGGAGAACACGCGTCTGCTTCAGTTCCTGGCGTTGATGCTCGAACGGAAAAAGATTCTTCGCCCGCGCGGAAGATCCAACGACGGGGTCCGCAATCGGTACGAGCACGCCAAGACGAAGCAGATGTTCGAGGTCCCCGTCGGCGAACTCACCGCGGAGTTCTTCGTGGCGGTTCAGGAGCAGCTCACGATCCTCGTCGGCGCGCCAAAACCGAAGGAGGACGCGCCCGCGTCCGCCCCCGACCAGCCGGCACCGGCACCGTAGTCTGGGCATAGGTCGGGGCGCCGGCCGTACGGCGCACCAGCGGCGCGGCTTTGCGGGCCGGACGCTTGGCCACGGCTTTGCGCACCCGTCGCACGATATTCCACGCCGGCCACGTCTCGGGTCCCGGGGGCGGGGGGGCGATTTCGGGAAGCTCCACGCCATCGCCGGCCTTCGGCGCCACACGGTAGGTCGAAAGCATGCTCATCAGGGCGGCGGCATTCAACGGGGCGCGGGTGTTGAGATCGTTATTGAAGTAAACGTAGCAGGGATATCCCTGGGCGGCCGCTTGCTCCAGTTCCCGCGCCCAGGGGGCCAGCTCATCGTTCGTGTAATCGTGATACGCGCCTCCCTGGAGGCCATGAAAGCGCAGGTAGACGAAATCGCCGGTGATGGCGTAGTTGACCGGCATCTTGAGCGAGCTGATCCACACGTTGGCCGCCTTGTGCTTGCGCAGCAGCTCGAGGGTTTGTTCGTCCATCCACGACGGATGCCGAAACTCGACGGCGTGCTGGTACCTCTTCGGCAGCTTGGCGAGAAATCGACCCAGCCGCTCGAACGTCTCCTCGTTCTTGAGGAAGTTGGGAGGCAGCTGCCAAAGGATGGGCCCGGTCCGGTCCCCCAACGGGACGAGCCGGCGAAAGTATTTCTGCAGCCCCTTGCTTGTGTCGCGCAGCCGTTTGTTGTGGGTCAGATACCGGCTGCCCTTCACGGCAAAGACGAAGCCATCGGGGGCCTTTTCGTGCCAGCCACGGACCATGGACAGCGACGGCAGGCGATAGAAGGTGGCGTTGATCTCGACGGTCGGAAAATGGCGAACGTAGTAGCCGAACTCGTTCTTTTTTGGCCACCCCTTGGGATAGAAATTGCCGGCCCACTGCTTGTAAACCCAGCCGCTGGTACCGATCCAGACTGTGCCCTTGTCTCGCGCCATTGAGGAATGGACCGCGAGAGGGTCGGGTAGTTCGGGATGCGAGATCCGGGATCCGCGATGCGGGATCCGAGATGCGGGATTTGAGATGCGAGATCCGGGACGCGCGATGCGAGACGGGCTTTAGGGCTAAGCTTCAGGCCCGGATCTCGGATCCCGCATCTCCTTTGCCTTTACCGCCGCACGGGCACCCCGCGCCCGGCGAGGTGATCCTTCACCTGCGGGATCGTGAAGGTGCCGAAATGGAACAGGCTGGCGGCGAGGACCGCGCTGGCACGCGCCTGGTCGAGCACGTCGGCGAAATGGTCGAGCGTGCCGGCGCCGCCGCTGGCGATGACCGGCACCGGGACGGCATCGCTGACCGCACGGGTCAGGCCGATGTCGTAGCCGGCCTGCGTGCCGTCGGCGTCCATGCTGGTGAGCAGGATCTCGCCGGCGCCCAGTTCGACCGCCCGCCGGGCCCACGCGACCGCATCGAGCTCCGTGGGGTTGCGACCGCCGTGGGTGTAAACCCGCCAGGATTTGCCATCCGGTTCGCGCTTCGCGTCGATTGCGACGACGATGCACTGGGCGCCGAACCGGTCAGAGGCCGCGCGAATGAGATCCGGATCCTTGATGGCCGCGGTGTTCAGGGACACCTTGTCGGCCCCGCTCTTCAGCATTGCCTCGATGTCGGCCACGGTGCGCAGGCCACCCCCGACGGTCAGCGGCATGAAGCACTGCTCCGCCGTGGCCGCGACGACGTCGTGCATGATTCCGCGGTTGTCGCTCGATGCGGTGATGTCGAGAAAGACCAGCTCGTCCGCGCCCTGCGCATCGTAGGCCTTCGCGCACTGCACCGGATCACCCGCATCACGAAGCTCCTGAAACTTCACTCCCTTGACCACGCGGCCCGCATTGACGTCGAGACAAGGAATGATGCGGCGGGAGAGCACGGGATGGTTTTGGGTTTCTCGTTTCTAGTTTCTGGTTTCTAGTTTCTGGTTTCTAGTTTCTTTCTCCGAATCGGGAGCGGGTTAGGGACCTTACGTGGACCTGTCACGCTTGAATTTTTGGCCCGTATGCTCGGTGCGTCGGAGGTATGACATGAGCCCAGCTATCGTGCTGCTCGTTTGGACGGCTAATGCGTAGGCGTCATCGAACTGGTTGGGGGTGACATACCGTTCGTCCAACGCGGTGTAGAGTTCGTCCTTAATCTCTCCCACCGAGCCTTTCGAGTGGGAGAGAAACTGCCCAAACTCTCGCGATCCGTCTCGCTCAAATCCTTCCGCAATATTCGCAGTCACCGATTGCGCCGCGCGGCGGAGTTGATCGACCAAAGCGGGATCGCCGGCGAATGAAGGCGATCGCGTCATTTGATAAACGAGTCGGCGCAGCTCTCTCCCATGCTGCCAGCAGGACAGATCCTCGAATCGGGTAATTGTTGCCACGTTGGAAAAGATGCATTTGCCGTTAGACAAACTCAATTCATCTTTTCGGCCGCAGCCAACCAGAAACCAGAAACCAGAAACCAGAAACCAGAAACTAGAAACCAGAGACCCAAAACCGCCGCCTCGCGGCTATCCGTCGACCGCGACGACGTCGGGCTCGAAGTTCACGATCAGGCGGTAGATGTGGCCCGGGCGCATGATCAACGGGTGATCCCGGACCAGATACTGCAGGTAGTGGATCTTGCCGTAATTGGTGCGGTAGGTCGGATCGGCGCTGACCACCTCCGTCTCCTGCCACGTCGCCTGGAAGTCGTCCTTCGCCACCGTGCAGCGATGGCCCTGCGGGCCGAGGCCGAGGGCGCCGGTGACGCGGTACTTGGAGTGCGGAGCGGCGATCGCGAGGCAGTAGCGCAGCTTGTCCAGCGTGACCTGCTGCTTCACCGTGTACGCGAATTCGCAGCTGATCTTGTTGCCGGAGAAGTTCCACTGGACCTTAACGCTGCCGAGGCCCTTCACCATCTCCTCCTTGAGGTTGATGAGTTCGGGTTGCTCGTACCGGAAATAGAAACTGTTGCGCAGACCAAGTCCGGTGACGCAGTTCTTGCCGTAGAAGGACGGCAGGGTGACGTGTTCGCCGAAGGTCAGCTCGGGGAGCATGATCGGCAGGTACACGTTATTGGACCAATCGAAGATTCCCGGCGAGTGAGGGAAGGCCAGCGCATCGCTGGTCAGGGTCGTGCCGCAACTGATCAGCGGGATCTGCAGGTGCAGACCGCTCTCGCCATCGCGATAGACGAACAGGCCCTGTTCCTTGCGGTTGGATTTGTCGAAGATGACGAAGCGGCCGGTGGTTTTCGGCGGCTCGATGCGGGGCACGCCCGACGGCATCTGCACGGTCTTGGCGAGACGCGACCACTGGCACAGGTAACGCGCGGCGTCGAAATTCGCCATGCGGGTGGTGTGGTGGGCGTACGCGGTGCGCTCCTCATCGCGCAGATCGAGGAAGCCATGCTCCTGGTCGAGATAGGTCTCGTAGAAGAACATGAACAACCGGCGGAGGATATCGAAGTACTTCGGTTTCTGATCGTCCGGGATCCAGCCATCGCGGAGGCCCTGGAGGATGAGGCTGATGCAGTGCATCTGGCCATAGGCGCCGGCGGCGCGGCCGAACGCCCAGCCCAGGCCGTCCGTGCGGACCAGATCGGGCATCATCTTGATGTACTTCTCCGCGTAGGTGCGGAGCGTGGGCAGCTTCCGGTCGCGGACGCCGCTGTTGGCGTGGAGCTGAAGCGCGGAGCGGGTGAAGACGAACGTCATCACGCCGTAGAGGTTGAAGTTGCCGCCCAGCCCGCTGGTGGCGTCGTCAAAGAAGCCGGCCGAGCTGGTCTGGTTGACGCGGTCCACCATGCGCTCGATCAGACGGGAGGTCTCATCCTTCTTCGAGAGGCCGAGACTGAAGCGGGCCACCGCCTTGGCGATGTTGAACGCCTGCCAGTGGTTGTCGTAGTCGCTGCGGTGCAGCAGGGCCTTGTCGATGCGCTGCTGGGTTTCCTCCACCAGTCGTTCCCAGACCGGATTGCGTTCCTTGGAGGGGCCGAAGGCGAGCAGGCCGAGGGCTGCGTAAGCGAGGCCGTTTTCAGCCGCCGGCTCCGTGAACATCTGGGCGGTAATGCAGCGGGCCGCGAGATCGACCAGGTCGTAGCCCTTCAGCGTCGTCTCACCGGTCGCGCGATAGAATTCGCCCAGGGCGAAGGCCACGTGGCCGGGCTCGTCGGGGCGGGACTGTTCGCCGGGCGCGGGGAGAACAGTGCCATCGGGTTGAACGGAATCGAGGTTGTGGCCCAACATGGAACGCGCCATGTCGAGGCATTGCTCGGAAAAACTGTGCATGCTTGGTGTGCTGGTGGCTGAATGCGACGTGCGGCGACCGCGAAGAAACCGGTGACTCTCAGGAGTTTTAGAGGGGGAGCAAGAGGAAACCAGTGAGGGGAACTACGGGTGGGAAAAAGGCCGGCGTTCGGCCGGCCCCGGGGAGCTCAACGGGCGATAAGTTTCAGGAACTCGCCGTTGGTCTTCGTCTTGGACAAGCGGGCGATCATCGTCTCGCACGCTTCCTCGATCTTCTGCTGCACCAGCGCGCGACGGAAGAAATGGATTCCCTCGAGCGTCTTGGCGTCAATCAGCAGCTCCTCCTTGCGGGTGCCGCTGGCGGCGATGTTGATCGCCGGCCACAACCGCATTTCGGCGCACTTCCGATCCAGCACGAGCTCCATGTTGCCGGTGCCCTTGAACTCCTGGAAGATCACGTCGTCCATGCGGCTGCCGGTCTCCACCAGCACCGAGGCGACGATGGTCAGCGAGCCGGCTTCCTCCGTCTTGCGGGCCGTGGCGAAGAGCTGACGGGGTTTTTCGAGGGCGCGGACGTCGAGGCCGCCCGATCCCGTGCGGCCCGAATTGCGGGCGGTGTTGTGCGCGCGGGAGAGGCGGGTGATCGAATCGACAAACAACACCACGTCGCGGCCGGCCTCGACCAGGCGCTTGGCGCGCTCGATGCAGAGATCGGCGATCCGGATGTGGTTTTCGATCTGCTCGTCGTTCGACGACGCCCAGATCTCGGCTGCGGGCACGCTGCGCTTGAAGTCGGTGACCTCTTCCGGACGTTCGTCCACGAGGAGGATCATGACCTGGCACTCGGGATTGTTCTCGAGGACGCCCAGCGCCATGTCACGGAGCAGGGTGGTCTTGCCGGTCCGGGGAGGGGCGACGATGAGGCCACGCGTTCCCTTGCCGATCGGACAGAAAAGGTCGACCGCGCGGGTGGTGAGCCGGCCGTCCTTCATCTCCATCTTCAGATGCTGATTCGGCGAAATGGTGGTGAGCGAGGTGAACTCGGGTTTTGCACGCCGATCCTCGATTGTCGTCCCATCCACCGATTCGATGAACTTCATCTTCGGGTTGGCGAAGCGCCCGTCGGGCGGAAAGGCGGTGCCACCCACGAGCATCCCGGGCTTCAGCTTGAAGCGACGGATGAGCTCCTTCGGGACGAAGGGATCCGTGGGGCGACGTTTGCCTCCCTTGCTGACGTCGATCAACATGCCGTTCCCTCCGCGCTGGACGTCGATATCGAGGACGCCCTCGACATGGATCGTGTTTTCAGCCGGCGCCGGCGCGGCGGCCGGAGTGGAGGGGGCAGGATTGGGGGTGTCCGCGGCAGGTACGGCCGCGTTCGAATTTTCGGACGCAGGCGTGGACGGGGAAGCGGACGCGCTTTTCTTTTCCATAACGTGATTGAGGGCAGACACGTCCCGCGCTTGACGCTTGAAACTTGCGGCAGGATAAGAGCCGCGGTTTTGCGACTTTAACCCCTAAAACCGACACCCACGTGCCAGATCAGACGATTACCTCAGTATCCCGGGAACACCGGAAATTCGGGCCTTCGGCCGAGTTCAAAGCCCAAGCAAATCTTGGGAGTGATACGGCTTACAAAAGGCTCTACTCCGAATCTGTCAACTCCCCAGAAACTTTCTGGGACCGGCAGGCGAAGGAGCATCTTGTCTGGCGGAAGCCGTACAAAACGGTGCTGGATTGGCGGCCGCCGCACGCGAAGTGGTTCATTGGCGGCAAGCTGAACGTATCCGAAAACTGCCTCGACCGGCATTTGGGGACCCACCGGGAGAACAAGGCGGCGCTGATCTTCGAGGGCGAGCCGGGCGACGTTCGCACGATCACCTACCGGCAGCTGCATTTTCACGTCTGCCGCTGGGCGCATGTCTTCGAAAATCTCGGCGTCGGGCAGGGCGATCGCGTGGCGATCTACATGCCCATGATTCCGGAGGCCGTGATCGCGATGCTCGCCTGTGCGCGCGTCGGCGCCATTCACACCGTGGTCTTCGGCGGCTTCAGCCCGGAGGCGCTCAAGGACCGCATCAATGACTGCAAGGCCAAGCTCGTCATCACGGCCGATGGCGGCTGGCGACGCGGCAAGGTCATCGAGTTGAAGGCCAACGTCGACAAGGCCATCGACCACACGCCGAGTGTGCAGGCCGTGCTCGTGGTCAAGCGCTGCGGCAACCAGGTGAACATGGTCGAAGGCCGCGACATCTGGTGGCGTGAGGCCTGGGAAGGTGCGCCGAATTACCACAAGGCAAAGGCCTTCGACGCCGAACATCCGCTGTTCATCCTCTACACCTCCGGGTCGACCGGAAAACCCAAGGGCGTGCTGCACACCAGCGCGGGCTACCTGCTGGGCTGCAAGCTGAGCTCGCAGTACGTCTTCGATCTCAAGGAAAACGACCGCTACTTCTGCTCCGCCGACATCGGCTGGGTCACCGGCCACAGCTACGTGGTGTACGGTCTGCTCTCCAATGGCGCGACGATCTTCATCTACGAAGGCGCGCCCAACCAGCCTGAGCCCGATCGCTTCTGGCAGATGATCGATCGCCATGGCCTGACCATCCTGTACACCGCGCCGACCGCCATTCGCGCGTTCATGCGCTGGGGTGACAATTACGTCCTGCGCCACCGGCTCGACTCGCTGCGCCTCCTGGGGTCGGTCGGCGAGCCGATCAATCCCGAGGCCTGGATGTGGTACTACACGATGGTCGGGAAGAAGCGCTGTCCGATCGTGGACACCTGGTGGCAGACTGAAACCGGGTGCATCATGATCGCGCCGCTGCCGGGCCTCACGCCGCTGAAACCGGGCTCGGCCACGCGGCCTTTCTTCGGGGTCGTGCCGAAGGTGGTCGACGAGCAGGGCAACGAGGTCCCGCGCAACAGTGGCGGCAAGCTGGTCATCACCCAGCCGTGGCCCTCCATGCTGCGCACACTGTGGGGCGACGACGAGCGCTTCAAACGCCAGTACTTCAGCGAATTTCCGAACCACCCCGAGTTCTACTTCACCGGCGACGGCGCGCGACAGGACAAGGACGGCTATTTCTGGATCGTGGGTCGCATCGACGACGTGCTCAACGTCTCGGGTCACCGCATCGGCACCGCCGAGGTGGAGAGCGCCCTCGTCTCCCATGGCGGGGTGGCGGAAGCCGCCGCCGTCGGCCGCCCCGACGAACTCAAGGGGCAGGCCCTGGTCGTGTTCGTGACGCTGAAATCCGGCGTGCAGGCCACCGATGCCTTGAAGGAGGAACTGCGCGCCCACGTCGCCAAGGAGATCGGCGCCCTCGCCCGGCCGGACACCATCCGCTTTGCCGCGGGGCTGCCGAAGACCCGCAGCGGGAAAATCATGCGCCGGATCCTCAAGGAAATCGCCGCCGGCAGCGAGGTGAAGGGCGACACGAGCACGCTCGAGGACTTCAGCGTCGTCGCGGCCCTGCAATCCGACGAGTAGACGGGCACGACCTGCGCCAGCGCGGTCCAGGGCCGCGCTGGCGCATACGAGCCAGGGACGCCCCGACTCCACGCGGCAAAAAAAAGAGCGCGCCAAATGGCGCGCTCTTTGCGTCGGTGAGAGGGAGCGTTACGGCAGTTCGTATACCTCGACGAGCGCTTCGCCCGTGCCGCCGTCCGCACCCTTCACCTGGACGGTGTAGGTCGAGCCGGCGTCCAGTTCGATGATCATCGCCGCATCCTTGCTGGCCGCCGTCAGCTGGAAGGCGTACACCTGGTCGAACGTCGTGCCGAGGGTGGCGGTCCAGTTGTCGTTCTCCGCGATCTTCTGGTTCGCCGAGTTGTAGACCTCGAGCTTGGGGTCCGCCAGCGGGTTGGCGACGCCGTGGACCGCCAGGGTCGGGCCGACGCCGCGGAGCAGCAGGCGCTTCTTCCCCGTGCCGTTGATCGAAAACCCGGCGATCAGGATGTCGTCACCCGTGCCCACGCGATTGCGCGCGGAGACATTGATCAACCGGACGGCGCTCGTGTTGGGCTGGGTGTCATAGGCCTCCACCAGGACCATGCCTGCGCCGGTTGCCAGTTCCCAGGCGGTGTTGGACCCGTTGATGGTCTGCACGAGGGCGGCATCCTTGCTGTTGGTGTTGAACGGCTGCGCGTAGACCTGCGCGAAGACCGGCCCGAGACTGGCGTCCCAGTTGTCATTCTCGGCGATCTTTGCCTGCGACGTGTTGTAGATCTCGATCTTCGGGTCCGTGAGATGCGCCGACACACCGAAGTTCGCGAGGGTCGGGCCCATGCCGCGGAGGAGGATATCCTTTGCGCCGTTCGTCGTGACGCCGACGATCAGCGGGCCCTGTCCATTCACCATCACGCTGCGCACGGACACATTGACCAGCCAGGCGGTCGGGCCCGACGGCTGCTGCGGGGTGTTGACCGTGAGCGCCGCGGCCGTGCTGACGGTGCTGCCGGCGCTGTTCGTGGCGACGACCGTGTAATTTCCGGCGTCGGCGGCCGTGACGCTGTTGAGCGTCAAGGTGGCGGTGGTGACGCCGGAGACGGTGCTCGAGTTGGAGAGGTTCCCGCCGTTGCGCTGCCACTGATACGTGGGCGCCGGCGTGCCGGTCGCAGCCGCGGTGAACGTCACCGTCGCCCCCACCTCAACCGTCTGGGAGGCGGGCGGGGTGGTGATGGTCGGAGCGATTGTCGTCACGCCCGTGACGGCGAGCGTCGCGCCCCCGGTCGTGGCCGCGGTGCTGACGCCGTCGGAGACGGTCACGGTGTAGACGCCGGCGTCGGACGCCTGGGCGCTCGTCACGGTGTAGGTGGCCTGGGTGGCGCCCGGAATGGCGACACCATCCTTGTTCCACTGATACGTGAGCGTGCCCGTCGACGACGCTTCAACCGACAGGGTCGTGCTCTGGCCGGCGGCGACGGTGCGGTCGGTCGGCTGGGTGACGATGGTGACCGGAACCGCGGTCTGCCCCGCAAACACCTGGAGCTGCGTCGGCGCGCTCGTGAAGGTGACGAGGTCGCTGGTGACGACGACCGAATAGAGACCGGCGTGATCCGTGGTGACGGCATTGAGGACGTAGGTGGCCGCCGTCGCCCCCGCGATCGCGGTGCCGTTCTTGCGCCACTGATACGTGGGGGCCGGGGTGCCGGAGGCGTTGACCTTGAGCGTCACATTGGTGCCGGCACGGACCTGGAGGAGCGCGGGCGGAACAGCGGTGACGGCGAGCGATCCGGAGCCGGTCGCCGAGATCCCGCGGCGGATCGTGTGGTTGCCCGTGTCCGCGATGTAGACCATGCCCGCGGCATCGACCGCGACCCCGGCCGGGGAGCGGAAGCGGGCCGAGGTGCCGGTGCCATTGTCGCTGCCGGCGGTGCCCTTGAGTCCGGCGATGGTGGTGACGTTGCCCGACGGTGAAATGCGGCGAATCGCGTGATTGTTGGTGTCGGCCACGTAGAGGTTGCCACTGGCGTCGATGGCGATGCCGGTGGGCCGGTTGAAGCGGGCCTGCGCGCCTGCGCCGTCAGCGGTTCCACTCTGGTTCGCGGTACCGGCCAGGGTGGTCACCACGCCGGCGGGGCTGACCTTGCGGATCGTATGATTGGCCGTGTCGGTGACGTAAAGGTTGCCGGAGCCATCGATCGCGATGCCCGAGGGATTCGAGAAGCGGGCCGCGGCGCCGGTGCCGTTGGTGGGACCGTACGTTCCCGCCGTGCCGACAAACGTCGAGACGACGCCGGCCGGCGAGATCTTGCGGATCGTGTTGTTGCCGCTGTCCGCGACGTAGACATTGCCGGAGGCGTCGACGGCGGTGCCGGCAGGCGACAGGAACCGGGCGTTGCCGCCGGCGCCGTCCTCCGAGCCCCACGCGTTGCCCTGGCCGGCGAAGGTGGTGACCGCGCCCGCGGGCGTGATCTTGCGGATCGAGTGGCTCAGCGTGTCAGCGAGGTAAAGGTTGCCCGCGTTGTCGCGCCCGAGGGTGTACGAACCAATGGAGGTGTAGATCGGTTCGTCGTAGGGGCCGCCGGAGGAGAGAAACTCGCCCATATGGAAGCTGGCGGAGGCGCCGGTGCCGTCCTGCGTGCCGGTGTTGACTGGGCGGGAGGGGGGATTGATCGGCGAACCCAGCCAGGTCGTGACCACGCCGGCGGGAGAGACGAGACGCACGAGGTTGTTCGCGGCGTCGGCGACGACGAGGTTCCCTGAGCCGTCGAAGGCCAGGCCCGACGGACCGTAGAAGCGCGCGTCAGCACCGGTGGCATTCGTGGCCTGACGGCTGCCGGCGGTGCCGGCGAGGGTCGTGACTGTCAGCGGGGCGCTGATGCTCTGCGCCGTAAGACTCGCGGTGGCGCCGAGCAGAAGCGCCACGGCCAATGCCGCGAAGCGTTTGCTCGAAACCACGAGAGGGTAGGTGACCTGGTTTGGCATAATTGATGAGATAGACAATCGAGCTTAGAAGACACGCCATGCACAACTTCAATGCTTCACTTTGGCGCCGTCGACGAAACCGGGGCGGGCCGCTTTGTTCCAACGCTTTCGGGTTTCACAGTCCTTTCACCGTAAGCGCGTAAAAAAAACAGCACGGCACGCTGTGGGACGTGCCGTGCTGGAGGAACCGCCGGTCCCGGGTCAGCGTGCCGACATGGCCACCGGGTGGGGGGCGGGCATCTCGTCCAGGTGCCGCAGCAGGGGTTGGAGCATGGCGGCGGCCTGGAGAGTGACTTCGTTGACGTCATTGCCGCCATCGATCTCGTGCAGCAAACCCAGCGCACGAAAGTGGGCGATCAAAGGCTCTGTCTGGGCGTGGAAGGTGCCGAGCCGGAGCCGCACCGTGTCCGCCGTGTCATCGGCGCGTTGATACAACTCACCGCCGCACGCGTCGCAGACGCCGGGCCGTTTCGGCGCCTTGAAGAAGGAGTGATACGGCGCCTGGCACTGGCGGCAGATCAGCCGGCCGCTGAGCCGCATCACGATCGCATCGTCCGGCACCCGGAGGTGGAGGACGCCGCCGAGCCGCCGGTGGTCGCGCGCCAGCATTTCCGTCAGCGCCTGGGCCTGGGGCACATTGCGGGGAAATCCGTCGAGGATGAATCCGTTCCGCGCGTCCGCCCGCGCGAGCCGTTCCTCCACCATGGCCTCCGTGATGTCGTCCGGCACAAGTTCGCCCCGATCCATGTAAGCCTTGGCGAGCAGCCCCAGCGGACTGGCGGCCCGCAGGTTCTCCCGGAAAAGATCGCCGGTCGCGATGTGCGGCAGCCGGAACTCGGCGGCGAGGCGTGCGGCCTGCGTGCCCTTCCCGGAGCCCGGCGCGCCGAGCAGGACGATGTCGCTGGTGGGGCGCACGCGGTGCGCCGCCGGCGCGTGCGGAGGCCGCGGACGGGCGATCTGCGCGAGATCCTCCGGCGTCGCGAAGCCGTACGTGCGGTTGCGCACCGCCTCCAGAGCCCGCACGAGCCGGGCGTCCACCTCGTCAATGTCGCCTTCGCCGGAAACCAGAATGAGTTTCTTGGCGGCGGCGTAGTACGAAAGCAGGGGATCGGTGGTGCGGTGGAATACCCGCAGGCGGGTCAGCACCAGCTCGGTGGAATCGTCTGGCCGGTGGTAGAGTTGGCCGCCGCATTCGTCGCACACGCCATACACGGACGGCGGGCGGGTTTGCAGGTGATAAGGTTCCTGGCAGCTGCGGCAGATGTAGCGTCCCGAAAGCCGGCGGGCGATCTCTTCATCCGGCACGGTCAGGTAGACGACGGCATCGAGCTTTCGGCCGGCCTGCTGCAACAACTCATCAATGAACCGGGCCTGGTACACCGTCCGGGGAAATCCATCGAACAACGCGCCCTTTTCGTCGGGGAGCCGGTCGCACCATTCCTCGATCATGGCGTCGACCACCTCGTCCGGCACCAGTTCTCCGTGCTCCATGTACTTCCGCGCGAGCAACCCCAAGGCGGTGTGGCTCATCAGGTTCTCGCGGAACAGATCCCCGGTGGCGACGTGACGGAGGCGGAACCGGGTCGAGAGGCCGGAGGCATGAGTGCCTTTTCCGGCCCCGGAGGGGCCAATGATGGCGATGTTCAGTGGGGCTGACATAAGGGGGAAGGCCGTCCGGCCGCGTGCCTGAGACAGGACCGGCGGGGGCTGATGCCTCCTGCAAACGAGCAAAATCCGTTCCTCGGAGCAGGGTGGATTCCGGGAAAGGGTGGGCAGTCATGGCCCGTTGCTGGTGCGTCAGCAGCGTCTCACAGGATTAAATCCTGTGCTCCGCATCCGTTGAAGTTAACGGCGCGTATCCTGTCGCGCGCGGCGCTTCGCGGTCGGGGCCTGGTTCGAGGGAATGTGGCGTGGCCTGTACCCTCGTTCGTCTCCGGCATTGCGCGCCCGCCGTCGGTGGGTTACGACGGCGGTGGTTTTGGATACCGGCTGAAGCCGGCGCTACGGGTAGGCCCGGCCCGTCGTAACGCCGGCTGGAGCCAATATCCCCGCTTCAGAAAGCCGCTTCGCATGTCAAAAACCCGCCGCCACCTGCTGCACGCCATCGCCGACAAGATCGGCGGGGAGCGGGGACGTCGCATGCGCGAGCTGATCCGCCATTCCCCGCGGGCGGACCTGCTGGACCGGGAGCTGACCGAGGAAGAGTTCAACGAACAGCTCGCCGCGGCTGAACGCGATCTGCCGGCGGTCCTGGCCAACCTCGAGGAACTTGGTTCCGAGCGGCCCGGAACCTGGGGCTTTCCCAATTGATCTGCGGTTCCGGGCCCGGGTGGTGATAGACGGCGACGGAGGGGCTCGGAAACCGGCCCTGCAGGTGAGGAGGCAGGGCGGGGGTTTCCGACCCTGCCGTCCGGGCTAGTTTTCCAGGGGCAGGAAGCTGTAGTCGCGACCGTACTCGAGCATCTGGCCGACGAAGTCCGTCGGGTATTCGATCTTCACGTCGACGATCTCCCCTCCGCGCTCGACGGGCACGAGTTTGGGCTGGATGAAGCCGTTGTAGGGCGCGAGATTGAGCGGCGCGTAGCGCTGGTGCACCTCGGCGAGCAGCGTCTGGTCGACCTTCACACCATAGGTTTCGACGAGATTCCTGCCCGCTTCGTAATCGCCTTCCGACTTGATCCGCTGGATCTCCCGCAGCAGCTGGCCGAACAGCGCGCGGAGCTTCTCGTAGTCATTGACCTTGAAGTAGGTTTTTCCGTCGCGAGTGATGCGCTCGATCACGTTGTCGGCCTGCCCCTTCTCCCTGGCCCAACTCGACACGAGCTGGCGATTGCGCATGTGGGCCTGCTCGAGGTTGTTTCCCGGTTGAATGCGGAAGAGCTGGGTCATGAGCCCGTTCATGACGTACTTGTCGTACCCTGCCTTGCCGACGTCGAGGGAGGGCATGACGCCGATTTCGACGAGCTTGGGGTCCATCACGTAATAGAGTGCCACCAGGTCGGCTCGGGTTTCCTCCAGCGTGCCGGCGTAGTTCTTGAGCGTCTGGTCGGTGGGTCCGACGCCAGGGTTGATCTGTCCCGATGCATGCCCGATGACTTCATGCATGTCGGTGTGGAGGTCGCTGGCGAGGGCGCCCCATTTCTTCAGACGCTGGATGACCTCGGGCGTGGCGCCAAACTCGTCGGTGGCGGAACTCTTCAACTGCACCTCATTGTACGCTTCGACGATGTTGCCCAGCGAGACGGACTTCGAGCCGTACTGTTCGCGGATCCATTCGGCGTTCGGGAGGTTGATGCCAACCGGCGTGGTGGGGGCGGCGTCACCCACTTCGCCGATCACGGTGATCACCTTGGCCGAGATCCCCTTCACCTCCGCCTTTTTGTGTTCCTTCTGGATGGGCGAGTTGTCTTCGAACCACTGGGCCTGTTCGGAAATGGCGGCGATGCGCTTGGTGGCCACCTCATCGCGCATCGAGACGACCGACTCGAATGCCCCACGCTTCTGGATGGAATCGGCGTAGACCTCGATGAAGCCGTTGACGAAATCGACGCGGGAGGTGGTGTCGCTGACCCACGCAATCGCGCTGCGATCGAAGGCGTGGATGTCGCCCGTCCGATAGTACTCGATCAGGTGCTCGATGGTCTTTCGCTGGGCGTCGGTCTCGGCGACCGTTTGCGCCTTCTCGAGCCAGAAAACGATCTTCTCGATGGCGGCGCCATACATGCCGCCGACCTTCCACACGCGTTCGACCAATTTGCCGTCGATCTTGGCGAGCTGGGAGTTGAGCCCGTAGGAGAGTCGGGGATCGCCGTTGGCCACCTTCTCGCGATAGAAGGCCTCCACTTCGGCGGCGGTGACATCCCGGTAGAAGTTATTCGCCGATTCCTTCACGTGATCGACGCCGGGGGTTTGATTGGTGGTGCGGCCGTCGACTGCCGGATCGAAGACGATGGGAGTGAGCCACTGTCCGAACGCTTCGGGCGATTTGCCGTCGAGCGGCAGCTTGGCGGCGTCGGATTTGGCCAGCAGTTCGACGAGGTACGACTCCGGGAATTTCGGAATCATTTTCGCCCCGGAGTAATGGTGGTGTATCCCGTTGGCGAAAAAGACCTGCCGGGCGTACACAAGAAACGCGTCCCAATGGGCGCCGGACTTGGGTCCCTGAAAGGAACTCAGCACGCCCTCAAGCGTTTTGCGGACGATGAGGTTGTTGCGGTACTTCTGATCCCAGAAAATATCGCGCCCCGAAAGACCGGCCTGCGTGAGGTAATAGGCGAGTTTCTTCTGCTGTAGCGTGAGCTGTTCGAAACCGGGTACCTGATAGCGCAGGACCTGGATGTCGGCGAAGCGGTCGGCCTTGAACTCGAAGCCGGCGTCCGGTGACGCGGCGGTCGCCGTATCAGCGAGGGCGGCGGCGGGGAGGAGCGGGGTGAGGAGTAATGCGAGGAACAGGGGAGCTTGACGCATGCCGCCGAACATTGGCGGAAATCGCGGCGAGGCCAGTGGGAAATGGGTGGGGCGGAGGAGGGGGGCGTCGAACCTGGAAGTCGAAGGAGGGCCCCCAGCAACCATCTCCAGCATCCAAAAGACCCAACCTGGTGCCAGGGGCTCGAGCGATGAGATTGAGTACGTAGTCGCGCCTTTAGGCGGAAGGTTTGCGTCGTGCGCGCGGCCAGCGGTGCGAGTTTCGAGCTCACGGATTCCGCCTGAAGGCGGGACTACATACTCAATCCCCGGCCCGGTAGCGCTCGACAAGGGAACTTAACGCTGTCACTGGTTTCGTACCTCTGATGCGCGCGTCGTCATTCCCGATGCGTGTCCTTCCCCTGTTGTGAAAATCCGACTCCTGGTTCTGGCGGCGTCACTCTTGGCGAACGCCGTTCTTGTCGCCGCTTATCTGCGGGAAACCAAACCCAGCCGGCGGGCCGAGTCTCGCGAGGCTGCCGCAGCGATTGCCACCGCTCTCGTCGCTACGCCACCGGCGCCCAAGACGCCGGCGCTCGCGGAGACGGTCACGTTCGACGACCTCTCGAGTGGCTCTCTGCAGGAGATCATCGCGCGCCTGCAGGCCGAGGGTTTTCCGCCGCGCGTGATCCGCGCCATCGTCACGGGGCTGGTGGACAGGCAATTCGCCGATCGCCACCGGCAGATTGCGGACCTGGTCCGTTCGCATCCGTGGTGGCGGCCGTTTTGGGGAGAACGGCAATGGGAGTACCTGCATGCCCGGCAGAAGCTCCGTCACGAGATCGAGGCCACCGTGGAGGGGCTTCTCGGCACTGATCCGAATCCTCCCGCGTGGGCGCTGGCCAGCCGTCGCTACCGGTACGGCGACTTGCCACTGGAAAAGCTGGCGGCACTGGACCGGATGAATGGCGATTACCAGGAGCTCCAGAATCAGCTGCGGGCCGAGGCCCAAGGCATTCTCTTGCCGCAGGACCTGGAGAAAATGCGCTACCTCGCGGAGCAGGCGGATGCCGATGCGGCGGCCATGCTGACGCCGGATGAATATTTCGAGTATCAGCTCCGGAGCAGCCCGACCGGGTGGTGGCTGCGTACGCAGCTGGCGGCCTTTGATCCGACGCCGGAGGAGTTTCGGGCCATCTACAAGGTCCAGAGCGAAGTGATGGCACCGTTCGCGAATGGCCGATGGGAATACATGACGCCGGAGATGCGCGAGGCCGCGGCAAAGGCAGGGAAGGCCATCCCGGAAATGGTGCGCGGGGTGCTGAGTCCTGAGCGCTTTGCGCAGTATGAGCTGATGACGGACGAGGCGTACACGCACACTGCGCCCTTGATCGAACGTTGGAACCTTCCGGCCAGTGCCACCGCCGACGTCGTCCGGATCCGAAAGGACGCGCATCAACGCGCCGAGGCGATCAACGCCAATCCGGCTCTCAGCGCCGGAGAACGCACGGCGCAGCTCGGCGCCCTGGTGGACGAGGCCACCTTACGGTTGGGCACGGTGCTGGGGAGCGAGCGGCTGGCTGAATACAGGGAGGCGCAGGGCCGGTGGCTTACCCGGTTGAATCCTCAGACTCCAAAACGCTGACCCCCATGCGAGCCGTTACCCTTGTCATCGGTCTCTCGGTTGCCTTGAACCTCGCGCTGGTGGCCGCGCTGGCACGAAGCCGAAGCCAGTGGACCGACGCCCACCTGGAAACTCCCGCCGCCGCCCCGCCCAGCGTCGGGCCGACGGCCTCCGCCGCGGTTGCCAAGCCCGGACTTTGGGAGCAGCTGTCTCACGGCGGGGCCCCGGAAACGCTGATAAAACGCCTCCGCCGCGCCGGATTTCCGCCGGGGGTGCTCCGCCAGGTTGCCATCGCGGTGGTGGCGGAAAAATTCGACGCCCAACGGGCGAAGCTCGAGGAAGCGGCCTTGAATACGCCGTATTGGAAAAAGTGGCACGACGCGTGGCTCGACCCCCAGACCGGCCCCGCGTTGCGCCGACTGGCTCGCGAGCAGGAAGCCCTGTTGAAACAGATGCTCGGGGACGACGCCGAGGTGGAGACGGAGGAGCAGCGGGCGTGGGCCGAACATCAATTCGGAGCGCTGAGCGGCGAAAAGCTGCAGCGCGTGAAGGCGCTCCAACGTGAGTTCAATGAAAAGACCATGGAAATGATGTCCGCCTCCCGAGCCGGTCAGGCGTGGGTGGCGGCCGACGGGGACAAGCTCGCCGCCCAGGAACGTGAGCTGCACGCGAAGCTGGCGGAATTTCTCACCCAGGAGGAGGTGGCGGAATTCACGCGGCGCAATGGCCGGGCTGCCGCGGGTCTCAAGTTCCTGGTCGGTCCCTCCGCCATCTCGGAAGATGAATTTCGCACGCTGCTGCCCCTCTACGAGAGCTTCAGCCGGCAGGTTCCGAACGCGCAGCCGTATGGGCAGGCGTCCCACCTCACACCCGAGCAGGCTGCGGCGCGCGGCCTGGCCGCGGATGCGTTGTCGGCCCAGCTGTCCTCGAGCTTTGGCGCGGCGCGGGCAGAGGAACTCAAACTTGCCCTCAACCCCCAATACTCGCATGTCGCCCGCTTCGCCAAGCGCGTCGATCTGCCGGCAGCCACCACCCTCGATCTGCATACGATCGGGGTCGCGGCGGTCGAGCAGATCGATCAGCTGAATGCCGACAGATCGTTGACCACGGAGCAAAGGAACGAGCGGCTGCAGGCGGTGGGAAAACAGGGAGCCGAGAAGATCGCAGCGGCGTTGGGAAATCCCGCCACCATCCAGGCCTATCACGCGTATACGAACAGCTGGCTGTTGAACCTGGGTAAGCCGAAGCGATGAGCCGCGCGAACTCGGTCGACCGATGGGGAGGCATATTGGTCGACCCGAGGGGCGTGGACTTGCCTGCGGCCGGCACGCGGCTATCGTCGCGTCATGCACCACCGCAGCCCCACGCGTCGTGAGTTCATCCGGCAGGCGGCCGCGTTTGCCGGGGTTGCCGGCGTCACCCCCCGACTCCTCGCTCAATCGCAAGCGAAGCGGACCGCCACGGATCAGGTCACGCTCGGTGGAACCGGCATCAAGCTCAGCCGGCTTGGCATGGGTACGGGCAGCAACAACGGCCATGTGCAGGTTGCGCTTGGACGTGACGGGTTTAACACCCTGATCCGGTATGGTTATGACCGTGGCCTCACATACCTGGACTGCGCTCAGTCATACGCGACGTTCACCTGGATCGCAGATGCGATCGCGCCCCTGCCGCGCGAGAAGTTGTTTATTCTTTCGAAAATCGGCGGTCGTTCGGACGACATTCTGAAAGTCATCGATTCGCACCGGAAGAACTTCAAAACCGACTACCTCGACGCGCTGCTCATCCATTGCATGACCCGTGAACTGTGGACGGATGAATGGAAGCGGATCATGGACGGCTTCGACGTTGCCCGGCAGCGCGGCTGGATTCGTTCCAAGGGCGTTTCATGTCACACCCTCGAGGCATTGCAGGCCGGCGTGGAGTCGGACTGGCCGGAGGTGCATCTCGTGCGAGTGAACCCGCAGGGCGTGCACACCGATGGCCAGCGCGGCGATATCAAGCCGGTGCTCGCCGAATTGAAGAAGATGAAGGCGAAGAATCGGGGCGTGCTGGGGATGAAGATCATCGGCAACGGCGATTTCCGAAATCCGGCAGACCGCGAACGTTCGATCCGCTTCGCGATGTCGTTGCCGGAGGTCGATGCCATCACGATCGGCTTCAAGAGTCCGGCCGAGATCGACGAAGCGATCGAACGCATGAATCGCGCTTTGGAGTGAAAGTGAAAGTGAAAGTGAAAGTGAGAGTGAAAGTCGGAAGCGACCCCTTTCAGTTTCACCCTCTCCTTAACACGGCTGGCGTGCCAGCCGTAGCTCCCCACACAAGCACTCTGGGGCGCGGCATGGGAAACAACGCCAGCCGGCTCCCTAATCGTAATCCAACCCAAGCGAAGTATGTTGGGCTGGCGTGCCAGCCGTAGCTCCCCACGCAAGCACTCTGGGGCTCGGCATGGGAAAACAACGCCAGCCGGCTCCCTAATCGTAATCCAACCGAAGCGAAGGCTGGTGCCAGAGGCCGGGATTGAACCGGCGACCAAAGGCTTATGAGTCCTCTGCTCTACCACTGAGCTACTCTGGCGTGCCTTGGAGTGCAACGCCGCTGGCTTTTCGGCCCTTCGGCGATGCGGAAAGCGGACGTTACGGTTCACCCCGGTTGCGTCAAGGGTTTCGTGGGCGACACCACCTCGGGCGAGGCGAAAAACGGCCGCCCCTTGGGGGACAAGTCCGCATCGGCTGCGGTACGACCGCACCGCCCTGGAATGTCCCGCGGCGGGGCGGCTAGCGGCGCCAGCGCCGCGGATGCGACGCGAGGACGGCGGCGACGACGTGGAGGAGTTCGCGCATGTCGTAGGGCTTGGGTAGGAGGCGGCTGATCAGCCCGGCGGAGGGGGCGCGCGGCGATTCGAGGCCGCTCGAGGCGACGATGGGAATGCGATCCCCGATGGCGCGAATCTCCCAGGCCAGCCGCCAGCCGTCCATCACGGGCATCATCACATCCGTCAGGACGAGATCGATTTCGTGCCGGTGCTTGAGAAAAAGCGCGAGCGCGGCGGCGCCGTCCGGCGCGGTAAGGACGCGATAGCCGTCGGCGCGAAGACACATCTGGACCGCGGTGCGCACCGTTTTTTCGTCGTCCACCACCAGCACCAGCTCACCGGTGCCCGAGACGGTCGGCATCGGGAGCGGTTGGGGCTCCGTCGCGAGGTTCTGCTGGGCCGGCCAGTAGACGCGGAACGTGGTGCCCTGTCCAATCTCGGTGTCGGCCTTCAGAAAGCCGCCGTGGCTGCGCACAATTCCGAGCACGGTGGACAAGCCGAGGCCGGTGCCAAGGCCTTCCGCCTTGGTGGTGTAAAACGGATCAAAGATGTGCGGCAGCACATCGGGCGGAATGCCCGTGCCCGTATCCGCGACCGAAAACGCGACGAATCGGCCGGGCGCCTGGTTCGGTTCGAGACGAGGATCGTGGGCGTCGAGTTCCTCGTTGGAGGCGGCCAGGAACAGGGTGCCGCCTTCAGGCATCGCATCGCGGGCATTGACGCACAGGTTGAGGACGACCTGATGCAGCTGCGTCGCGTCGGCGTCGATCGGCCAGAGATCATTCGGGGCCGCCAACCGGATCTCCACGTTGCGCGGGAAAGTCTCGGCGATCAGCTTGCGCACCTCGCGCAGGATGTGGCGCGGTTGCACGGGCCCACGCGCGCTCTCGATACCCCGGCTGAATGCGAGCAGCTGCTTCACGATGTCGCCGCCGCGGACCGCGCTGGTTTCAATCATGGCCGCGAGTTCCACGTCGGACGCATTGTGCAACTGACCCTTGAGCATCCCCGCGGCGACCGAGATCGGTGTGAGGATATTGTTCAGATCGTGCGCGACGCCCGCGGCGAGGGTTCCGACGGCCTCGAGCCGCTGACTGCGGACAACCTGGTGCTCCAGCAGCTTCTGGCCGGTGACGTCCTCCGCCACCCCCACGACGCGGTAGGCGTTGCCGGCGGGATCGCGCAGAGGGAACGCGCGGTCGCGCACCCAGCGGGTGGCGCCATCGGTCTGCACGACCCGATAGGTTTCGTCGTAGCCTGCACCGAGACGGAATTTCCCCGTTGCCTCTTCAAGACGCGGGCGGTCGTCCGGGTGAAGGCCTTCCAGCCAATCCAGCGGGTTTTCGTAAAGCGCTTCGCAGGAACGTCCCCATACCGTCTCGTAGGCAGGACTCACATACAGCGTCCGCGGGATCGTTGGATCAATGATCCAGAACACCTCGCGGATGTTTTCCGCGAGCTGACGGAAGCGGCATTCGCTTTCACGAAGCGCCGCTTCGGTGCGTTTGCGCTCCGAGATGTCATGAAGGACGACAATCGCTTCGTCGACCGAGTCATCCAGGACCTCACCGCTGACCAGGCAGACGACAGGCTCGCCCGACGCGTTCCGAAGCTCGAGTTCGCGCGATCGCAGGAACCCGGTCGAGCCCAGCTCCGTCACGATGGAGCGGATCTCCTCGGGCGTGCAGCACGTCGCGAGGGTCAGCCCGCCTTCGGAGCGGGGCGGCTTGCCCAGCAGCCTCCGGAGCGCGTCGTTGGCGAGGGCGGATTCCGGGTGGTGGAGGTTCAGCAGCAGCTTGGGAGTGCAGGACGCCGTGAAGCTGCGGGGCCGGGTGGGTTCCGGATCGCGGGGAAAGGGAGCAGCGGAGGACATGGGACACCTCAGGCTTCCTGCCGCACGAGTTCGTCGGTCGCGGCGGGCAGACGGCTAAGCACGCGCCGCTTCAGGTTCAGGGCGTAGCGCAGCAGCTCGAAATCGCTCGTCTTGTCGAGTACGGCGTCCACTCCGGCCTCGCCGCAGTAACGTCGCATCACGGGGTTCGCATCGTGCGTGAGCACAATGACCGTGGTTGACGGGGACGCAGCCTTCAGGCGACGCACCGCGGTGCGGACGGTGAGGGGAATCCCATGGAAATCGAGGATCACAACGTGGTGGGGGGACGCTGCAACGGCCGCAAGTGCGGCGCCCGCCAGGTCGTCGGCGGTGCTCAGGCGCAGCCCCGGGATGTCGGCGAGCCATTCCAGCAGGCCGCACTTGCCGGGGCCGGGCTGCCCGACGACGAGCACGGTCAGAATCGGATCGCTCGGGAGGGTTGAGATTTGCATGGGTCCATCGTACGCCATGAACCCGGTCAGTAAAATTGGCCGACCGCTGATCTTGTTGTACGCGCTGGCCTACGTGTCCGTCAGCCGGCGGCTGACAAGCCTGTAGGCGTCGGCCTACGTTGCTCTGGGTAGTCTTACTCAGCTCCCTACACCGCGAGCTGGTGCTCCCGTACGTAGTTTGCGAGTTCGACGTCGTTTTTCACGGCGAGCTTCTCGAAAACCCGGCTGCGGAAGGTACTGATCGTCTTTGGGCTCAGGCAAAGCTCCGCGGCGATTTCCTTGATCGATTTTCCGTCGGCACACATCACGCAAACCTGAAGCTCGCGTTCGGACAAAAGGTCGTGGCGCGGGCCGGCGGCGTTGCGGCGAAGATCGGAAACGAGGCGCTGAGCGAGTGCGGGGCTGATGAACTGCTCACCGCGGAGGAGCGTCTCGACGGCGTCGACGAGGCGTTCCGGCGCGGTCTGCTTGTTCAGGTACCCCGACGCCCCGCACCGCATGGCGCGCACGCCCAGTTGGTCCTCGGGCGTGGAACTCAGCACGAGGACGGCGGTGCCCGGGTGATGGCGGGATACCTCTTCGAGAACCTCAAAGCCGTTTCGTCCGGGCATGTTGATGTCCAGGATCAACAAATCCCACGCCGAACTCCGCAGCATCGCGAGTGCCTCGGTGGCGTCGTTCGCCTCGCCGAACCGCGCGTGCGACAACTCCTCCGCAATGATCTGCTGCAGGCCCTTGCGCAGGATGGTGTGATCGTCGGCGAGCAGGATGCGCACAACCTTCATGCGGGGGAGGGGATGAACACTTCGACGAGCGTCCCGCGTGTCGGGAGCGCGCGGATACAGAACCCGCCGCCAAAGGCCTGGGCCCGTTCGCGCATGCCGACGAGGCCGATGGAACGCGGATCCTCGATCTCCTCGCGGCGCACGCCGCGGCCGTCGTCCTGGATGGTCAGGCGAAAGGCATATTCCGTGCACACCAGTTCGACGTGGACCTCGGTCGCGGCGGCATGGCGGGCGACGTTGGTGAGGCCTTCCTGGAGGATGCGGAACAGCGCGGTGGCTGGTTCTCGGGCGATCTTCAGCTCCTCGCGCGGCACCGAGGCGTGGCCACGCGTGCCGGTGCGGCGGCCAAAATCCTCGACCTGCCATTCGATCGCCGCGGCGAGACCCAGGCTGTCGAGAATCACCGGCCGCAGCTCAGTCGCGATGCGCTGCACCGTCGTGATCGCGGTGTCGGTCTGGCGGGTGGCGTCCGCGATCCGTTCGGCGAGCCCGGCGGCGTCCGCGGCGGTCAGTTTCGCCGCGCGCTTCGCCATCCACACGAGATCTATCTTCAGCCGGGTGAGTTCCTGCGCGAGCACGTCGTGGATCTCACGGGCGATCGCTGTGCGCTCCTGTTCGCGAATATTTTCCAGGCGCATGGCGAGCGAGCGCAGGCGCGATTCGGATTCGCGCAGGGAGCGTTCCGCGTTGCGGCGCTGCTCCTCCTCGTCGAGGTGCTCCAGGGCGAAGGCGATGTCGGCGGCGGCCTCCTCCAGCAGGGCGACTTCGCGTTCCAGAAACGCACCGGGCCGGGCCGCATAGACCGCCAGCACGCCACGCGGGCTGCCGAGACGGCGGATGGGGAAGACGGCGCTGGCGGCAAATCCGCGGCGACGCGCGCCTTCCCGCCAGACGGCGGCGGCGGGATCCGTGGCGAAGTCGTTGCACACGTAGGTCCGATTTTCGCGGAACGCGATCCCGGTGGGACCGCGGCCGTGGGCGTCATCGGCTCTCACGGAAAGTCGGAGATGTTCAACGTACCCTTCGCCGCCGAAATGTGCGATGGGCTCGATGGCCCCTTCGTTGAGCCAGCCGATCCACGCCATCGCGAATCCGCCCTGTTCGACAATGATCCGGGTCACGTTCGTGAACAACTCCGTGGAACTCTGGGTCCGCACCAGCAGTTGGTTCACATGGCTGAGCGCCGCGTACAGGCGGTTGAGACGCTCGATCTCGTCTTCATGGCGTTTGCGGGCCGCGTGTTCGCGCTCACGGCTGATGGCGATGCCGGCGAGGTGGGTGGCGCTCTCGACGAGGCGCCGGTGGTCTTCGGGAGGGGGCCCGACGTTGCGGTAATAAATGGCGAAGGTGCCGAGCAGGTCCTGCTTGTCGTCGAAGATGGGTGTCGACCAGCACGCCCGCAGGCCCAGGGGTAGAACGTGCGCGCGCCACTCGGCCCAGAGTGGGTCCACCGCGATGTCCTCGACAATAACGGGCGCCCGGCGGTAGGCAGCGGTACCGCAGGAACCAGCTGCCGGTCCGATGGCGGCGCCGTCCACCACCAGCGTGAACCCCGCCGGAAGACTCGGGGCCGCGCCGTGGCGCACGTGTCGGCCATCGGCGTCCATCAGGAGCACCGAACACACCAGATCGTCGGACTGCGACTCGATCACCCTGGCCAGCATCGACAGCGAGCGGTCGAGTGGTTCGCCGCGAGAGATGGCCTCGAGCACCTGGATCTGGCCGGCCAGCAGCCGCTCGGCTTTGCGCCGTTCGAGCTGTTTGTCGCGCCGGGGCGACAAGACGGGGGACAGCGGCGCCGGGATGCCGGCGGCTGCCGCCGGTGCGTCCGCTGACTGGAGGCGGGAAGGCACGAGGGGATAAAGGTTCCGGAACGAAGCGTGGCCGCGCCTCCCGGGGCGGCAACGCAAATCTTCTGCGTTCCAAAAGGTCGAAGGGTCTGTCCCCATGGGTGGAGAGGGTCTGTCCCTCAACCGCCCCCACGGACGAAGGAAGAGCGTTCAGTCCGGGACCTGTCCCCTTAACGTTAACAAAGGTCGGGGGGGCCTGTCCCCTTAAGAGTCCCTGTCCCCTTAAAGTTCGGCGGACCTGTCCTCGTAATGACCTGTCCCCTTAAGGACCCTTTTGGGGGTCTGTCCCTCAAGATACCCTGTCCCTCAAGGTATCCCTTCGGCGATGCGGCTTACGGTTCACCCCGGTTGCGCCAAGGGTTTCGTGCGGGCGGGATGCCACCTGGGCGGGTGGGCCGCCTGAGGTGGGGTTGAGTGGACCGCGGGCGGCCCGCCCGCAACTCACCGCCCGAGTGCAGGACCAACCGGCAAATTCGGCGTCGCGTGAACGGGATCGCGGGTGCAGGACAGGGGGATGCGCTCGCGACGTGATTTTCTGAGATTGGCGGCCTCAGCGGGGGCCCTGGCGACGGTGCCGGGAGCACTGGGCTCCCGTGCCCCGGAGCCGAAGCGGCCGGCGGTACCATCGAGCGAGGACCGTCCCAGCTGGATTGCCTGGGCGGAACGCCTGGCCAACCCGGTGCTCGACGCGCTGGCGCAGCGGCGGCTCAAGGCGACGATGCCGGTCCAGGCTCCCCATCCGCGCGACCGGGCACAGTACACGCATCTCGAGGCCGTCGGGCGATTGCTGGCCGGACTCGCGCCGTGGCTGGAATTGGGCGCGGCCGAGGGGGCTGCGGTGGCTGAGGCGGAGAACCGTACCCTTCGCAAACTGGCGGCCCTGGCGCGCGAGGGGATTGATGCCATTACGGACCCGCGTTCGCCGGACTACTGCAACTTTGAGGAAGGGGGCCAGCCTTTGGTCGATGCCGCGTTCCTCGCGGAGGCGTTCGTCCGCGCTCCGCGCGCGCTTTGGGAACGCTTGCCCGCCGGAGTTCGGACGAACGTCACCGCCGCGATGTTGAAGACGCGACGAGTGACGCCGCCCGAAACCAACTGGGTGCTCTTCGCCTCACTGGTGGAGGTTGGTCTGGGTCGGGCCGGAATAGCCATGAACGTGGCGCGGCTGCTGCATGGCGTTCGGCAGCATGAACGCTGGTACCTCGGCGACGGGATGTACGGCGACGGGCCGGAGTTTCATTGGGATTACTACAACGCCTTCGTGATTCAGCCCATGCTGCTGGAGGTGGTCGAGGCGCTTGAAGGCACGGAGCACGCCACCCCGGGTCTCCTGCCGAAAATCAAGGCACGGCTCACTCGCTATGCCGAGGTTCAGGAACGCCTCGTCGCGCCGGATGGCACGTTCCCGCCCCTGGGTCGTTCACTGGCCTATCGCTGCGGTGCTTTCCAAGGGTTGGCGCTCGCGGCGTGGCGGCACTTGCTGCCGGACGCGGTTCAACCGGCGCAGGCGCGCGCGGCACTCAGCGCGGTGATTCATCGCACCTTGGCGGCGCCCGATACGTTTGATCGCGCCGGCTGGCTTCGGATCGGGCTGGCGGGCGATCAACCCTCGCTGGGCGAGCACTACATCTCCACCGGCAGCCTCTACCTCTGCTCCGTCGCCTTCCTGCCGCTGGGGTTGCCGTCCACGGACGCCTTCTGGTCCGAGCCTGCGATGCCTTATACGAGTCAGCGGATCTGGGACGGCGAAAATCTGCCCGCCGACCGCGCGCTTAAAGAGTGAAGTCGGCGACAATTATCGGTCAAACCCGTTGCACCACAGAGGTCGCGACCTGGGCGAATTTCCTGTGAACAACCTTTAGGGTTTTTCCGTTGCGGGGTAGGGGGCCCGCCCTTCAATGGCGCCTCTTTATTCCCGCATGTATCTCAAGGCGCTCAAGCTCCATGGCTTCAAATCGTTCGCTGATCCGACCACTCTGCGCTTCGAGCCGGGCGTAACGGCCATCGTCGGGCCGAACGGTTGCGGAAAGTCGAACATCGCCGATTCGATCCGGTGGGTACTCGGTGAACAAAGTGCCAAGGCGTTGCGTGGCGGTAAGATGCAAGATGTCATCTTCGAAGGCGCGGACACCCGCAAACCGGCGCAAATGTGCGAAGTGTCCCTGCTTCTGACCGAGTGCGAGAAACAGCTCGGCAGCGAATTTCACGAGATCGAGATCACCCGGCGGGTGCACCGCGATGGGCAGGGCGAGTATTTCTTCAACGGCCAGCCGTGCCGGCTGAAGGACATCCAGAAGCTGTTCATGGACACCGGTATTGGCCGGACCAGCTACTCGATCATGGCGCAGGGCCAGATCGACCAGATCCTGTCCTCCAAGCCGGAGGAGCGCCGGGCCGTTTTTGAAGAGGCCGCGGGCATCACGAAGTACAAAGCGCAACGGCGCGAGGCGCTGCAGAAGCTGACGTTGACCGACCAGAACCTCGCGCGGGTGGCCGACGTCATTGGCGAAGTTTCGCGCCAGATCGGGTCCCTGCGCCGGCAGGCCGCGAAGGCGATGCGTTACAAGCGCATCAATCACCGCCTGCGCCACCTCGCGCTGGCCTGGAGTGGTTTTCACCACGCGCAACTGACCGCGACCCTTGGCGCGTTGGACGAAAAGGTGCACGCCCTCAGGGCCGAGGCCGAGGCACGACGGGCCAACTTTGAAACGCAGCAGACGAGCCTCGACGAAAAGAAGGCGCATCGCAGCCGGCTCAACCAGCGCGTGCAGGATGCCCAGCAGGCGGTCTTCGATGTGCGTTCGCAACGGGAGTCCGCGGAAAATGCCGCCAACCTGGCGCAGATCCGCCGCTCGGGTCTGGCGGACCGACTCGAGTCATCGCGAAGCAATCTCGGCGAGATCGACATGCAGCTGCGCGAGGTGAGCGCACAGGTCGACACCGGAGCGCAGGACAAGCAATTGCAACTCGAACTCCTGGGCGGGAGCGACGCGGTTTTCCAGCAGCGCAACCGGGAACTCGCGATCGTCGAAGGCGAACTGACCAAGTTCGAGCAGGACCTGAATCAGTCGAAATTCCAGCTGCTGCAGCTGGAGAGCACCGTCGCGCGTCTGCGCACCGACTGTTCGGGCTACGAGGTCGATCAGAAAACGAGCGTGCACAAGCACGAGTCGGTCGCGCAGGAGATTGAAGGGGTGCGGCAGCAGCAGGCCGCTGCGACCCAGCTGGCGGCCGAGACTGAGGCGCGGCTGGAGGAGGCACTGGCGGAAAAGGCGAGGACCAGCAGCGAAGTGGGCGTCGCGCAGCAGACCATTGCTGACCTCACGCGCGAGTTTCGCGAAGCGCAGCGCAAGTTGTCGGAGATCGACCGTGCTCTCGCGCAGCGGACGGCGCGACTTCGGCTGCTCCAGCAGTTGCAGGAGAAGTGGGAAGGGTTTGGCGAAGGCGCGAAAGCCGTGCTCCAGGGACGACTTGATGCCGCCCTCGCGGGCGCGCCCGTCGGCCCCATCATGCACGGACTCGCGGTGAAGCCCGAGTTCGGCAAGGCGGTCGAGACGCTGCTCGGCTCCGCCGCCGAGGCGATCAGCGTCAGTGAACTTTCCACCGCCCAGCGCATCCTTGCGCAGCTCGAGAACGAGCAAATCGGGTCGGCCGTGTTGCGCGTCAGCGAGCTTGGCGCCGGGGCGACGCCGGCCGCGGAGTTGCCGGCCGGGCTGGTGCCGGCCACTCACGCCTTGGGTGAGATGGAAGCCGTCCATCCCGCCATCGGGGTCCTCAGCGAATGCTTCATTGCCGACGACCTGGCGGCATTCCTCGAGTATTGGAAAGCAAACCCGGCCTTCGGCTTCCTCGCCGTGGCCACGCGCAAGGGGGATCTCGTCGATCGCCGCGGGCTCGTGTATGGCGGCTTTCACAGCAGCAAGCGGTCGGCGAACAGCATCGTTCAGCGCGAGATCGACCTGCGCGAGACCGCCCGGGCGCTGGCGGACGATCAGAAGCAGCACGACGATCAGAAAGCGATCATCGATGGATTGAACGCGCGGCTCGCGGAGGCGGAACAGACCCTGGAACAGCGACGCGCCGACGTCATGACGGCCACCCAGACCGTGGCGGCGGTGCAGGCCGAGCAGCGCAACGCCCAGCGTAATGCCGAGGACGTTGGCAACCGGCTGCGCCGGATGGAAAACGAACTGATCGGCCTGGAACAGGCCCGCAACGAGGCGCACGCTCGTTGGGAGCGCGCGCAGGCCGGACTGGCTGAGGCCGACGCCACCGCCGTCGCGCAACGGGAGAAGATCCACGCGCTGGAAATCCGCCTCAACGAGGTTCGCACGGATCGGGACATGAAGCGCGAGAGCCTGGCACAGGCGCGGTTGGAGCTGGCCGAGCGCCGTCAGAAGGTGGAAGTGCTTGATCGCGGTCTCGGCGAAATGGAGCGGCGCCGCCTGCAGCTCAGCGAACTCCTCGTGCAGCGACAGCATGAGATCGAAGCCTGGTCCGAACAGATCGAGGCGCTGGAGCGCGAATCGGAAGGTCAGCGCGCGCGGGCCGCGCAGCTGGCCGAGACGTTGATGGTGTCGCAGGAGCAGGTCGAGCAGGCGCGCCTCGCGCTGGTTGACGTCGAGCGCGAGATCAACCGCCTCGAAGCCGCGCAGGTCGCGGTGCGTGATGAAGCCGATAACGCGCACGACGAGTTGAGCACGCACGAGGTCAAGCTGGCCGAGAGCCGGCAGCGCGCCGTGTTCCTGACCGAGGAGGTGCTGCGCGAATTCCAGACCGACATCACGACCGTCGATTGGAAGCTGCAGCTCTGGCGATCTGAAGATGAGCCTGAAGGCGTCAAGCCGCTCGATCTCGACGAGGAGGACGACGAGTCCGGTGCCCCCGCGGCTGACGCCGCGCCCGCGGCCCCCGCGGCCGCGGAGGGTGCGGTCTCGACGGAGGGGAGCGCGACCGCAGAGGCAGCGAGCCAGCCCACGAAACGGCGGCGCAAGAAGAAGGAAGCGCGGGGCGAGCCAAGCGACGCCGATCTGACCGCGCTCGAAGGGACGGACTGGGCCGCGATCAAGGTGGAGGTTGACGCGTTGCGTCAGCGTCTGAACAGCATGGGCGCGGTCAATCTCGTCGCCATCGAGGAGTATGCGGAGCTCAAACAGCGCCACGACTTCCTGCAGAACCAGGTTAACGATCTCACCACCGCGAAGGCCGAACTGGTCAAGGCGATCGACGAGATCAACCAGTCCTCGCAGAAGCAGTTCGAACTCACCTTCGAGCAGATCAAAAAGAACTTCGAGTACACGTTCTTCACCCTGTTCGGCGGCGGCGTCGCCCGTTTGGAGCTGATCCAGACCGAGGATATCCTCGAGAGCGGCATCGAGATCGTGGCGCAGCCCCCGGGCACCAAGCTCAAGAGTATTTCGCTGCTGTCAGGCGGGCAGAAAACCCTGACCGCGGTCGCGCTGCTGTTCGCGCTCTACATGGTGAAGCCGTCCCCGTTCTGCCTGCTCGACGAACTGGACGCGCCGCTCGACGAATCGAACATCGGACGCTTCACCGACCTGTTGAAGAAGTTCGTGAACGAGTCGCAGTTCATCATCATCACACACAACAAGCGCACCGTTTCGGCGGCGCACTCGATCTACGGCGTGACGATGGAGGAGCGCGGCGTGTCGAAGACCGTGTCGATGAAGTTCAACGCGCAGCTCGGCGAACCCGAATCACACCCGGTCAACATCGCCGATTCGGTGCGCGGTGCGAAGCTTCCCAAGGCGAGTGCCAATACGAACCTGGTTGCCAAGGCGGCTGCCGAGACCGTTCCGGCCGGAACCTGACCCGGAAGGTACGGGAGCGAAAGAGGGGCGGGGGGCCAACCGGGCGGACTTATTGAACGGGACGGGGACGGGCGAAGCGCGCCTGGTCCTCGAAGCGTAAGAGAGAGGGACGGACATCGAAAGACGCTACGCGGAAAAGGGCAAAAAAGCTTTGACGAGGAGGTAAAGAAGAGTTGGCATGCGTCCATGCGCAGAGCACGGATCCGAGTTGTTCCCGGAGGCGGTCGCGGGGTGTATCACCTGATCAGTCGGACGGTGAACGGGGAGCAGTTGATTGATGAGAAGGCCAAACACTTTTTGAGGGGTTTGATATGGCAGGTGTCTGACTTTGCCGGGATCGAGGTGCTCACCTTCGTGCTCCTCTCGAATCATTTCCATATTCTGGTGCGGTTGCCGGAGAACCTGGAGGTGAGCGACG
>JAEWKR010000108.1 GCA_023457715.1 Verrucomicrobiota bacterium
GCCAGCGATTCGAAATCCGAGGAGGGACGTGGCGAAAACGCGGGCTCCGCCGATCGACTCGCTGGCGCTCCTCGCTACGTTCGGATAGCCGCGGACTCGTTCGATGTTCGATGTTCGATGTTCGACCTGGATTCCGAAGTGGCAAAATCGGTACTCAGGCTGAACGCTGGCCGCTCCGACCGCTCCTAAGCCACCAATTCCGCAGCGGGGAGCTGACCCTGCAGGGCCGTGAGCGCCGGCCGGCGCGCCGGCTTTTCAATCGAGATCGTCCAGGCATCGTTCGGCCCCGAAATCACGACCAGGGTGGTCCGCCGGCCATGCGCCGCGTCGATGAACCGGCTGATCCAGTGCTCCACCGCCGGGGTGATTCCCTGCGGAGTGCTGCTCGCAATGACGACGACGTCCGCCTCGAGCGCGGCACTGGTGGCCCGGTCCTGCCAGTGCGAACTGACCAGCTGGTCACAGCGCCACAGCAGGGGCCGGATTTCCACCGGCAAGCCGGTGCGCAGCATGCCCTGGCCCACCGCCGCCGTGGCACGGCGAACCGCCGGAAGATCGGCATAGCCGATGAATACCTTCATGGTCAGCCCGGGCCGGGAGGGGGCGGTCCGGGAACGGCGGTGAGGGGACGGCGGGGTCTTCATGCGTGGGCCGAGCTTATCGGCCACCCCGCGGTCCCGCAGTGGGGTGCGCACAGTATTTTTACGCGGGACGACGACGGTGCAGCTCGCGAGCGTTCGGGTAGGGACGGTGCTTCACCCCGCGCGCGCGCGTACCCGAGTTTCCACGGCGGGCCGAAGCACCGCCCACCCCCTACTGCTTCGTCTTGTTTCGACCCGTGCGGCTGCCCTTTGCCTGATTGCCGCGTCGTTTGGCGCGCGTGCCCACCTTGGGGCTGCGCCAGCTTTGGGAGCGCGTGCGCGCGGCGGAGCTGCGCAGCGAGGCAGCGCGCCCCGGACGGCGCCGGCCGCGCAACAGCTGCCCGCTCGCGCCGGGAGCATCCTTCTGGTCGGCCTCGCCGGTATCAACCGGAGTGCGGCGCAGGGCCTTCACCGGCCGCTCGACGCGCATGGATCGGTTCGTTGTGGCTCGTGGCATAATCCCCACTGTCCGCCGGAGATGGGGGCAGTTCCCCGGCGGACGCCGTTCGCGTCGTCCGTTGCCCGGACGCGCAAGGGTCAAGGCAGCTCGTACACCTCGGCCAGCGATGTGCCGGTGGTTTCACCCACGCCGCTGATGATCGCGCTGTACGCGCCGGGGGCCAGGGTAACGACCACCGCCGCATCCGCACTGCCAGCGTCGAAGGGGAACGCGCCGCACGAGGAAGCCGCGGCTGAAATGTCCGCCGCCGAAGTGGGAGCGGGTCCGCCCGCCACCGCGAGCGGAGTACCCCAGTCGTTGTTCCGGGCGATCAGCGTCTGGGTCGAGGAGTAGATGCTCAGCTGCGGGTTCGCGAGAGCGCCCGTGACGCCATAGGGAGTCAGCGCCGGACCGGCACCGCGGATCAGCACCCGCTTCGGCTCGGTGCCCCCGATGATGAACCCGGCGACGAGCACGCCGTCGCCCGTCCCCACGGCCCCGCGCGTCGAAATATTGATCGCGCGTGAAGCGGTGGTCGCTTCCGCATCATAAACCTCCACGAGGGCAACACCGTCGCCGCCGTTGGCTCCGGCCTGCGCCGTATAGATGCCCGGCGGCAGCGTGATCAGCAGCGCGGCGTCCTTGCTCGCGGCCGGCAGGGCAAAGGCATACAGCCGCTGAGCGGCGGCAGCCACGGCGGGATCGCCGCCCCAGTCCTCGTTTTCCGCCACCAAAGCCTTGTCGGAGCCGTAGACCTGAAGCTTCGGATTCGGCAGCGCACCGGCGACACCATAGTCCGCCAGGGTCGGGCCGACGGCGCGGATCAGAACCGTCTTCGGCGCCGAGCCGGAGATCACGAACCCGGCGATCAGCGGAGCATCCGCCGAGGTGCGCAACCGGGTGGAGACGTTGACGAACGGCGACTTCGCGCCCGAACCGCCGCCACCGCTCGTGGGGGGAGGCTGGTTGAGGTCGAACTTCTGCACGCGGGTGTTGTAGTAGTCCGACACATACGCCTTGCCGGCCGCGTCGACGACGACCTGGAACGGCAGCTTGAACTGTCCGCCCGCTTCACCGTACGTGCCCCACTTCAGGGCAAAGGTCCCGTCGGGGTTGAACTTCTGGATCCGCTGGTGCGCAAGGTCGGGAGCCGTCGGCTGGTCCGGATGCGGGTTCGTCTCGGCCACATACATGGCGCCCGCGGCGTCGAAACTGATCCAGGTCGGCGTCAGGAACTGCCCGTCGGCCGTGCCGTGCGACCCCACCGTCGCGAGATGGTTGCCGTTGGGGCCGAACTTCTGGAGCCGGCTGTTCCCGCCGTCAGCCACCCACACGTTGCCGGCCGCGTCCAGCGCGATGCCGTACGGCCGCAGGAACTTGCCCGCCGTCGTGCCCGTGCCGCCCCACGCCGTGACAAACTGGGCCTCCCACGCCGTGCCGTTGTGCACGACGCGGAATTTCTGCACCCGGTCGTTGTCATGGTCCACCACGTACACATGCCCCGCCGCATCCGCCGCGATGCCGATCGGAGAGCGGAATTGTCCCGGCTCGGTGCCCCCGATGCCCCAGCCCATCACAAACTGACCCGCGTTGGTGATGCGGTGCACGCGATTGTTGCCCCGCTCCGCCACGTAGAGGTCACGGGTCGTGGGTTCGATGGCGACACCGAAAGGATTGTTGAACTCCACCGGTCCGTTGCCGGTTTGACCGTAGGCGGCGAGCCGCTGGCCGGTGTTGGCGTCATACTTCACGATCCGGCCGAAGCGCTGGTCGGCGACATACAGGACAGGGCTGGCGCCGTTGGCGTCGAGCGCCAGGCCCGTGGGACCAAGGCGGCCAATGTCATCGGTGCTCCACTCCGCGACGAAACGCTGGGCGTGGAGCAGCGGCGCGGTCAACGCCAGCAGCAACGCGGCGGCAAGCGGACGCACGGCGGACGAGTGGAAGGCCGCGGCCCGGCGGACGCGGAGGGGAGCAGGACGGAGGTCGGTGGAAGGAAGGTTCATTCGAGGGCCAACACGAGGCGACAGCCGCCTGGTGCAGGTCCCGATGAGACCCTAAAACGTCAAAACGGACCCTTAGGTCTGTGCCCCGTCGGAGGGTGGGTCGAGGCCCCAAACCCCCGCTGCGCCCCCGCGCTGCTTCGGGGGGCGGGGCCAGCGGTCGCCGGCCACTCCCCGGAGTCCTCCAGCTACCTCGACCGATCCGGGCCGGGCGGCGGAGGCGGCAGAGCTATCTCCTTCGTCTTCAACTCCTCCAGCGCCTGCGCAATGCCGCGGTCGAGCTGCTGGTCCTCGCCCTTGAACTCACGCGCCGGGTCATTCACGACCACGATGTCCGGTTCGACGCCGATGCCTTCGACCTGCCACCGTTTGCCGTCCACTGAATAAAATGTGAATTCCGGCCGCGACATCATGCCGCCATCCATGAAGGGCAGCGTCCCGCGGATGCCCACCACCCCGCCCCACGTCCGCTTCCCGATCACCTTCCCCATGCCCAGCGTCTGGAATCGGAACGGGAAGATGTCGCCGTCGGAGGCGGAGAACTCGTTGGCAAGGCAGACCAGCGGACCCGCCATCATCGAGTCCGGGTTGGCGAAGGGTTTGCTGTTGCGGTACACGTTCCAGCCCACCAGCTGGCGCCGCAGCCGCTCGATCACCTGAGCCGAGACGTTGCCGCCGCCGTTGCCGCGGACGTCGATGATCAGCGCCTTGCGGGTCAGCTGGGGGTAGAAGTGCTTCGCGAACTCGTTCAGCCCTTCGGGTCCCATGTCAGGAATATGGATATACCCCACCTTCCCGCCCGTCTTCTCGGTCACGTGGGCGATGTTCTTCTGCACCCAGGCATGGTAGTAGAGCGAGGACTCATCCGCGATCGGCACCACGACAACGTCGCGCGCCCCCTCGTCGACCGGCCGGGCGTTGACCCGCAGCACCACCTGCCTGCCCGCGGTGCCCACCAGGGCGGCGAACAGGTTGGGCACGTCCCGCACCGGCCGGCCATCCACGGCGAGGATGAAGTCGCCCTCCTTCACGTCCACGCCGATCTCGGTCAGGGGCGAGCGGGCGCTGTCCTGCCAGTTCTCGCCCTTCAGGATGCGGTCGATCCGGTACGCCTTTGACGCGGGG
Source organism: Verrucomicrobiota bacterium (assembly GCA_023457715.1). Taxonomy (GTDB): domain Bacteria; phylum Verrucomicrobiota; class Verrucomicrobiia; order Opitutales; family Opitutaceae; genus ER46. The sequence goes on from JAEWKR010000108.1 coordinate 4,209, forward strand.
TCGCGCGACACCTCCGCCCCCAGCAGCCCGGTGCGGATCCGCCGCGGCGAGTTGGCCCGGTCGCCCAGCCCGACGTAGGCATGGCCGACATTGAGCTCCCCGATCATCTCCCCGATCACGTAGGTGAGATCATTGCGGTGGCGGACATGCGGCAGCAGCCGCGCATAGCGCTCGCGCATCGCCGGCCAGTCCACGCCATGGAGGTTCTCCACGTAGAAAAAGTCGCGCATCTGCCGCCAGCTCTCATGGAAGATCTGCCGCCACTCCGCGACCGGCTCCACGTTCGTCTCCAGCCCGCTGAGATCCAGCTTGTCCTTGTCCTTGATCTCCGCCTTCGCCGACGGGGCATCGATCAGCGCGTGTTCCCGCCGCTGCGAGATGAGCACCTTTTTGCCATCGGCGGTGAAGATTGCGCTGGTGACGCCGGCCAGGATCTCCGTCTCCTTGCGCTCCTTGAGGTCGTACAGGAAGTACGAGCCCCGCGGGCGGGTGGCATCGGCGGCCTCCGTGCTGGGAATCCGGATATAGAAAACCTTGTCGCCGCTCATCGCCAGCGCGGTGTAATTGGACGGCGTGATCGGCAGCCCGACCACCCGCCCCGGGAGACCGTCGAGGTCCACCTGGACGACCGGCGGCTTCCGGCGGGCGTCCTTCTTCGCCGCCTCCGCCTTGCCATTCGCGTCCGCCCCCTCCGCGGCCGCGTCCTCCACCTTGGTCGCCTGCGTACCGGCTGAAGCCGGCGCTACGGGGTGCGCCGTGACGCCGGCTGCAGCGGGCGGCTCCGCCGGCGCTTCGTCCGCGAGAATCGTCACTTCGTCGCTGCGCGGCTTGAGCGGCGACTCGGTCGCCTTCGCGAGCGTGAAGACGTACACCCGCTCCATGTCCTGGTAGATGTGGTTGAACTCCAGATTTCCGTACGTCGGCTTGAAGTCGCGCGCGGACGCCACGAGCAGGTGCTTCCCGTCTTCGCTGAACGCCGGCGAATTCACGTGGAACCAGCCGTCGGTGACGTCATGCGCCTGCTTCTGGTCCACCGAGTACAGCCGGAGCCGGCCGTAATCGTTGGCCACGTTGAAGCCCAGCTTCTCCTGCAGGACGTACGCGATCCATTTGCTGTCGGGCGACCAGACGCGGTCCCCCACTTCAAACTCCGTCGCCTGCTCGACCAGCGTCACCTCGCGGGTGGTCACGTCGACGAAACGCAGCCGCAGCTTGCGGTCGGTCCAGAGCAGCTTGCGACTGTCGGGCGACCAGCTCGGCGCGTAGTAATAGGTGTCCGCCTGGTTCGTCAGTTGCTGCGGCGCGCCCTTGCCGTCCTGCGGGCGGATCCAGAGTTCGTTCTCGCCGCTCTCGTCGGAAATGTAGGCGATCCAGCGGCCATCGGGTGACCAGCTCGCGTCCCGCTCGTGGACGCCGGGGGTGTTCGTGAGGTTGCGGATCGCCCCGTTGCGGGCGGGCACCGAGAAGACGTCCCCGCGGGCGACGACGACGGCCCGCTTGCCATCCGGCGAGGGGCGCACCCGGCTGACAAACTCCGTCACCTTCTTCACCTCGGCGCGGGCGCTGGCGAAGTCCTCCTTGATCGTGATCGGCACCCGGCGCGGCTGGCCGGTCTGGAGGTCGAAGTGCCACACGTAGCCGGCCTGCTCGAAGACGATGCCGCCCCGGCCCAGCGACGGGAACTTGATGTCAAAATCGGTGAATTGCGTGTGCTGCCGGGTCTGCCGGGAAGCCAGGTCGTAGGAGTAGAGGTTCATCCGACCGGTGCGGTCCGAGATGAAGTAGACGCGGTTGTCGGGGGCCCACATCGGGATGATGTCCTGCGCGGCATGGTTCGTGATGTTCTCCACCGCGCCGGTCTTGAAGTCGAAGACCCAGACGTCGTCCGCCATGCCGCCCTGATAACGCTTCCAGGTGCGGAATTCGCGAAACACCTGGTTGTAGGCCATCCGCGTGTCGTCCGGCGAGAAGCTGAGGAACCCGCCGCGCGGCACCGGCAGCTGGCGCGGCACCTCCGCATCGAGACCCACCGTGTAGAGCTGACCGATGAAGTCGTTGAAGGAGCGCATCCGCGAGCGGAAGGCGATTTCCGGCGCCGTGTTCTTCCAGGCCATCACCAGGTTGTTGGGGCCCATGCGGTCCGACACGTCGTCGCGGCCGAGCGTTGCCGAGTAGGTCAGCCGCTTCGGCACCCCGCCGTCGGCCGGCATGACGAACACCTCGGTGTTGCCGTCGTACTGCGCGGTGAACGCGAGCTGGGCACCGTCGGCGGAGAACCGCGGGAAAATGGCGTAACCCGGCGCATCGGTCAGGCGCCGGGCGACGCCGCCCTGCATCGGAACCGAGTACAGCTGGCCGGCGTAACTGAAGACGATGGATGTGCCATTGGTCGCCGGAAACCGCAGCAGGCGGGTCTGGCCTTCGTCAGCGGCGCGAGAGGGGTTCCACAGGATGGCAAGGGTGGCCATCGCAGTGAGGAAACGGGCGGATAGGCGCATCCCGGTATCGCAGCTACGAAGACATGCCGGGGAAAGCCAAATTATGACAAACGGCCGGCGAAAGCTTTAGGCGGTAGACGGTAAGCCTTGGGCTCCAAGCCGCCAAACGAGAGGGCCGCAAGAAGGCGCAGAAGTCGCAAAAAAGGGGTTCAAACGTCCTCTCCTTTCTTGCGGCGACTGGATCGAGGCTTGGGAGCCTAAAGCCTAAAGCCTACCGCCTACCACTTGCGCCCTGCGCCTTCTTGCGCCTTCTTGCGGCCAATGGATCGAGGATTGGGAGCCTAAAGCCTAAACCGGAACTATGCAGACGGATTAACCACGAATGGACACGAATGAACACGAATAGAGAGTAAACTCGAATGCAGCCCGTCCGTAGTCCCGCTCACGGTTTTGTGCCTGCGCGGAAGTGATGATTTTCCCAGGTCTTCATTCGTGTCGATTCGTGTCCATTCGTGGTTAACTGAATCGTCCCGGTTTAGGCGGCAGGCTTTAGGCGGTAGGCTACAAGCCACCAAACGAGAGGGCCGCAAGAAGGCGCAGAAGTCGCAAAAAAAGGGGTTCAAACGTCCTCTTCTTTTGCGCCTTCTTGCGGCCACTGGATCGAAGCCTGGAGCCTAAACCTAAACCGGAACTATGCAGACGGATTAACCACGAATGGACACGAATGAACACGAATAGGAGAGTTCGAATGCAGCCCGTCCGTAGTCCCGCTCACGGTTTTGTGCCTGCGCGGAAGTGATGATTTTCCCAGGTCTTCATTCGTGTCGATTCGTGTCCATT
>JAEWKR010000109.1 GCA_023457715.1 Verrucomicrobiota bacterium
ATCCGAACGTAGCGAAGAGCGCCAGCGATTCGACGACTGACCTCCAATACCCCGATGCGGGCGAGCCGCCCGCAACGCCGACGAATCTCAAATCTCAAATTTCAGATCTCAAATCCCGGACCGAGCCTCCGTGTCCTCCTTGTCGGAGCTCTGTGCTCTCTGTGGCACTTCGGAATCCAGGTTCGATGTTCAGCGCTCGATGTTCGTTTGAAAAAGAACCCCGCGCGGCGCAGGGGCCGGCGGGGTTCCGAGAACGAATGAGCGGACGGCCGCTTAGAACGTGCCCTTCACGCCGAGCGTGATCTGGGCGCCGAACTTCTCGCGGCGGTACAGTTTCGCGTAGTCCGGGGTCGAGGCGTTGTAACGCTCGAGGTCCTGCGACTCGTTGAAGACATTGCGCACGTTGCCGAACACCGCGAACTTCCGGCTGAAGCGGTACTCCGCGTTGAAGTCGACGTTGAACCGGGGCGCGTAGTACTCGTAGAACAGGTTGGCCGCACCGCCGTACGGGCCGCCGGCTTGCAGCGACTGGATTTGGCGACCGCGGTAGTTCACGTTCGCCCGCAGGGTGAGTGGGTTGCGCTTGTACGACAGGCCGACGTTCGCCGACTGCTCGATGAAGCCGCTGAAGTCAGCCTCGGCCGAACCGTCGAGGTCGATCTTCGTGGCATTGGCGAAGAGCTCGAGGTACTTGCCGATACCCGGGATGAAGGTCAGCGGCTGGCGGTAGTTGAACTCGACGCCGGTGATCCGCGACGAGCGCGCCGAATTGCGCTTGGTCGCCACGGAGTACGAGGCGTTGTACAACGCCGGATCGAAACCGAACGCTTCGAAGTCCTGCAGGGTCGCGGAGCGGATGACGTCCTCGAAGAAGCCGTCGATATCCTTCTTGAATGCGCCGACGCTGATCACGCCGCCATTGCTCAGGTAGTGTTCGAGCGAAATGTCGAAGTTATCGGCCTGGTAGGGCTTCAGCTCGGTGTTGTTGTAGGTGATGCGACCCGCCGGGAGTGTGCCGGCGCCGTCGTCCGCTTCGGTCGTGCCCAGGTTAGCGCGAACCAGCGGCAGGATGTTGCCGAAGTCCGGACGGCCGAGGGTCTTCGCGTAAGCCGCGCGGGCGATCAGGTTGTCCGTGATGTTGAAGGTGACGTGGATGCTGGGATAGTACCCGTCATAGCTTTCGTTCACCTTGAACCCGCGCTCGCGCCACGTGGAATTGACGATTGCGAGGGTCGAGCCGCTGTTGGGCGAAAGCGCGCCGAGACCATCGTCTTCCGTCTTCTCGAAGCGGACGCCACCGACCACCGACAGGCGGTTGTTCAGCGCCTTAAGTTCGCCTTGCAGGTACGCAGAACTGACCGTTTCCCGCAGTTTCTGCGAGTTCTGGATCCGGAACCGTTCGGCGCTGAGGATCTGTGCGGTCGTCTGGCGGAACCAAGTCGGGTTCTGGACGAACGAGTCGTACAGGCGGTACGGATCGGGCCACTGCACATTGTCGATGCCCCAGCCGGAATAAGCACCATATTGGTTGTCGACGTAGTTGGACGCGATCTCGTCGGCAGTGTTCACCGTGCCGTCCGGCCCGATGACTTCCCAGCTGTTGTCCGTGCGGCGGATGTCGCGATCCTGCTGACGGACATCCAAGCCACCGCGAAGCCGGAATTCAAAGGGCAGACCCTCGATTTCACGGGCGAGGTTGGCGTGCGCCATGCGGAACTCGTCCTTCGCGTCCAGGGGACGCGAGCGCACGGTGTTCATGCGGAAACCGGGCAGCGCATGCCAGTCCAACTCGGCTCCGGCTGCCGTGAGCGCCACCAGATTCTCGGGGCGGTCGGGAGTGAAATCCGACATGTTCACCCGCGAGACACCCTGGAGCGTCGTGCGCACCTCATCGAAGTGGCCATCACGCGTGTCGCGGTACCAGCTCTTGGAGGCGGTGTAACCAAGACCGGCGTCGAACTCCCACACCCGGCCGTTATACCGGTACTTGCTCAGCAGGGCATTCGCGGCGCCGTACTTGTCGCGGAACGACGTGCCATGACGGACCGACCCGCGGCCGGTCGCGCTGTTGGTGCTGTCGGGAGTGAAGCTCAGCGCCGAGCCGGAGGCCGGCGTTGGCACGCCGTTCGTGCCCGCTTCCCAGGTGATGTTCCGGTTCCCGAAGAAGGAATGGTAGTAGTTGAACTGGTAGCCGACCCAAAGCAGCGACTCCGGGGAGATGCGCCAGTCGAGCTTGGCGCTGATCGAATCACGGAACGAGTTCTTCGGCCCGTCCTGCATCACATACTGCTGCAGGTACGGCGCCGTCTGCGTGCCGCCGGGGACGGTGACCGCGGCGGTGGCGCCGGTGGGGGTGTAGGTGCCTCCGCCCTGCGCGAAATTCCACTGGGTCTGCGTGCGGTGCTGCTCGTTGAACTGGTTCGACGTCAGACCCGTGAGCACGAGGCCGACGTTCTTCGTGATCGGCAGCGTGTAGTCGAAATCGGCGCCGGGAAGAACCTTGTAGCTCCGCTTGTTGCCGGGGCCTGGCGTCCGCTTCAAGGTGACGTCCTCGCTGTTCATGTTGACGTAGGCGCGGTAGTTGAACTCCGCCCCTTTGCGTTCAAACGCGTTCTTGCTGATCATGTTCACCGAGCCGCCCAAGGCATCAGCCGGCATCGCGGGGGTCGGGACCTTCGTGACTTCGATGCGGGCGGCGTTGTTGATCGACACCTGCTCGAACTCGAAGGCGCGGATGGAACCACCGGAAGCGGCGCTGGCCATGCGGAAACCGTCGACGTAGACGGAGGAGAACGCGGCGCCGAAGCCGCGGACCGAGACGGTGCGCACGTCGGCGGCAACGTAGTCGACCGTCACGCCGGGAAGGAACTTCAGGAATTCGCCGACGTTGCCTTCGGCCACGTCTCCGAACGCGTCGGACTCGATGACGGTTTTGATGTTCGGTGCGAATCGTTGTTCGTTGATGGCGATCTGGGCGATGTTTGTTTCCCGCCCGGAGGAGACGCGGACGGCGTCCATCACGACGGCTTCGTCGGCGGCGCCGATGTTGATGTCCTGGGTGACCGTGCCACCCGCGGGCACCTCCACCTTCACGGTCTGCGGCTCGAGACCGGTGTAGAAGACGTTGAGGGTGGCTTCACCCGCGGGCACGTTGAACAGGTTGTATTCACCGTAGGCATTCGTGAAGACCTGAGTGTTGGTGCCGGCGACCTGCACGCGCGCGTTGTTCAGATAGCGCTGCGTGCCGGCGTTGAGCACGCGGCCTTGGATTGTGCCCGTGGACTGGGCGAACGCGGCACTCGCCAGTGCCACGAAGACCGCGAAGAATTGAATCACGCGGAGGAGGGGGGGAGGTGTTCTGTGCATGGGAAACGTAGTCGGGGTTTCTTGGCTCTTGATCTGGGTTGTCGTTGGTTCGGGTGAAAAAAGCATTCAGCTATGCAAATAGCCGGCTCCTTGGGTGCGAAGAAGGGGATCGCATGGGTAGACACCGGATGGGTTTCCGGGAGGGTAGACCCCAGCGGAATACGGACACGTGTCCTCGTCAAGTGATTTATCGTAAGTCCGCCCAGTGGGCCGCTTTCGCGGTGGGCTGGATCGGGCGCGGATTCCGGACACGAGTCCGGGAACGGGCGGCGAGCGGTTGACACTCGGCCGTCGCCGGGGCTATGACCGGCACATCGGCTGGGTCGCAGCCGCGCCCGTTTCGGCCTTCAGTCGTTCAGCCCCTCCAGCCTTTTTCCAGCTCCGTGTCGGACAAAAAATCTTCCAAGGTGCCGCCCCTGATCCGGTCCACGGCCGACTTCGCCCGGCATGTGGGCCTCGCGCGCACGACGGTGTCGCGCGTGTTGAACGGCCAGCCCGGACTCAAGCCGAAGACCATCGAGCGCGTGCAGCGCGCCCTCGCCGAGACCGGCTTCACGCCCAACGCCCACGCGCTCCATCTCAAGGGCAAGCGCACCTCGATGATCGGGATCTGCATGGAGGACCTCGCCACGCCGCCGGCCGTCCGCAAGCTGGCGACGCTGCAGCGGGTGCTCCGCGTGCGCGGCTTTTCGTCCTTGATCGAAGTGTTCACGCCGGGATCGATGCGGGAGGTCGTCCGCCACTTCCTCTCCCTGCGGGTCGAAGCCGTCGTCTTCATCGGTCAGTTCCACCGCGAGGAGATCGAGGCCCGCATCGACGAACTCACCGCCATCGGCACGCCCCACCTCGTCATCGACCATTTCGGTCTCAAGGGTGCGAATACGGTCACCTTGGACCGCGCCGCGGGCATGGAGGCGATCATCGGACACCTCTTTGACCACGGTCACCGCGCGTTCGGGCTGCTCGGGGTGACGAAGAGTCCGCCGAGCCGGATCGACCGCATCACCGGGATCCGCGCCGGCCTGAAGGCGAGGGGGCTCGAGTACGAGAATTGTGTGGTGTCGCTCGATCACCTGCACGAGCGGCGGAACGACTTTGAGTACGGCCGCGCGCTCGCCGCCAGCTTCCTCCGCCAGCCCATCCGCCCGACCGCGTATCTGGGATACAATGACGAGATCGCCATTGGCGCCCTGCGCGGCTTCCAGGAGGCCGGGGTCAAGGTGCCCCGCGACGTGTCCATCACCGGCTTCAACAACCAGGATATCGCCCAGATGACCTGGCCCACGCTCACGACGGTGGACCAGAACATCGACACCACGGTCGAACACGCCGCCGAGGTCATCATCGCCCAGCTCGGGAAGCCCCCGCGCCCCAAGCCCGTCGTCCGCACGATTCCGCCCAACATCATTCTCGGCGAATCCACCGGCCAGGCGAAACCAGGGACGAGGGACTAGGGACGAGGGACGATTCGCAATCCTGCCGCCTGGAGGCGGAACAACGTACTCCAGAATCCCGCAGCGTCCTGTCCCTGGTCCTTCGTCCCTGGTCCTGCTTATAAAGAGTTGCGCCGGAGGATGGCTCCCTTCTCCTGCTCGCGTGCAATCGAAACCTCAGCTTCTGGCCTGGGTAACCTGCGATGGTGTTCACATCGATCCGGGCTCCGGCAAGCACACCATTCTTGGGATCTTCTCGAACATCCAGGCGCGCCACTTTCCGGTGACGCACCCGTTCATGATCTGGTTCCTGACGATCACCGATTGCAGTGCGGGCCAGCACAAGCTGCGCATCTCGATGGGCCTCGACAACGCGACGCCCCAGCCGCTGTTGGAGCGTCCGTTCGAATCCCAGAGCCCCCTTCACCGCATCAATCTCATCAACGAGATCCGCAACCTGGGCTTCCCCCGGCCAGGCGAGTACTCGCTGCTGATCGAGATCGACGACGAACCGCTGCTCGCCACCAGCATGACGGTCACGGCGTGAGGCCGCTGCGCGGGCATTTCAGATTTCAAATTTCAGATTTCAGATGACTCGAATCTCGAATCTGAAACTTGAGTCCGAAGAGCCGGGCCAATCCTGCTCCGAGCTTGTCCGGTCGCGTCCGGGAGAATCTGAAATCTGAAATTTGAAATCTGAAAGCACCGTCTGACATGCCCTTCGATCTCATCGGCGTTGGTTCCCCCATCATGGATCTGCTTGCCCGCGTGCCGGACGAGTTTCTGACCCGGCATGTGCCCGGAGAGAAGGGCGGCATGGTCCTGGTCGATCGCGGCGAAATGGAGCGGATCGTCGGGCTGCTCGCCGGCGAACCCGGCTATGCCACGGGGGGCTCCGCCGCCAACGCGACCTTCAATGCGACCCGGCTCGGCCTCCGCACCACGTTTCTGGGCAAACTCGGGAACGACGAGGTCGCCCGGGTTTATCGGGAGCGGTTCGAGGCGGCGGGGGTTGACGGATCCCGCTTCAAACGCGGTGACGTTCCCAACGCCCGCTGCCTCGCGTTGGTGACGCCGGATGCGCAGCGCACGCTGCGCACCGACCTGGGCGCGGCGATGACCCTCGCGCCGGACGAGATCTCCGTGGAGGATTTCAGGCAGTGCCGGCACGCCCACATCGAGGGTTACCTCGTCTTCAACCGGGCGCTCGCCGACGCCGTGCTCAAGGCTGCGCGCGCCGCGGGTTGCACCACCAGCATCGACCTGTCGTCGTTCGAAGTGGTCAACGCGTCCCGCGACTGGCTGTTCTCCCAGTTTCAGCAGGGCATCGACATCGTGTTCGCCAACGAGGACGAGATCCGCGCGCTCTTCGAGGATCGCACCTCGCCCTACGACGCGCTCGCGCGCCAGCTCGCGGCCCGCGGGGTTTTGGCCGCGGTGAAGGTCGGCAAGGATGGAGCGTGGATCGCCCAGGGGGATGAACTGCACCGGATCGAGCCCGTGCGGGTCGCGGCGGTCGTCGACACCAACGGCGCCGGGGATGCGTGGGCCGCGGGTTTTCTCCATGGCTATCTGCGCGGTTGGACGTTGGCGCAGGCCGGCGATCTGGCTTCTCTGATCGGCGCCGAAACGGTCATGCACATGGGTCCCATCATTCCGCAAACCCAGTGGGAGATGGTGAAACCCAAGGCGCTGGCGATCGGGCACGAGTAGGCGGCGAAGCGGAATTTGAGATTTGAAATTTGAGATTTGAGATCTCGGACGGCGCGACGCGCCTTATCTCAGATTTCAAATCTCAAATCTCAAATTACCGGTCCCCGCCCGGCCGGATTTTCCTTGGCCCGCGCGAGCGGGCGTGGCGTGCTGACTGCAGTGCTGGCAGTCATCAAGCAGGCGGCGCAATCCGCATCGGCGCAGGATTGGTTCCACGGCTATCCGCCGTGGCTCGTGGTCTTGGTCGGCGCCGTCCTTGCGGCGGTGATCCTGTGGATCTTCGCGAAGATCATGCGAGTCGTTATCTGGGTTCTGATCGCCCTTGTGCTGGTGGGCGGGCTCGCGACCGCCGCCAAGATGTACCTGGACGAGACGGCACCGGCGGTCCGAAAAGCTGAAACGCTGAAAAGCTGAAACGCGTGCGGATCGGCGGGGCGCGCGATGCTTGGGGGATTGCCGTAGCGTAGGCGTCTCGCCTGCGTAAGGACGGGCGTTGGAACGAGCTGAGGGTCGGAACAGTCCCCGCACTCGCACCGTCACTCTCATTCTCACTTTCACTCTCACTTTCACTTTCACTTTTCAGCGTTTCAGCTTTTCAGCGTTTCTCCCGGCCCTCAACGTAGCCCCCCGTGAAGTACATCTTTGTCACGGGAGGCGTTGTTTCATCGCTCGGCAAGGGCCTGACGGCCGCTGCGCTCGGCGCCCTGCTCGAGCTGCGCGGCCTCACGGTGCGGATCCAGAAATTCGATCCCTACCTCAACGTGGATCCCGGCACGATGAGCCCGTACCAGCACGGGGAGGTGTACGTCCTCGAAGACGGTGCGGAGACCGACCTCGATCTGGGGCACTACGAACGCTTCACCAGCGGCAAGCTCTCGCGACTCAACAGCCTGTCGTCGGGCCAGGTCTACGAGGCCGTCATCCAGAAGGAGCGGCGAGGCGACTATCTGGGCAAGACGGTGCAGGTCATCCCGCACGTCACCAACGAGATCAAGGAGCGGATCTACGCCGGCGGAAAGGACGCCGACGTCCTGATCACGGAAATCGGCGGCACGACCGGCGATATTGAAGGCCTCCCGTTCCTCGAGGCGATGCGCCAGTTCGCCCTCGAGGTGGGCCCGCGTGACGTCCTGTTTATTCACGTCACGCTCGTGCCCTACGTGGCCGCCGCAGGGGAACTGAAGACCAAGCCCACGCAGCAGTCCGTCGCGAAATTGCGCGAGATCGGCATCCAGCCGCATGTGCTCGTCTGCCGGACCGAACGGCCGCTGGATCACGACCTCCGCGACAAACTTTCGATGTTCTGCAACGTGCCGGTCAAGGCGGTGGTCGAATGCCGCGACGTCGAGCACTCCATCTACGAACTGCCGCTGGCTTTGCAGAAGGAGGGCATGGACCAGCTGGTGGTCGATCTGCTCGGTTTGCCCCAGCCGCCGCCGGTGAAGAACGTCTGGGTCGAAATCGTCAACCGCCTGCTGAACCCGAAGTACGAGGTCATCATCGGCGTGGTCGGCAAGTACATCGAGCTGCAGGACGCTTATAAGTCGGTTTACGAATCGATCACGCACGCCGGCATCGCCAACCACTGCAAGGTCAACGTCCGCCGCATCGACGCGGAAGACCTGGAAAAGAAGGGCGGGCTCAACCTGTTGAAAGGTCTGGATGGCATCCTGGTTCCCGGCGGCTTCGGCGACCGCGGCACGGAGGGCAAGATCGCCGCCGCGAAGTTCGCCCGTGAGAACAAGGTGCCCTACTATGGCCTTTGTCTCGGCCTGCAGATCGCGGTGATCGAGTTCGCGCGCAATGTCCTCAAGCTCGACGGGGCCAACAGCACGGAGTTCGACGTCAACGCCAGGCATCCCGTGATCGCGATCATGGAGGAGCAGAAGAAGATCATCGACAAGGGCGCCACCATGCGGCTCGGCAGTTACGAATGCGCGCTGACCCGGGGCACCCTCGCACAGAAAGCGTACGGCGCGGACAGCATCCGCGAGCGTCACCGCCATCGGTACGAGGTGAACAACGCCTACGTGCCGCAACTCCAGCAGGCCGGGATGGTGTTCAGTGGCGTCAACCCGCGCCGTAATCTGGTCGAGATCATCGAGCTGAAGAATCATCCGTGGTTCCTCGGCACCCAGGCGCACCCGGAATTCCAGTCCAAGCCCAACAAGGCCCACCCGCTCTTCGCCGCCTTCATCGCCGCGACAATCAAGCAGAAGCGGGGTGGGGCCGCGGCGAAAGCGAAACCTGCGGCGAAAAAGAAGACTGCAAAACGCGCCGCGAAGTAAAACGATCCGGGATCCGAGATCCGGGATCCGCGATGATCCCGCATCCCGCATCGCGTATCCCGGATCCCGTATCCCGCATCCCGTATCCCGGATCCCGCATCCCGCATCATGCTTTTCCAACCTTCCAAGCTCCTCCTCATCGCCGGGCCGTGCTCGCTCGAGAACGAGACCGTGTGCCGGTCCGTGGCCGGCGTGCTGGCGGAGCTGCGCCGGACGCGCCCAGAGCTCGCCATCGTGTTCAAGGGCTCCTTCGACAAGGCGAATCGCACCTCGCTGGCGGGCGACCGTGGCACGGGACTCCAGGGCGGGCTCGACCTGCTCGCGCTCATCAAGCGTGAGTACGACTTCCCGGTGCTCACGGATATCCACGAGGTGGGCCAGGTCGCGCCGGTGGCCGCCGTATGCGATGTGCTGCAGATCCCGGCGTTCCTCTGTCGTCAGACCGATCTGCTCCTGGCGGCCGCTGCCACCGGCAAGGTCGTGAACGTGAAGAAAGGCCAGTTCCTGTCGCCGCAGGAGATGCAGTACGTGACCGGAAAGCTGCGCGACGGGAAAGCGCGGGAAATCTGGCAGACGGAGCGCGGCACCACCTTCGGATACCAGAACCTCGTGGTCGACATGCGTTCGTTTGCGATCATGCGCCAGAACGGGTATCCAACCGTCTTTGACGCGACCCACAGCGTGCAGCTGCCGGGCGCCGGCGGTGGAAAGAGCAGCGGTCAGCGGGAGTTTGTGCCGCCGCTGGCGTGCGCCGCCCTGGCCGCCGGAGCCGACGGTCTTTTCATCGAAACGCATCCCGACCCCGCCCGCGCCATCAGCGACGGCCCCAACATGGTCCCCCTCGCCGAGTTGCCGAAGCTGATCGACCGTTGCCTGGCGGTCTGGCGCGCGGTGCGAGGCTAGAGGATAACTCGCTTTGCGCTTTGATCCCTCGGCGTTCTCTGGCGTGGGGAGTCTGGCCTTTGGCGTTTCCGGCGCGGGGCCTGTCCTATTGGCACCACGCTTCCGCCGAAACCGCGCCGGCTGCCCCCTTTCCGCTCCCTTGACCCTTGCCGGGTCGACCGCACACTTCCGGGCCAAAACCTAGCTGATGGATACCTTCCTCATCGATGTGCCCATGCCTTCCATGGGCGCCACCGTGAATGAGTTGACGGTTGTGTCGCTCAAGACGCAGCCCGGCGACCGCGTGACCAAGGGGCAAAAGATCGCCGAGTTGGAAAGCGACAAGTCGATCTTCGAGTTCGAAAGCCCGTGCGAAGGCACGATCAACCAGGTGTTTGCCAAGGGTGGCGATGTGCTTCCGGCGGGCGCGCCTTTCCTGCGGATTCAAACCGCCGATGTCTCCCTGAAGCATCTGCAGGCGAAGGACACGGCCTCGGGTCCGGCCACGACGACGGACGCCGCTCCGGCCGCGGCCCTGGTCTGGACTCCGCGGGCCATCAAGCTCGCGCAGGAGGCGGGGTTGGATCACACGCAATTGACCGGCATCGAGGCGACGGGTCCGGGCGGCCGGGTCTCCGGCGACGACGTCACCCGCTACCTGGCCAGCCGGAAATCTTGAGTCGACCCGCCTCCCCGCAGGGGCTTTTCTCCACCACGATGTCCGAGACTGTCTGCATTGCTGGAGTGGGTTACGCCGTGCCGGCCAAGGTGCGCGCCAACTCCGAGATCCTGAAGGCCTTCCCCTCGCGTACCGAGGAGGAGATGGTCCGCCTCACCGGCATCAAGGAACGTCGCTACGCGTCGGAGGACGAATCGGCCACCGACCTCGCCGCCACCGCCGTCAATCACGCCCTGGCCCAGGCCGGCCTGACGGTGGACCAGATCGACGGCGTGATCCTTGCGACGATCATCCCCGACCAGCCGGTTCCGTCGATGGCGAGCAATCTCGCCCGCCGACTCGGGATTCCGCGGGCCCTGGCCTTCGATCTCAACGCCGCCTGCTCCGGCTGGCTGTACGCGCTCGAAGTCGGCCGCTCGCTCATTCGTGGCGGCACCGCGCGCAATCTTATCGTCGTCACCGCGGAGCTTTTGTCGCGCATCACCAATCCCGAGGATCACGAAACGGCGTTTCTGTTCGGCGACGGCGCCGGCGCCGCGATCCTCACCGGCGGCAGCGGCGGCCATCGCCTGTACCGCATGGGTCTTTCGGGCGATGCGAACCAGTTCGAAGCCATCCAGCGGCAGGGCGGCGGGGCCCGGTTGCCCTGGCCGGGCGCCTGCGGATGCGAGCTTGAGAGCTTCTACCTCCAGATGAACGGCGCGGCGGTGTTCAAGCACGCGGTCATCGGCTTCGCCGAGCAGATCGAGCAGACGCTGGCCCGGGAGAATCTCAAGCCGGGCGAGATCGCGTGGGTGGTGCCCCACCAGGCCAACGAGCGGATTCTCAAGGCGGTGAGCCGCCGCGTGGGCATCCCTTACGACCGCTTCGTGATGACCATCTCGAAGTACGGCAACACCAGCGCGGCCAGTGTCTCCATGGCGCTGGGCTGGGCCGCCGAGGAAGGCATCTTCAACGACGGCGACAAAATCATCTTCTGCAGCGTCGGTGCCGGCCTCACCTTCGCCGGCGGTCTGCTCGTCTGGTAAGCCGCCGCAGCGGAGAAGGTGAGAGTGAAGGTGAAAGTCGGCTAACCCGTCCCACTTTCACTCTCACTCTCACTTCCCTTTCCTTCTACCTCGTCATCAGCGCCTGGATCTCCGGGTTCTTCAGGTTGTCCTTCGTCACGATGACCACCGGCGTGTGGATGATGGGCTCCACGTTCTCGCCCTTGATCACGCTGAGCGCCGCCTTGATGCCCTTGCTGCCGATTTCATGGGGCAGCTGGGCGATCCAGCCCGCGAGCGCGCCGCTCTCGATCGCGGCCGCGACTTTCGGCTGAAGATTGAAGCCGAACCCGATCAGCTTGATCTGCGACGTGAGGTTGCGCTCCTGCAGCAACTCGAGCATCGCGAGCGTTCCGGCGGTGCCGGTGGCGAGGACGCCTTTGATGTTCGGGTGATTCTTGAGCACGAGTTCCGCCCGGGCCTTCTCCGTGCCCGGTTCCGTGCTGGCATAGATGTCGCCATAGACCACCGAGTTGGGGTGCACGCTGCGGAATCCGGCGAGGGCGCCGACGTCGCGCTGCATGGTGGCGCCGCTGGATTGCGAATGCTTGAAGATCGCGACCTCGTCGTTGGGCCCCACGAGCTTTGCGAGGAGCGCGCCGGCGTCTTTCCCGGCCGCCTCATGGTCCGTGCCGATGAACACGGGCGCCGCATTGCCGGTGATCGGCGTATCGATCACGATGAACTTGGTCTGACCCTTCACGGCGATCGACGCGATCGGCACCGCCAGCGCCTCCTTGTTGATGGGGGAGATGACAATGGCCTCCATGCCCTGCGCGGCCATGGCGTTGAGCAGCCGGATCTGGATCGAGACGTCGAGTTCGGTCAGGGGGGCTTTCACCGTCAGTTCCGCGCCGGCTTCCTTGGCCGCTTCCTGGGCGCCTTTTTCCACGGCGAGGAAAAACGGGATGTTCTGGCCTTTGAGCAGCAGCCCGATCTTGGGGCCTGCGAGAAGAGAAGGCGCGATGCACAGCAGCGCCGCGACGACGAAACGCGATTTGGACGACATAGTGGGGGGCTTTCCCTAATCGTCACCGTTCGAGGGATACTTTAGGGCGAAGGTGGTCGTTCGCTCCAATCCTGCAGCCCAACGCACGGCAGCTCCCGACTGCGGTCAGGGACGCGTGGGCAACACCCGGGCTTTGGCCGGGTGGTTGGGGGTTCGGGTGCTGTGCAGCGCCGGTTTCAGCCCCCAGCGTGCTCCTCGTGTAAAGCGATCGCCCGTTTCGTTACCATGAACCCAGTTCGTAGCTGAGGACGGACAGGGCGTAGATCGCGGCCGTCTCGCACCGCAGCACCAGTGGCCCCAGGGTGACGGGCTGGAAACCGGCCGCCTTGGCCCGCTCCCATTCTGCCGGGGAAAAGTCGCCTTCGGGCCCGACCAGCCAGATCGCGGAGGGGCGGAGGGCCAGCGAATGGCCCCTTGGCTCGCTGGCCCTCTGGCCTTCCGGTCCTCCGGTCCTCTGGTCCTCCGGCCCCCGGCTGCCGAGGATCGTCTTCAGCGACTTCGCGCCGGGCTCGAGGCTGGCCATCAGGCGGAGCGGGTACGCGTGACCTTCCGCCAGCACCGTGTCCAGTGCGGTCAGGGGGCGGATCTCCGGCAGAAACGGGTTCCCGCACTGTTTGGCCGCCTCCAGGGCCGCGGTCCGCCATTTCTCGAGTTTTTTCTCCGAACGTTCCGCCTCCAGGTGCACCTGGGTCCGCTCGGTCTCCAGGGGAATGATACGCGTGACGCCGATTTCGGTGGCCTTGCGTACGATCGCGTCCATCGCCGGGCCCTTCGGCATCGCCTGCGCCAGCGTAATGTCGAAGGCGGGCCGCGACCGGATATGGCTTTCCCGGACCCGCAGGACCGCTCCCTGTTTCCGGTCGCCCACCAGTTCGGTGGTCCACTCGCGACCCGTGCCGTCGAACGCGATCACCGTGTCCCCCCGACGCGCCCGATTGACGCTCACGAGATGGTGCGATTCGTCGGGACTGAGGATTAGCTCCGCCGGCGCCGGGGGTGGCGCCGCGCAGTACGCACGCAGATCGGGCATGGGACGAAAAAGGCGGAAAACCTGCTGGCTTGCCAGCCGAAGCTCCCGAGTGGAGCGAGGGGAGCGAAGGCTGGTGCCCGGAGAGGGTCTCGAACCCACACGCCTTTAGAGGGCGACGGATTTTGAGTCCGTTGCGTCTGCCAATTCCGCCATCCGGGCTTAGGACGTAGGAGCGGAACCGTACCCGCGGGGTCGCACGTGTCCACGGTTTTTTTGGCCGGTCCGGGGGCCGCGGGTTTTTGAACCTGGATTCCGAAGTAGCCACAGAGAGCTTAGAGCTCCGACAAGGAGGACACGGAGGCTCGGTCCGGGATTTGAGATCTGAAATTTGAGATTTGAGATCGGTGTCAGTCGTCGAATCGCTGGCGCTCTTCGCTACATTCTGGTAGCCGCCCATCGGTTCGATGTTCGACCTGGGTTCCGAAGTAGCCACAGAGCGCAGAGCTCCGACACCTTTGCCGAGCCTACGGCGGACAAGGAGGACACGGAGGCCGCGTCCTCGCGCCAGACCGGTTTATTTGTCGGGGCTTTGGAGGTCAGCCATCGACTCGCTGGCGCTCCTCCCTACACGAAGGCGCTTGGGCGTAGCGAAGAGCGCCAGCGATTCGAAATCCGAGGAGGGACGTGGCAAAAACGCGGGCTCCGCTGGCGCTCTTCGCTACGTTCGGATAGCCGCGGACTCGTTCGATGTTCGATGTTCGATGTTCGACCTGGGTTCCGAAGTAGCCGGCGGACAAGGAGGACACGGAGGCTCGGTCCTTGGACAAACCTGGTCATCGCGTAACGCCCAAGACAGTCGCAGCGCCCGCCTCCGGCTCGGCTCTGATTGGGCCTCTGTGACCTCTGTGGCAAAATCGGTATTCAGGTTGAACGTTCGGAGGCGGAGCGCGTCTTTCTCTGCGTTGGTTACCCGTTCTTTTTGGGAAGTTCATAGTTTGCAGTTCAAGTCGGCAAGGGCGCCGGGTGACTCACCTGGCGCCCTTACTGTTTCGTGGGACCCGACCTCGTCCGTCCGGATTCGGATTTACCCGCCCGGACGACGTGATCAACCTGCTCGCCATGCCCCCCGCCACCCCCACCGTTGACGAGTTTCTTTCCGCCCTGCCCCCGGACCAGCGCGAGGCGATGAGCGCGGTGCACCAGGTGGTCTGCAAGGCGGCGCCCCGACTCGAGCCCTATGTGGCCACGAACATGGGCGCGAAGCCTGCGCTGGGTTACGGCAAGTATCGCTATAAGGGTGCGGGCGGGCGCGAGACGGAGTGGTTCACGATCGGGCTCGTCGCAGGCAAAAGCCATTACAGCTTGTACATCTGCGCCGGCGATGAGGAGGGGTACCTCGTGGAGCAGCATGCCGACAAACTCGGCAAGGTGAAAACGGGCCGCAGCTGCATCAATTTCAAGAAGGTCGAGGACCTGAAGTTGCCCGCCTTGATGACCTTGGTGAAAGCGGCGGCAAAGGCCGGGGGCATCAACGCGGTCGGATAAGCGGCCCGGGGGAGCCCGCGAGCGTTGACGCGTCCGCCGCCAACCGCACCTTTCCCGCATGCGGCTTTTCCTCCTGCGACACGCCGAAGCGGTCGATCATCCGCGTGACGAGGCGCGGGCGTTGAGTGCGTTCGGCCGGCGGTCGCTCGAACCGCTCGCGGACCTCGTTCGGGTTCAGGGCCGGCTCCACGAAGTCGAGATCTGGCACAGCCCGCTGGTCCGGGCGGTCGAGACGGCGCGCCTTTTCGCGCAGCGGCTCGGTTGGAAGACCTTCACTCCGCTGGCACGCGCCGGACTGCGGCCGGAGGACGATCCGACCGATCTTGTTCCGCTGTTAAGCGTTCGCGCGGGTGATCTCCTGCTGGTCGGCCACGAACCTTTTCTGAGCGGGCTGGCGACAGTGCTGCTCACCGGAACGGTTTATCCGCCCAAGGTGATCATGGAGAAAGCGTCGCTGCTCTGCCTCGAGCGGATCGGCTCCGGTCCCCACGTCTTCTGGTCCGTGCGCTGGCATCTGCCGGGCAGCGACTCCGGGCGCAGCTGACGCGAGGCCTGGCGCCGGACGGAGGAACCGCTCCGTGGGGGCAGACCGCGCCCGTCGGGCCCGTGAGGAACCGCTGGTCATTCGCGCGGGGAGCGTTAGGCTCCGTGCGCCTGGCCGCGCACCTCAATCGCTTCCTCCCTTCGCCATGTCCACTATTCTGACCTGCACCGACGGCTCCCGGTATGCCCGCAGTGTTTATGATCACACGGCGTGGGCCGCCCGCCGGCTCGGGGCCGACGTGCACGTGCTGCATGTGGTGGAGGAAAGCCGGCACGTCGCGCCCATGGCGGACTTGAGCGGCGCCATTGGGGTCGAGGCCATGCAGCAGCTCACCGCGGAAATCGCGGCGCTCGAGGCGGCTCGCGCGCGGGTCGCCCAAAAACATGCCGGCGCCATTCTCGCCGACGCGCAGCAGCATCTCGCCGGCGCGGGCCTGGAGCGAGTCGAGGTGGAGGCGGTGGGCGGCGAACTGCTGGAGTGCATCACGCGGCGCGAGGCGCAGGCCGAACTGATCGTCGTCGGCAAGCGGGGTGAGAATGCCAATCTCGCCAAACTCCACCTCGGCGGGAATCTGCCCCGGGTGATCCGCAGCGCCCGTGGTCCGGTGCTCGTGGCGTCGCGCGACTTCACGCCCATCGAGCGCTTTCTCATCGCTTACGACGGCAGCCCGAGCGTGTTGAAGGCCGTCGAGTACCTGCTGACCAGTCCCTTGTTGAAAGGCCTGCACGGTCACCTGGTTCGCGCCGGCAAGCTGAACGAGGCGGCTCCCGGCGACCTCGAGGAAACCGCGGTGAAGCTGCGGGCGGCGGGTTATTCGATCACGGCGCAGGCGACGGCGGGGACGCCGGAGCACGTCATTGGCGCGGCCCTGACGGAGCAACGCGCCCAGCTGCTCGTCATGGGTGCCTTTGGACATTCCCGGATCCGCGAGTTTCTTCTCGGCAGCACCACCAGCGCCATGGTGCGGAGCTGCCTGGTTCCGGTGCTGATGTTCCGGTAGGCCGGCCTGCGAGTGTGGTCGCAGGACAGCAGGGTTAAGCCGGAACTATGCAGACGGATTAACCACGAATGCACACGAATGAACACGAATAGGAGAGGAAACTCGAATGCAGCCCGTTCGTAGTCCCGCTCACTGTTTTGTGCCTGCGCGGAAGTGATGATTTTCCCAGGTCTTCATTCGTGTCGATTCGTGTCCATTCGTGGTTAACTGAATCGTTCTGGTTAAGGATTGCCGGCGTTTATCGATTGCAACCTGATGGGGCCATGCGCCTTGCCCCCCTCCTGGCCGCGTTCCTTACCGTCTCGGCCGCGTTTGCCGCCCCGCCGCCCGATTTTCAAAAACGCGTCGCCGCGTTGGCGGGTGAAGGTCCCGGCGGGGTCGTCGCCGCCTGGGTGGACGACGCCGGCACCGTGTACGCGCAGGCCGGAACGCGATCCAAGCAGGATGCCCGACCCCTGGACGCGGACACGCCGATCGCCATCGGCTCGGTGACGAAGGTCTTTACCGCGTTGCTGCTCGCCGAAACCCAGCTGCAGGGCAAAGCCAGGCTCGACGACCCGGCTGCACGTTATCTCCTGCCCGCGGGCGCCACCCTGACGGGCCCGCTGGCCAGCATCACGCTCGAGACGCTCAGCACCCACCAATCGGGCCTGCCGCGGCTGCCGTTCAACCTCGGCCCGAATCCGGACGGCGATCCGCAACCGTATGCTCGCTACGATCGCGCGGCGATGGTGGTCGCGTTGCGGGAGGACGGCGCACGGGCCCTGGCGGCACGCCATGTGACGTATTCGAACTTTGGAGTCGGCGTGCTGGGCGAGGCGCTCGCGGGTGCCTGGGGCACATCGTATGAGGAGGCGTTGCAGGCCCGCGTGCTGGAGCCCTTGCGCCTGAGGCACACGCGCCTGCTGCTGGAGGCGCGGCCGGATCCGGAGGTTGCCCCGGCCCATCCCCGCGGGGTGGAGCGTCCGAACTGGACGTTTCAGGCGATGGCGCCGGCGGGTGCATTGCGCAGCACCGCCCGCGATCTCGCGAGGTTCGTCCGGGCCTGCGTGGGCCTGGACGAAACGCCGCTGCGGGCCGCGATCGACCTGACGCTGAAACCGCGGGCGTCGGCGCCGGAACAGGGGGGGCAGATCGGGCTCGGCTGGTTCCTGTCCGGCGAGGAGGGAAAACGCGTGGCGAATCATGGAGGCGCCACCGCCGGAGCGACTGCCTTCGTGCTGATCGACCCGGCCGGGCGCCGTGGGGTGGTGCTCCTCGCCAACCAGAACCGGAATCTCGAGCGGCTCGGCTTCGACCTCCTTGATGTGACGCCGCCCCGGCCGGAACGGGCGAAGGTGGCCGATGCGGACACGTTTGCGGGCCGCTATCCTCTCAATCCGGCGTTCAACCTGGACATCACGGCCCGCGAGGGCGCGCTGTTCGTGCAGGCCACGGGACAATCCGCTCTGCCCCTGCAGAGACTCGAGCCGGACCGATTCAAGGTGGTCGGCGTCCCGGCCGAGATCGCCTTTGAGCGCAACGGCGGTGGTGAGGTGGTGGCCCTGGTGATCAGGCAGAACGGGCGTGACCAGCGGGGAGAACGGCGGCCGCTCCCGGCGCCGCCGAAGCAGGTGGCGCTGCCGGACTCCGCCTTGGCGGAGTATGTGGGCAAGTATCCGCTGAATCCTTCGTTCGTCCTGACCGTCACCCACGAGCCGGGACAGCTTCACGTGCAGGCGACGGGTCAGCCCAAGTTCCCGGTGTTCGCCAGCGCCAAGGATCATTTCCACTACACCGTGGTCGAGGCGAAGCTCGTCTTCGAACGTGACGCTGCGGGAAAGGTCGTCGCGGTCGTATTGCACCAGAACGGCGCGAAAGTGCGCGGCGAGCGCCGCGACTGAGCGGTTTCGACGAAGGCCGATTGCGCAGTCCCTCCGTCCCTCCGTCCCTCCGTCCCTCTGGTCCTCCGGTCCTCTGGTCCTCTGGTCCTCTGGTCCTCCGGCTCCGGCCCTCCGCCCCTCCGTCAGCAGCCGGCCGTCAAATTGCCCGGCATACCTCGCGGACCAGGCCGCGCAGCCAGCGGTGCGTCGGGTCCGCGTCGAGGCGCGGGTGCCACAGCATGGAAACGGTGAATGCCGGCGTTGGTACGGGGACCGGGAAAGAGTGCAGGCCTTCGCGAAGGTTCCCGGTGTGGCGCTCGGGCACGGTGGCGATGAGCTCCGAGCGGCGGGCCAGGGCGAGGGCGGTGGCGAAACCCGCGATCAGGGACACCACGGCTTTGCGCCTGAATCCGGCGGCGGCCAGACTGGTGTCGATGGGATCATGAGCGGCATCGCGCGCGACGGCGATGTGCTGACCCGCGGCATACCGCGCTGCCGTCATCCGGCCTTCGGTCAGCGGATGCCCCGGGCGGACGACTCCGACATAGCGGTCGCGGAACAGCGGCTGCATCCTGAGCTCAGGGCTTGTGTTCGGTTCCACCACGCCGGTCTCGAGGTCAACCGCTCCCTCGCGCAGCGGAGTGCTGTCCTTGTCGGGCTTGGACACGAAGCGGAGCTGGACCCCCGGAGCCTCCGCTTGCAGCCGCGCCAGGAGAGCGGGGCCGAAATTTTCGACGAAGCCCTCGCTGGTGCGCAGGGTGAAGGTGCGGTGAAGGTCCGCGAGGGCCGGTGTTTCCGCCGGGCGCAACAGGGCCTCGCTCTCCTGGACGAGCTGGCTGACGCGGCCCCGCAGTTCGAGAGCCCGCGGCGTAGGGACGAGACCGCGTCCCGCGCGGACGAGGAGGGGATCGCCGGTGGCGGCGCGGACCCGCGCCAGGGCCCGGCTCATGGCCGAAGGGCTGAGGCGAAGCCGTCGGGCGGCGCGGGCCACGCTGCCTTCCGCCAGCAGCACATCCAAGGTCACGAGGAGGTTGAGATCCGGTCGATGCATGGGGTTTTGCGCTGCACGTGACATGGCGTTGCATGCAGGTATGGCCTGCATATGATGCGCGTTCCGCCATGTCAACGGATCCGCTAGAGTGGCGTCATGCCCCTCGCCCGTACCGCAGGCCCAGCATCGAGTGCACCTCCAAAACGACCGGCGGCGCGCGCGGGCGCCTTGGCGGCGCTTTCCCTCGCCATGGTTCTTTCTGCGCTTGGGACCAGCAGCGCCAGCGTGGCGCTGCCCGCGCTGGCGGCTGAGTTCGGCGCCACGTTCGCCCAGGTGCAGGCGGTGGTGCTGGCGTATCTTTTGGCTGTCACGGCTTTGGTCGTGGCGATGGGCCGGTTGGGCGACGTGGTGGGGCGCCGGCGCCTGTTGCTCGGTGGGCTGGGCCTGTTCTCGCTCGCCTCGCTGCTCTGCGCCCTGGCGCCGACACTGGCGGTGCTGGTCGCGGCACGCGCGCTGCAGGGTCTGGGCGGCGCCGTGATGATGGCGCTCACGATGGCTCTCGTGGGCGACATCGCGCCCCCCGGACAAGCCGGTCGTACCCTGGGCCTGTTGGGCACCATGTCCGCCCTGGGCACCGCCTTGGGACCTTCGATCGGGGGAGCGGTTCTCGCGGCGTTGGGATGGCGGGCGATCTTCGCCTTGAACGTTCCGCTCGGCGTCCTGGCCCTTGGGCTCGCGCTGCGGGGTCTGCCGCCCGATCGCATCATGACGCGTGCGAAGCATCCCGCCTTCGACTGGCCGGGTGCGTTCTGGCTGGCCGCAGCCCTCATCACCTACGCGCTGGCCCTCGCTTCCGGGCCCGTTTTGCCGCGGCTGGCCTGGGCCGCCGCCACGCTCGGGTGTGGGGCGGTGTTCGTCACGATTGAGCGCGGCACGTCATCCCCCCTGGTGCCGTTCGCGCTGTGGGGAGGCGGGCGTCGCGTCACGGGGTTGTTCGCCAGCGCACTGGTGGCGACCGTGATGATGACGACGCTCGTGGTCGGCCCGTTCTATCTTTCGTTCGGCCTGGGTTTGGATGCGATCACGGTCGGGCTCGTGCTTTCTGCCGGACCCCTTGCGGCCGCCGCGGTGGGGGTGCCGGCAGGCAAGGCGGTCGACCGCTTCGGGGGACGACGGACCACGATTGCCGGCTTGGTCGGGGTGGCGGGAGGCGCCACTCTGCTGGTGCTGCTCCCGGCGTCGAGCGGGGTGCTGGGCTATGCGGGGCCCCTCATGCTGATCACGATGAGTTATATTCTGTTTCAAACCGCCAACACCTCGATGGTCCTGCAGGGTCTGCCGTCTGACCGGCGCGGCGTGGTCTCCGGTCTGCTCTCCCTCTCGCGCAACGTCGGCCTGATCACCGGCGCGTCTCTCATGGGCAGCGTGTTTGCGGCCGCGACGGGAACGACGCGGCTTGCGGACGCGCAGCCGGCTGCCGTGGCTCTGGGCATGCACGTGACCTACGGCGCCGCGCTGGCGCTGACGCTGCTCGCCGTGGTGATCACGGCGCGCGGTTCATCCCCCCGAAGCACGCAGGCTGAACCGTGGCGCCGGCTGCAGCCGGTGCCTCTGCGGCTTCCTCCCGGGCGGGAACTCTGATACGCAAGGATCTGCCATGCGACTTATGCTGAAAACGATCAAGATCCTGGTGATTGTCCTGGTGGCGGTGCTGGTCGTCGCCGTGGGAGGCGCGCTCGCGATGCGCTTCTATCGCCAGCACGCCGCGGCCGGGGAGTTCACGATCGAAAAACCTGCCGGGATTCGCGAGTCGGGCTACGTGCGCATCGGTGGCATCGACCAGTGGGTGCAGATCCGTGGCCGGCATCGCGATAACCCCGTTCTCCTTTGCCTCCACGGCGGACCAGGCGCGACGTGGTTGCCCGTCACCCGGCTTTTCCGCGGGTGGGAACAGGAATTCACGGTCGTGCTGTGGGATCAGCGCGGGGCGGGGAAGACGTTGAAGGTCTCCGGCCCGGCGATCGCCTCGACGATGACCATCGCGCGCATGGTGGAGGATGGCGTCGAGCTTGCCGAGCACCTGCGCATGCGTCTGGGCAAAGAGAAAATCATCCTGCTGGGACATTCCTTTGGTTCGGTCGTGGGAATCCGGATGGCGCTCGCACGTCCGGATCTCTTCCATGCCTTCGTCGGGACCGGACAGGTCGGCGATCTCCCGCGCAGTCTGACGCTGGAATACGCCCGGTTGCAGGAGCAGGCGACGGCTGCACACGACGGCAAGACCCTGGCTGCGCTGGCACAAATCGGACCTCCGCCCTTCAAGAACCTCCAGCAGGTTGCCACCTATTTCGAACAGGCCGCCAAATATCAGCCCGCGGCGGATCAGGCCGCGATCGTCCTGATGAAGCAGAGCCTCCTGGCGCCGCCTCCGGATTTCTCCCTGGCCGACGAGTTCAACCGCTTCCGCGGCTTCGCTTCCGTCCCTCCCTGGGGCTTGTACGACGAACTGTTGAACACGCGGCTGCGTGACTCGGGCATCGACCTCAAGATTCCGGTCATCGTCATCCAAGGCGGGAAGGACACTGTCACGCCGCTCGCTCACGCCGAGGACTACGTCGGCCAGCTCGACGCCCCGGGGAAGGCGCTGACGGTGATTCCTGATGCCGGACATTACGCCGTCTGGACCCACGCCGACGCCTTTCTCAACGAACTCCGGCAACGCGTTCGGCCGCTGGCCCGATAACCGCCCCGCGCCCGCCTCTTCGCGCCAATCGTCCCCCACGTCTGGCAGAGTGGGGGGAGGGACGAAGATCGAGGGTTGCAGAAGTCGGCGGGGCGGGTCCTTTTCGGCGGACGTGTTCACATGCTGACCCTCTACCTCATCCTCCCCGCCCTGCTGGTGGCCGTCGTCATTGCTTCCGTGTGGCTGGAACGCTGGAGCGTGCCGGTCATCCTGGTTGCGCTGGGGACCGGGATCGTCTGCGGCAGCGACGTGCTGAAACTATGGCATTTCGACGACATGGTCCTGACCAACCATTGCGCGAATCTGGCGCTGGTGTTCATCCTCTTCCATGGCGGATTCATGACCAAGCGCGCCAACTTCCGCGCGGTGGCGCTGCCGGCCAGCGGTCTGGCGACGTGGGGTGTGCTCCTGACGGCCGCTGTAACCTTTGCGGTGCTCCGCTGGATCTTTCATTGGACGCTCGAGCTGTCGCTGCTGCTATCGGTCATCATCTCGTCCACCGATGCGGCGGCGATCTTCTCCATCCTCCGCCGGCAGTCGCTGCCCCAGAAGCTCTCCTCCACGGTCGAGATCGAGAGCGCGGCAAACGATCCCATGGCGATCCTCCTGACCACGGTGGCGGTTGCCAGCCTGGCGTCGGGTGAACGGTTCCAGGCGACGACGGTTCTCCTTTTCTTCTGGAAGTTCGGGGCCGGGCCGATCTTCGGCTACCTGGCGGGGCGGCTGACCATCCGGCTGTTCAACTGGCTCACGCCGCAGGATCGCGGCTATTACTATGTCCTCTTCATGGGACTGGTGATGCTGACGTACGGCATCACGGAATTGGCGCAGGCGAGCGGGATGCTGGCCGTCTTCACCGCCGGATTCGTGCTGGGCAACGGCGCCTTCGTGCACAAGCAGGGCGTGCAGAATTTTTCGGAAGCGCTCTCCACGATCGTCAACATCGGGATGTTCGTGCTGATGGGCCTGCTCGTCTTCCCACGTGAATTCGCGGATGTCTGGCTGCAGGGGCTGCTGCTGTTCCTGGTGCTGACCTTCGTGGCGCGCCCGATTGCCGTGTTTGTCGGTACGCTGGGCATGTCCATCAGCACGCGCCACCGCGTATTCGCCGCCTGGGCCGGCCTGCGCGGCGCCGTGCCCATCGTGCTCGCGACCTATCCCGCCGCCGCCGGCCTCGCGATCGGCAACGAGGTCTTCAACCTTGTCTTCTTTGCCGTGATCCTGTCGATCGTGGTCCAGGGCTCCACGCTCGGGTTGGTCGCCCGGTGGCTGCGGCTCTCGGAACCCGCCCGCCCGAAGGCGCTGTTCAACCTGGAGATGATCACGATGGCGAAGAGCGACTATGACATGGTGATCGTCGATCTGCCGGGGCCCAAGGGAACGCCCGGTCCGCGCCTGCGCGACTTGCGCCTGCCGGAGGGGGCGATCATCACCCTGATCACGCGCGGCGACACCGTGGTGCTGCCCAAGGGCGAGACGCAGCTGCAAGGATGGGACCAGGTGACGGTCCTGGCGCACGCGCCGGACGAGGACCAGATCCGCGGCAAGCTCGTCGAGGCCTTCCCCGCGTAGATTGGACGGCGTTGCCTGGCTCCGGGTCCATCTGCAACCACGTGATCCTTGCCTTGACGGCGGCCCGGCCCCCCACGCTAGTCACCCCCATGAATGTGAGTGCCGACGACCTTCCGTTCCTGCGCGATCTCGTGAAAAGCTCCCGGCAGCGCGTGCATCATCTGACGTGGGTGGATCGCGACGGCACGAAACGGCTCACCGCCTTGACCGAGGCGGAACTGGCCCGGCTCAAGGGACTGGCGGGTCAGCTCAAGGTGGCGCCGGCCGAAGTGCTGCGGCAGGCGGCGCACATTCCCAACGCCCGAGCGTAGGGGGGGAAGGGACTCCGCTCGGGTCCAGCCCTCCGCTGCGGATAGGTTCCAACCTATTGCCCGGGTAATAGACCGGGGCCCATAATGGGCTGGTACGGCGCAAACGGCTCGTCGTTTTGGCGCAAATGGCCAATGGCGCGTGCAAACCAGCGGCGTTATGATTCCGGGAGCGTTACCCATTAACGCCAGCCATGCATCTTGCACTGGCTCAACCCCACAAATGCAGAGTCCCACGATATGAAAAAAGTACTGTTATTGGCCTTCGCGTTGTTTGCGGCCTCGCAAGCATCGGCTGGTGGAGCAAGCGGTTATCACGGCAGCATCTACTGGTTCACCTACTACACCGGCAGCGGCACGGCCTCGCTGACCGGCTCCGGCGGCAACTGGGCCGGCAGCTGGACGGCCGGTGTCACTGATGCGCTGACCGGCAAGGGCTGGTGGCCGGGTTCGGTCCGGAACGTCGGCTACAACTGCGGTTACATCGGCGGCAACTGGCACATCCTCGCGCTGTATGGCTGGGCGCCCTACAACACCCGTGAGTGGTACATCACCGACATGGGCAACAATTCGGGCACGAATTACGGCACCGTGAACAGTGACGGCGGCACGTACACGGTGTACCTCCAGATCGTCAACAGCACGTTCCGGCAGTATAAAAACGACCGTACGTCCAACCGTCCCACGGCGCAGAACCACACGATCACGATGGCGAACCACAAGAACAAGTGGACGTCGCTGGGTTGGAGCTGGGGCACCGTGCGCGAGACGGTGCTGGCGAGCGAAGCGTTCGGCGGCCCGGGCGGCGTCAACGCCACCGTCTGGTAATCGCATGGACGCGTCGGCCCGGGAGCGCGGGGCCGGCCACCCCCCCCGCGGGCCGGCGCGATTTTGTCGCCGCCGGCCCTTTGCCGCCACCCCCACGTGAGTCCCCGCAGCTTCCCCCCGTATGAGTCGCCCCGCACCCCATCAGGCCTCCCTCGTCCTCAACGTCATCCTCGCGATCGTGGTCGCCCTGCTCGCCTTCCGCGTCACCGCGCGCCTTCCCGGCGCGAGCGCGTCCGACGTGACCGCGATCGCTCCCGCCTCCGAGTGGTCCCCCGCCACGCCGGTCGCAGCGGCGGGGTCGGTTGCCCAGGCCAGTCCGGCCGGAGTGGTGCCGCGGTATGATCAGATCGACTCCCCGGCGGATCGACGCCGCGCGATCATCGACCGGTTGCGCGCGCTGGGGGTGCCCAACGAGGTGCTCGGGCGCGTCGCCCGCGTGGATTTTGAGGTCGAATGGGACAGCCGTTTCGAGGCGCACTGGGGCGACATGGCCCGCATGGCGGCCGTCCAATTGGAGATGAATCTGAGCAAGGACGTCGAGATGCGCGCCGCGCTGGGAGAGGAGGACTTCAAGCGCTGGGACCAGGACTACATGCTGTGGGAGGCGATGAGCACGAAGGTCGAGGTCACCGGACCCGAGGGCGAGGCGCTCTACGGTTACAAGAAGACCCTGCAGCAGCGCATGCTGGAACTGGACAAGGCGCGGCTCGACGGCTCGATGGACGAAGCCGAGATCAACGATGCGATCAACGCGGCGTACGAGGGCTTCAACGAGCGGATGCGCGCGCTGCTGGGCGACGAACGCTACGCGAAGTCCCAGCAGATCGACGAGGCGTTCGTGGCCGACAATTTCCGGCATCAGCTGGCGAAGGCGAACCCCTCGGACGCCCAGTTCAAGGAGCTGTTCGCGGTGGAAACCCAGTGGAATCGCGCCCGCATGGAGGTCGAAACGGAATTTCAAAACAACACCTTCTCGCCCGATTACGTGGCAAAACTGCGCGCGCTGGATGCGGCCCGCGACGAGCAGTTTCAGCGGGTGCTGGGCGCGGAGGCCTTCCAGACGCTCCAGAAGCACCAGGATCCGGCGTACACGCAGATGAAGAAGTTCGAGACGCTCTGGGGCCTCGATCAGGAGAAGATCGACTACGTCTACCAGGCGATGAAGCAGTATCAGAAAACGGTGGACGACTACCAGCTCCACGTCCTGGCGCTGCAGGCGGAGGGCCGGCCGATCGATTCGGTGGCGGTGCAGAAAAACCTCCAGCAATCCGCCGAGCAAACGAAACGCGCCCTGCAAAACTACCTGGGCCCCGAGCGATTCGAGCGCCTGCAGGGCAACCGCGTCCTGCGCTGGGCCACCCTGGCCGCGCAGAACGGACCGCGTCCCACCCCGTGAACCCCCGTCGCTCCCCCATGCCCTCCTCCTCTTCCTTTCGCTGGTCGGTCGGACTGAACGTTCTCCTCGGGATCGCGGCGCTCGCGCTTTACCTGCGCCACGCGAAGCCGTCTCTTCCGGCGGCGGCTCCCGCGGTCGCAGCGCCCTCCGGTCCCGCCGTGGTGCGGAGTGTCGCGCGGCCGGAGTATCCCGGCACCGCCACGCCCACGGCACGACGCCGCTGGCTGGTCGACGAACTGCGCGGCATGGGCGTGCCGAACAAGGTGCTCGCCCGCATCGTCATTGCCGATCTCGACTGGGCCTGGAACAAGCGGGGCGGCGAGGTCTCGCTTCAGACCCATGGCGATCCCGATACCCTGGCCCTGCTCAAACTCGAAAACGCCAGCAGCCTCGATTCCGAGATGAAGGCGGCGTTGGGCGAGGAGGGCTTTCGCCAATGGGACCACGAGAACATGCTCCGCGAGGCGAACCGGGGGAAGATCGCCCTCACGCCGGCCGAGATCGACGGCAGTTATGCGCTCTGGA
Source organism: Verrucomicrobiota bacterium (assembly GCA_023457715.1). Classification (GTDB taxonomy): domain Bacteria; phylum Verrucomicrobiota; class Verrucomicrobiia; order Opitutales; family Opitutaceae; genus ER46. The sequence continues at coordinate 26,701 of JAEWKR010000109.1, forward strand.
AGGAACTGCAGGCGCGGGAGCTGGAGCTGAAGAAAGCCCGCGTGAAAGGGGAGATGGACGAGATCGGCATCGCCGAGGAATTTGGCCGCCTCGTCGGCAATTTCGAAACCCGCCTGAAAGCCCTGCTCGGCGAGGAGCGCTACGCGCAGGCCCGCCAGCTGCACGATCCGTCCGCGGCGGTGAATCTGCGCGAGAGCCTGGCCACGGCCCAGCCCAACGAGGTGCAGTTCCAGGAACTGCTGCGCACCCAGCAGGCGTGGAACGAACTGCGCCAGAAGCTTGATCTCCAGTTCAAGGATGATCCCGCCTCGTCCGCGTATGCGGAGCAACTCAGCGTGCTCGAGGAGGCCCGGGAGGAAGAGTATCGACGGGTGCTCGGAGCGGATGCCTTCGCCGCAGTGCAGAAGGAGCAGGATCCGAGCTACGGCCTGATGCGCAAGAACGCCGGGCTCTGGGGACTCGACGACCACAAAATCGATTCGGTGTACGGGAGCATCAAGTATTTCGAGAAGACGGTGCAGGACTATCAGGCGCAGGTTCGCGCGCGGGAGTCGCAAGGGCAGGCGGTGGACTGGAGCGAAGTGAGCCGGAACCTGCAGCATTTCACCGATCAAACGGAGCAGGCCCTCGAACACTACCTCGGCAAGGACAGCTTTACGAAGCTGCAGCGCAACGGAGTCTTTCCGTTCACCCTTCAGAACCAGCGTCCCGTGGGGGCGCCCATCAAGCCCTCGGATCGGGGCTGAGTCGTCGGGTGGAGCATTAGCAGGTCTTCTCCTGATGGCCGGACCAGGAGCAGCGGAGCGGCGGGAAGCCGTTCCCGCCGGGAGCTCGTGTCTCCCGGTTGTTACGGGCCCTGCGATGTACTGCCAGTGATGAACGAGCGGAAGGCCCGATGGCGGTTTCCTTCGGCGCCTGATAGCGTCCTCGGCGGACCGGTCCGCAACCGCGAGCAGGGGCGGCGGTCTTTGTCTTCAGCGGCCGGGGAAGGAGGGTTCTTATGTCACACCAATCCGTCACGGAGAGGGTTCGCGAGACTGACGCCTCGATGGCGAAGGCGCAGCGCTACGACTCGTTGGTGAGATCGCTGGATACCGGATTCTGCGTGATCGAGGTGTTGTTCGACGAAGACGGCGCCAAGGATTACGTTTTTGTCGAGACGAACGGCGGGTTCGAGCGGGCCACGGGATTGAAGGACCCGGTGGGGCGGCGGATGCGCGAACTCTGTCCGGAGCTGGAGCCCTTCTGGTTCGAAACCTACGGACGCGTGGCGGAAACCGGGCAGCCCGCACAGTTCGAGCGCGAGGCCCGGCCGATGCAGCGATGGTTCCGGGTCCACGCCTTCCGCGTCGGGCGGCGGCAGGTGGCGGTCCTGTTCGAGGACATCACGCTGGCCAAGAAGGCGGAGCGGCGGCGCAGCTTCCTCGGAGAACTCGCCAACACCCTGGTGCCGCTGAGGGAGGAGGACGCGATCCTGCGCGAGACGGTCACGTCCGTGGCCGAGATGCTGGGGGCCGCGCGCTGCATGTTTGCCGAATGCCGGTACGACCAGGGGCTGGTGCTGATCTCGGCCGAGTACGCGCGACCCGGCATGGCGGCGATGCCGCGGGAGCTGCCGCTCTTCGCGTTCGGCGGGAAGGCCTGGTGGGACGTGGCGACCGCGGGCGACTTCGCCGTCGAGGATGTGACGACGCATCCCCTGACCGAAGCCATGGCGGCCGCTTACCTGGCGCTGGGCACCCGCGCCTACGTGGCGCAGCCGTTCAGGTCCGATGGGCCCTGGACGGTGGGCCTGGTGGTGACCGACGATCGGGTGCGCGAGTGGTCGTTCGAGGATCAGAAGCTCGTGGAGGATGTGATCGCGCGGGTGTGGCCGATGGTGGAACGGGCGCGCAGCGAACGCGCGCTGCAGGAGGCCCGCGATGCACTCGAGGTGCGGGTCGCCGAGCGGACCGCCACGCTCCAGGAAACCATCTCGGAGCTGGAATCCTTCTCCTACAGCATCTCGCACGACCTGCGCGCGCCCCTGCGGGCGATGCAGACCTATGCCGCGATCCTGCTGGAGGAATCCCGTCGCAACCTGACGGCCGACCACAAGGAGTACCTTCGCCGGATCAAGGTCGCCGCCGACCGGATGGACCGGCTCATCCAGGACGTGCTGATCTACAGCCGGGTCGCGCGCAGCCAGACGCCCGTCGAGCGGATCGAACTGGCGTCGTTCATCTCGAGCGTCATCGAATCCTACCCCGAACTGCGGGATGCCGACGCGGAGATCGAGATCGTGCATCCGCTGCCGGCGGTCTGTGCCAATCCGGCGGCTCTGACCCAGTGCATTTCCAATCTGCTGGGCAATGCGCTGAAGTTCACCGCCCCCGGCGTCCGCCCCGAAGTCCGCGTGTCGGCCCGTGAACGCGAGGGACGGGTCTGCGTGTGCGTGCACGACAACGGGGTGGGCATCGCGCCGGAATTGCACGAGAAGATCTTCGGGATGTTCTACAAGGCGGAAGCCGGAAGCGCTGGCACGGGCATCGGCCTGGCCGTCGTGCGCAAGGCCGCCGAACGGATGGGCGGCACGGCCGGGGTGAACTCGGCCCCCGGGCAGGGCAGCACGTTCTGGATCGAATTGCCGGCAGCGAGCGGCCGTGACCCGTGAATGCGCCGCCGCTCGTTCTCTACGCCGAAGACGATGAGAACGATGCCTTCTTCATGGAGCGCGCGTTTGCCAGGCTCCACCGCCGTTGCGCCCTGCGCATCGTGCCCAATGGGCGGCACGTGATCGACTATCTGGCGGAGGCTGGCGCGTACCGCCATCGCCATCGGTTTCCCTTGCCTGCGCTCCTCATCCTGGATGTGAAGATGCCGGAGTTAACGGGGCTCGAGGTGCTGCACTGGGTGCGCAGGCAGGAGGCCCCGTTTGCGTCGCTGCCGGTGGTGATCTTCACCTCTTCGACGCAGGAAAAGGACGTCGCCCGCAGCCGCGAGGACCGCGCCAGCGCCTATCTGGTCAAGCCCTCGAGCGCGGATCACCTGGTCCTGTTGGTGGACGAACTGCTGAACGCGTTGCCAGGGCTGCCCCCGGGAGGTCTGTTGCCGGTGCAGGGGAATCGGCTGCTCAGTTCGCCCTGAGGTCCAGGGGTCGGACGGTGGTGCGGGTCGTGCGGCCGGACTACGGCACCGAGGGCGCGCCGCGGTGGGGGCAGGAGACAGGGGGCAGGGAGGTAGCGGGGAGCGCCAGCGAGACGATCAGGCGCGGCGCGACTCCGGTGCGATCCCCCTACCTCGACTCGCTGGCGCTCCCCGCTACCTCAAACCCTGAACCCTGTGCCCTCAAACCGCGAACCCCGCTCCGGCTCAGTTCCTCAAATGCCGGTCGAGGAAATCGAGAAACACGGGCCAGTCGGCCGGCAGGATCGCATGGCCACCGTCGTGCATGAGGTAGCCGAGCCGGTTGAGCAACGGCTTGCCGGGGGCGGGGAGCGAGTACTCCTCGATCCCCTTGTGTCCGAGCAGCGTGTACACGGGCGTCGCGGCTTTCGCGGCGAGGAACTCGCCGTAGGGGTCGGACCACTTGTCGGTGTTGCCGGTCTGGAGCAGCAGGGGCCGCGGCGCGATCAGCGAGAGCACGAAGTGGGCGTCGAAGGGCGCATCGGACGGGCGCTGCGCCCAGTGTTGGTAATTGCGCGCGAACTGGTACGGATAACGGGTCGGCGCGACGAGGTGCGCAATCGTCTCGCCGTAGTTGCGCCGGCTCAGCGCCGCCCCGCCCTCGCCGGAGACGCTGGCGATCACCGCGGCGATGCGTTCATCGCGCGCGGCTGTCCAGAGCACGGTCTTGCCGAGGCGGGACATCCCGAGGATCGCGACCTTCTTCGCGTCCACCGCGGGATCGGTTTCGAGGTAGTCGAGGATCCGGCTGACGCCCCAGCCCCACGCGGCGATCGCTCCCCATTCCTCGGGCGCCGGCTGCGTTTGCCCTGGCTTGAGGTAGGCGGAGCGAATCCCGTGGGCAAAGCCGTCCGGCGAATCGGGGTCGATGTCGTTGTAGTGGAACACGGCGTACCCGTAGCCACGCTCGATGACGGGCAGGATGATTGGACCCGGGAGCGGGACCCGCGGCCCCTGCGAACCCGCTGAAACCGCGCCATCGACCCGCTGCTTCTGCTCCGGGCTCCAGCGGCGACCCACCTTGACGCCGGGGTCCGTGTCACCCGCGGCGAGGTTGTTCGCGAACCAACCGAGTTGGAGCAGGACAGGCACACGCGATGCCGGCGAGCCTCCGGCGCTCCCTGGGGCGGGCAGGTACATGAGGACGTCGACGTAGTGCTGCTTGTCGGCGGTGAGATGGATCGTGATCTGCTTGCGCAGCGCCTTGCCGTCGAAAGCCGGCGTGCCCTGGTCCGTCACCTCGAAGCTCATGCTCTCGGGGCGGCCCGGAACGCGGCCATATTGGTTTTCCTCGAGCAGCTTGAAGATTTCGGGCCGGCGCTGCTCGAACCAGGTTTTGGCGTCGGTCACCCGCGTGCCGTTGGCCAGCTGCAGCGGATCCGGCAGCGTGTACGAGCCCGTCTTGGCTTCGGTGTAGTTGGCGGGAATGTGCGCGACGAGCCCATCCGGCGTGTCGGCAATCTGCGCGCCGGCGAGCGAAGCCGTCGCGAGCAACAGGGGAAGGATGCGAGGGGTGGTCATGATGGGGCGGATCGAGAGTCGGGTGTCATTCGGATTTTCGCCACAGAGTTCACAGAGCTCCGACACAGAGAACACGGAGGCCGGATCCCCATTCTCTCATCCGATGGCTTGGCGAAAGACGCAAACGGCGGCGTAAAGCACTGCCCTCCATTCGAATCGGGTCGAGAGGAGGGCGGTGCTTTAGCCCGCCACCGGCGTCGCTCTCGACTAGCGTGGCCGTAGGCGGACGGGGCCTCCGTGACCTCTGTGTCGGAGCTCTGTGTCCTCTGTGGCTCATTCCGGGCGTTGCTCGATCAGCCGGACCGGGCCCAGCAGACCGGATTCGAGCGGGGCCTGCGGGCCGCGGCCGAAGATGCCGCCACCGCGGTCAGGCGGCGGCGCGGCGAGACTGAGGACCTTTTGGCCGTCGGGAACGGTGGCGTCGCCGACGATGCGGTTGGTCCATTGGTTCGTGACGCTCACTTCGAGCTCGTTCTCGCCGGGGCGCAGGGCGGTTGTTACCTCGACGCGGTACGGTGGCGCCCAAAGCACGCCGAGGGCCCGGCCGTTCAGCCGCACCTCCGCCAGATCCGCCACCTGACCCAGGTCGAGCCAGACCCGGGCCTCCGTCGCGCGGGCCGCCAGCGCGAAGGTCGTTCGATAGGTCGCGGTGCCGGAAAAGTACTTTACGCCGGGTTCAGCGTGTTCGGTCCAGGACTGGAGCTTCGCGAGCGTGATCGTGGCGGGGGCGCCGAGGTTGGGAGGGAACGTGACGTCCCAGCGGCCACCAAGTTCCGCCAGGGTGCTCGTGGCGGCCAAAGGCAGCGTGCGCGTCGGTTGCGTGGCCGGGCGCCGGAACACGACGAACAGCGATTCCCGTGGAGCAAGGCTCAGGGGAACCACCGTGCGTTCGCCCTGGATGGCGTAGCTCGCGGGTTCGATCGCACCCGTGACGGGCCGCCAGAATTCGGCCTCGCGTCCTGCGACCCGGAATCGCGCGCGCAGCTCCAGCGGGCGATCGGTGGTGTTGGCGACGTAGTAGAGATCGGTTTTCCCGACGCGCCGGTGCAGCCAGGCCAGGTCCGTGTCGAGGTCGCGGCTGAACTCGAAGTCCCGCTCGATGCGAGCGTGCTCCATCACGCGCGGCAAAGGCCAGCCCCAGTAGACGGCGCCACGGCCGACGTGTCGAATCGTGCGGCTGGCGCCATCGAGGTCGCCCCAGATCTCCTCCGCCAGCGCGTGAACTTCGGCATCGGCTTGCGGATAACCGGCCAGGGAGGGCGAAGCCTCCGGGCGGCGGCCCACCACGATCGCGCCGCCTTGCACGAAGTCGCGCAACCGGCGCAGCAGCTCGGGTCGCATCCGGGTGGTTCCCGGCAGGACAAGGACGCGATAGCTCATGCCGTCCGGCAGCACGAGCCGCCCGTCGGCCGCAACCTGCATCCGGTTCAGCAGGACATCCGCGTTGATCCAGTCGTAGTCGAATCCTTCGGGCGGGACGGGCAGCGTGCCGGCCGACCAGATCGGCGGCGTGGACGGTGCGCCTTCGTTGAGCAGGTAGGCGAGGTCCGCGACGAACCGGCCTTGTTGCAACAGATGGCTCTGACGGGCGACGTACGTCAGGTAGGGCTTCGCCTGCTCGGCCCAGGTGATGTTCCGGTTGAGGTGGATGCCGACCATCGTGTTGCCCGGCTTGGTGTCGAGCGGCTGGTGGGCGGAGGTGTGGAACACGATCCGGTTGATGCCCTGCGCCATCCAATAGTCGCCGACCCGCTTCAGGGTGGCGGGGGATTCGTAACCCCCGCCGGTGAAGGCTTCGGCGGCGACGAGTTTTTTCCCGTACACGTGGGCCGCGGAGGCCGCCCCGCGGACATCCTGGAGGTACATGAGCCGCGGATGCAGGTCGCGCACCCAAAACTCGCCCATCGGGATCTCGACCTTGCTCTTGTTCAGCAGCGTGTCCTCGGGCATTTCGAGCGACACCCCGGCGGCCTCGGCGTAGATGCCGATGCCTTTTTCCCGCAGCTTCGCGGCCATCGTGCCGTAGTGCGCGTCGGCCCAGAGGTCCGCCAGCGTGCGCCGGAAGTCCCACAGGAAACGGTCGCTGAGCTCGGCGTCCCCGACCACGCGCCCGGTGAGCACGGGCAGCCACGGGGTCGGGTCGTACCCGCGCCGCCGCTTGAATTCGGCAGCGAGTTCGTCGGTCCAGTTGTTCGTTCCCGCCTCCCAGCTGTCCATCATCACATAACGCAGGCTGCGCCCGAACAGCGGTCCGAGCGCCTTCTCCAGCGGATCGAAGTAGCCGTGGTAGTACGCCTCCATGTGGCGGGCGCTGAGCTTGTCGGCCTCGAACCCGGAGCCCTCCGGAGTGGCGGGACGGTTCTTGGCGCCGGTCAGGGAGTAGCCGAGCCGCAGGATCGTCCACTCGCCCGCGGGGACGTCCCACGCGAGTGAACCGTCGGGGGACACGTGCCGGGTGAGATCGACGACCTCGCCGGGCGAAACGCGAGCGGACGCGGGGACTTCCGGCGTCGGCACCGAGTCGTATTCGAACAGGAAGCTGAACCCTGCCTTTTCCTCCCAACGGTGGACGCGCGCGCCCGAGTGAAGCACGGCTTCGCTGAGGATGTACTGGGTCGCGGGCCGGGGCGCCACCTGACTCATCGTCTGCGCCGGCCCGAGCGGGGCGCCGGTGAGCTCGAGCCGAAAATAACGGGCGGTCACCGGCGCGAACGCGTAGGTGCGGACCATCCCTTGCCGATAGAGCTGCGGGCCGGGAAGGGTGACGAGCGTCTCCCAGGTCCGGGCGTCGTTGCTGGCGAGAACGCGGCCGACGGGGATGCCGTTGGCGCTGCCGCCGCGACCGCCGAGCGTGATCGCGCGGACCGTGAGCGGCGCCGCGTATTCGTACTGCACCCACGCGGGACTTCCGTCCGCGGGCGCGGCGAGCGTGAACAGCGTGCCCAGCGCGGCGTCGAGGAGGGCGCGGCCGTCAACGGGCCCGGCGTGGGAGGTGACGTTCGGTTGCGGAATGGCGGCGGCGCTTTCGCCGGCGGGCGTGCGATAGGCGATCACGGCGGCGTCCGCGTAAAACGGAGCCTCCCGGGCATCGCTCGTGTAGTAGCTCGCGCCGGTGTCGCGGATTTGCCCGATCGTGTTGGGCGGGGCCGGAAGTTTGCCGCTGAAGCGCTGCGGTCCGGCGACGGAGGTTTCGCTCCACACCAGCTTCTTCATCGCCTGTTCGGGCTTGACCCAAGGTCCGCCGGTTTCACTCCAGCCCGGCGAGCTGAAGATGGACATTTCGAGTCCCAGCCGATCGGCCTCGGCGGCGGCGTGGCGGACAAGTTCATACCATTCGGGCGTCCCAAAGGGAACCTTCGGCTCGACGCTCTGCCCACGTCCCGCAGCGACGTCGGCCAGCATGAACCCGCCGAGGCCGACGCGCTTCATCCATTCCAGATCCTTGGTGATCCCCTCGCGGGTGACGTTGCTGAGCGTCCAATGCCACCAGGTCCGCGGCAGCGCCGCTTCGGGCGGCTGCTGCCAATCCCGTTCGAGCTGCAGGGCGTGGTCTCCGAACCCCGCCGTCGCTTCGGGTTGCGCAACGACCGGTGAGCAGGTCAACGCGCCAAGGCACAACGCAGCGCGGAGGGAAACGGGGAGGTTCATGGGGTCCGGGGCGGCTTCATGAACATCGAACATTGAACATCGAACGTCGAACCTGGATTCCGAAGTAGCCACAGAGAGCACAGAGCTCCGACACATCCACCTTCGCCGAGCCTACGGCGGACATGGAGGACACGGAGGCCGCGTCCGGGATTTGAGATTTGAGATCTGAGATTTGAGATCAGCTTCAAGTCATCGAATCGCTGGCGCTCTTCGCTACACGAAGGCGCTTGGGCGTAGCGAAGAGCGCCAGCGATTCGAAATCCGAGGAGGGACGTGGCGAAAACACGGGCTCCGCTGATCGACTCGCTGGCGCTCCTCGCTACGTTCGGATAGCCGCGGACTCGTTCGATGTTCGATGTTCGACGTTGGACCTGGATTCCGAAGTAGCCACAGAGAGCGTAGAGCTCCGACCGCCTACTGCGGCGCTTCCGGCCCGCCCGTCGTAAACCGCCCGGTGATCTCCTTGATGCGGGCGGAGACGGACTCGCTGGCGCGGCGGGTGGCATCCTCGGCGGTCGTGGGTGGCGTCGTCGAGAGCGCCAGGGCCATGACGTCCAGCGCGAGCATCGCCTGCGTGCCGGCGTGCGCGTACGCCTCGTAATACTCCGGCGCGCGATCGATCTCGGCCGCCGCCGAATTTGCCCAGGCTTCTGCGTCCACGATCCGTTTCGCCGTCAGGGTGGGCTGGGCGCGGTAAAGCTCATCCGCCTGCTCGATGATGCGCTTCACGGCGCGCTTGAGCGGCTCCTTTTGATCGGCCTCGCCGAGTCGGCGCAGGGTGAGCGCAATCTCGTCGAGCATCGCCATGCTCGGCGCCAGTTCGCGCTGCAACGCATTCGTCCCGCGGCGCAGCGTTTTTTGGATGGCCGCCATCGAAGCCTGCGTCCGCTCAATCTCCTTGCGCAGGGCCTTGTCGGTGGGCGCCGCCTTGAATCGCTCCAGCTGTTCCTTGCCCACCCGGAGCAACTCCTCGTGTTCCGCCGTGTGTGCCGCGTGCGATTGCTTGAGCACGCCATGCCGCTCGCGCGCGAAATCACCGATGGCCTTCACGTAGTGGGTCAACGCCTCGCCGATCCCGATGCACGCGACCAGCGACTGAAAGAGGAACTGCCGGCTCGTGTCCGACTTGGTCTCAACCAGGTTGGCCTGGATCCGGGCGATCCGCGCATTGAGGGCGGTTTCCGCTTTTTCGATCGGTGTCATGGGTCAGGGCGAGCTGCGGGACCCGGGATGCGGGTATCAGGATGCAGGATTCAGGATGCGCGACACCGGGCTGTCACCGGTTTATTTCTCCGGCTCGACCAGGATGCGACCCGCGGCGGCGAGGCTCAAGGCGGCGTGACCGGCGGTTTTGCGGAGCGTCACGAGGCCACCCGCCAGATTCCGTTCGATGACGCGGACCTGGGTGCCGGGCAGCAGGCCGTTCTTCTCCGCAAACTGCAGGAAGTCGGGGGATTGCTCGGTGATGCGGACGATGCGCAACGGTTTGTCGACCACGCAGGTGGCAAGGGTGGCGTAAACCTGGGAGTTCAACTTGCCCTGGGCGCTCGGAATGGGATCTCCGTGCGGGTCGGCCAACGGGTGCCCCAGCAGCGCGTCCAGCCGGTCCAGAACCGCATCGGAAATGGCGTGTTCCAGCTGCTCCGCCTCCTGATGAACCTCGCCCCAGTCCATCTTCAGGACATTCACGAGGAAGGTTTCGACGAGCCGGTGTTTCCGGAGGACGTTCAGGGCGACGCGGCGCCCGCTGGCCGTCAACTTCACCCCGAGCCGGGGCTGATGGTCCACCAACCCTTCCTCAGCGAGGGCCTTGACCATGGTCGTTGCCGTCCCCGGGACCACCGACATCGAACTCGCCAACGCTCCCATGCTGACCAGTTCGCCCGATTCCTCGGAGAGCAGGAGCAGGTGCTTCAGGTAGTTCTCGACGGTACTGCTGGCCATCTCCCCGCGACAAATACCTCGACGCGTGTTTGACGCAACCCAAGATCGCTTTTTGACAAATCAAAAAACGGAGCCTACATTCCTCAATATGCCTGCGTCCCTGCCTTGTCCCCCGATGGTCGCCACGTCCCGTTCGTCGCGTCGCAGCGGGCGGTTGTCCTGGCTGGGCCTCGCTCTCGTGGTGGCCCTGCTCGCCGGCTGCTCGGCGGAGAAACCGGCGGCCCGCGTGCTGACGCCGCCCTTTCGCACGGTGGTGACCACCGCGATGGTGAAGGACGTGGTCACGCAGGTGGCGGGCGAGCGGGCGCAGGTGACCGGCCTGATGGGGGAGGGCGTGGATCCCCATCTGTACAAGCCCACGCGGGACGACGTGCAGCAGCTGCTCGACGCCGACCTGGTTTTCTACTCCGGGCTGATGCTCGAGGGTCGCATGGCTGACATGTTCCGGAAGGTCGCCCAGCGCGGGACCCCGGTCTTTGCCGTGACCGAGTTGATCGACCGGGCCTCGCTCCTCGAACTGGAGGCGGGGCACACCGATCCTCACGTGTGGATGGACGTGCAAGCCTGGTCTCGCGCCGTCGAGGCGGTGGCGCAGGCCCTGCAGCAGGTGGATCCGGGCTACGGCGGCTACCACGAGCAGGCGGTACGCTACGTCGCGGAGCTCAAGCGGCTCGACGACTATGCGCGCAAGGTCATCGCCTCGATTCCCGAGTCGCAGCGGGTGCTCGTCACCGCGCACGATGCCTTCAACTACTTCGGTCGGGCCTACGGCATCCAGGTTGTGGGCGTGCAGGGCATCAGCACGGAGTCCGAAGCCGGCGTGCAGGACATCAACGGCCTGGTGGACCGGCTCGTCACCCAAAAGATTCCCGCCATCTTCGTCGAATCGAGCGTCTCCGATAAGAACGTGCGAGCCATCATCGAAGGCGCACAGAACCGCGGGTGGAAGGTCTCAATCGGGGGCACGCTGTTCTCCGATGCGATGGGCGCCCCCGGCACTTACGAGGGCACCTACATCGGCATGATCGATCATAACGTCACGACCATCGCGCGCGCGCTCGGGGGTGACGCCCCCGGACGCGGGCTCAACGGGAAACTCGGGGCCAAGGCTGAATGACGGAAAGGCTGAAAGGCTGAACGGCTGAAATGGAACTCGAAACCAGAAACCAGAAACCAGCAACATCGTCGGTTGTGCCCCTGTCCATTCGTGGGCTGAATGTCGCCTACCAGCGCAAGGTCGTGGTCTGGGACCTGGACCTCGAGGTGCCCGCGCATCAGGCCACGGCGATCGTGGGGCCAAACGGCGCCGGCAAGAGCACCACGCTGAAGGCGGCGCTCGAGTTGGTGCCGCGCGCCTCCGGTCGCATTCTGTTCTTCGGCCAGCCTTACGAGTCGGTGCGAGGCCGTGTCGCCTACGTGCCACAGCGCGAATCCGTCGACTGGGATTTCCCGGTCAGTGCGACGGATGTGGTGGCGATGGGGCTCTACCGCCAGATCGGGTGGTTCCGCCGGGTGACGGGCGAGCATCGGCGGCGCGCCCGCGAAGCGCTCTCCCACGTCGGCCTTGGCGATTACGTCGACCGGCAGATCAGCCAGCTGTCCGGCGGGCAGCAACAGCGTGTCTTCCTGGCACGGGCCCTGGTGCAGAACGCGGACCTCTACCTGATGGACGAACCGTTCGCGAGCGTCGACGCGGCGACCGAACGCGCGATCGTCACGATCCTCCGTGAACTCCGAAGCCAGGGGAAGACGGTGGTGTGTGTGCACCACGACCTGCAGACCGTGCCCGAGTATTTCGATCATGTGGCCCTGATCAACATGCGGGTGGTCGCGCAGGGGCCGGTCGCGACGACCTTCACGGAGGAGAATCTGCGCAAGACCTACGGGGCAAAGCTGTCGCTGCTGGATGCGGCCGTGGAGGCGGCGGTGCGACAGGACATCAAGCCGGGAAAATGAAGGCGGCCTTCGGACGAAGTTCAGTGTGGATCGCACTCGTCTGTGCGCTGGCGGTGGCGGTGGGCCTCGGGCTGCTGCAACCGTCGCAGGCGGAACGCGCCCGGACCAGCGGGCGCTCCATCACCGACAACGGCTTCCGCTGGCCCACCGGCGCGGAAGTGCGCCGGGTCGTCACGCTCGCCGATCACAACACCCGCGTGGTGTTCCTGGGCACCGCGGCCCTGGGTGCGGCGGGCGGGCTGGTGGGCACCTTCCTGCTGCTGCGGAAACGCTCGCTGCTCAGCGATACCGTCAGCCATGCCACCCTTCCTGGGCTGGCCCTGGCCTTCATCCTGATGGAATCGCTGGGCCACAGCGGACGCTCGCTTCCCGCCCTGCTGGGCGGCGCCGTGGCTTCAGGGTTGCTCGGCATGGCGTTCATCTCGGCAGTGCGGCGCTGGACCCGGGTCAAGGACGACGCGGCCCTGGCCATCGTGCTCAGCGTGTTCTTCGGCTTTGGCATCTGCCTGACCGTTACGATCCAGCAGATGCCCACCGGCAATGCCGCGGGCATCACGAACTTCATCTATGGCAAGGCGGCATCGATGACCGCGGCGGATGCACAGCTGATTCTCTGGAGCTCGGTCGGCACCGCGGCGCTTTGCCTCCTGCTCTACAAGGAATTCAAGCTGCTGTGCTTCGATGAAGCCTTTGCGGCCGCGCAGGGCTGGCCGGTGATGGTGCTCGATGGGCTGCTGATGGCGCTGGTGGTCGCCGTCACGGTGATCGGGCTGCAGGCGGTCGGCCTCCTGCTGGTGGTCGCCATGCTGATCATTCCGCCGGCGGCGGCCCGGTTCTGGACCGACCGTCTCTTTGTCAGCGGCGTCGTGGCGGGCTGGATCGGCATTGTCAGCGGCGTGGCGGGCGTGGCGGGCAGCGCGCTGTTTCCCAAGCTCCCGGCCGGCGCGGTCATCGTGCTCGCCGCCTTCGGGCTGTTCGGCATGAGCCTGCTGCTGGGCACGCGGCGCGGACTGCTGGTGCGCTGGCTGGAGCAGCGGCGGATCACGGAGCGCGTCGGGCATCAGCATCTGATGCGCGCCTTTTACGAGCTCGCGGAGGACCGGACGCCACCCGGGGAACCGCCGGCGCTGGCGCTGCCCGTCGAGCTCGAGGCGTTGCTCGCGCAGCAGACCTGGACCCGGCGGGGTTTTCTCGACCACCTGCATCGCGCGCGGCGCGCGGGACTCGTCCGCGCCACCGCGCCAGGCTGGTGGAAGCTGACCTCGGCCGGTCGGGCGGAGGCGCGGCGCGTCATCCGCAACCACCGGCTCTGGGAGCTCTATCTGATCCAGTATGCCGACATCGCCCCCTCCCAGGTGCACCGCGACGCCGACCAGATCGAGCACATCGTCGATCCGGATATCCTCGGCGAACTCGAGGAGCTCCTTCGCGAGCGGTTCGCCCCCGCCGTGGTGCCCGCAAATCCCGAAGGAGGCGGCGCATGAACTGGACCGAAGTCGACACGTGGATCGTGGTCACGGGCGCGCTCATCTCCATGGCGTGCGCGCTGCCCGGGCTGTTTCTGCTGCTGAACCGGCAGAGCATGCTCGGCGACGCGATCAGCCACAGCGTGCTGCCTGGCGTCGCGATCGCGTTCCTTGCTACCCAATCCCGCGCCCCATGGGCGATGTTGCTGGGGGCGATCATCGCGGGGCTGCTCACCGGCGTGCTGACCCAGCTGGTGCAACGGCTCGGCAAGGTCGAACCCGGGGCCGCCACGGGCGTCGTGTTCTGCTCCCTGTTCGCGCTGGGCTTGATTCTCATCCGGGTGGCCGCTGATCACGTGGACCTTGATCCCGGGTGTGTGCTTTACGGGAGCATCGAAACGGCGGTGATCGACGTTGGGCCGATCCCGGGTGTGGCCTGGCAGTCGGGCGCTTTGCTTTTGGTGAACCTGCTCCTCGCCTGGCTGTGTTTCAAGGAGCTGACGATTGTGGCGTTCGATCCCTCGATGGCGGCGACGCAGGCCGTGCGGCCCGAATGGGTCCGGCAGGCACTGGTCATCGTGACTGCCATCACCACGGTGCTGGCCTTCGAAAGCGTGGGAAGCATCCTGGTGATTGCGATGCTGGTGGCGCCGGCGGCCGCGGCCACCCTGCTCTCGCACCGCCTGCGCACGATTGTGGCCCTCACGCTGATCCTCGCCGCCGCCAGCGCCGTGCTCGGCCACATTGCGGCGGTGGCGGTTTTTCCTCCGCTTCTGCGGAGCCTGACCGGGCTCGAAGGCATCAGTGCGACGAGCTCCGCGGGGATGATGGCCGTGATGGCCGGCTTGATCTTCGTCGGTTGCTCGGCCTGGCACATTGTCATGCAGCGCCGCGGCGCGACCGTGCCATCATAGCCACCGAGACCACAGAGCTCCGGCTCGGCTCTGTCGAACATCGAACATCGAACATCGAACATCGAACATCGAACATCGAACATCGAACATCGAACATCGAACATCGAACATCGAACATCGAACCGATGGGCGGCTACCACGATGTAGCGAAGAGCGCCAGCGATTCGACGACTGGAGGACAGGTCGAAACCTCAATGTCCAACATCCAACATCCAACATCCAACGTCCAACGTCCAACGTCCAATGGTGCCGCACAGCTTGTCCGAACGACCGAGCCTCCGTGGTCTCTGTGTCGGAGCTCTGTGATCTCTGTGGCGAATTCCGGAGCGAACATCGAACATCGAACATCGAACATCGAACATCGAACATCGAACATCGAACATCGAACATCGAACATCGAACATCGAACATCCAACATCGAACATCCAACATCCAACATCCAACAACCAA